>CAIWUU010000149.1 GCA_903915955.1 uncultured Chlorobiaceae bacterium | reverse complement strand
TTGGGTGAACAGGGTTGATGTTTTGGCCGGATTTTGTTCTTTTCAGTGAAAGTTGATCGTTCTCTTTCAAGATCGTCTTATATTTTACAAGTAAAAAAAGAATTTCTCAGAGAACGGGTCTCTGAAAATGATATCAACAAGTCAGTCCAATGATCAAGTCATGGGATATAAAGAATTTTGGGCCACTTCATACGACGTTCAGATTATTGATTACCACTAACCAATTTCTGCAAAAAATAACATGATACCATCAAACAGAGTGGCAACACATCCCGGAATTATATTACTGAAGGAGTTTATCGAGCCTCTGGGTCTGAAAGTCATGACGAATGATCCTGACATGCTGGATGAGTATGATTTCAGCAAAGGCGTAAGGGGCAAGTATACAGCGAGATATTCCGAGGGAACCAATGTCGTTGTTATTGATACTGATGTGGCCAAATATTTCCATGACCACGACTCTGTCAACGAGGCATTGCGCTCACTTCTTCCGATTGTCAAAAGAGATGAACAGAAGAGTTCCTGACTATTTTTCATTCCCATCAGGTGCTCAAAGTCAGATTCCTTGTTCATGGGAGGTAGAGAGATTGACCGTGCCAATTTCATTCAGGTGGAGTGTCCATCGCTTCATTTCCCGAACTTGCAAAACGTGAGGTGTTTATCTAACTTGCTATAGTAGCGTAAAGGGATTACTTTTTTTAAAAAATACGAAGTGATGGCCACTATCTATAAATTTACGCCATACTTTGAAAACGAGGTTTTGAGAAAAAGGGCTTACATCAAAAAGGAGTGGTGTATTGATGTTCTTGAAAATCCACTTCGAATAGAGTCGCAGGAGGGGAACCGCTATCGTTTTTGGGGGAAAGTAGATGACCTTGATGGAAAGATTTTGCGCGTCGTCACCCTTGATGATAAAGTAACGATACATAATGCATTTCCAGATCGGAGATATAGACATGAAAATTAATTATTACCCGGATACCGACTCATTGTATATCGAATTCTCAGACAAAGAGAGTTCGGAAAGTGTTGAAATATCAGAAGGGGTTGTTCTCGATTATGACGAGGAGGGCACTATAGTGGGTATGGATATTGACAATGCCAATAAAAAAATGAATCTCAGTGAGTTGGTTCTCAATAAGTTGCCTTTCGAAGGTCAGAAATTATCGGCTTAAAAAATTCCGATCTTGTCAATTGGGATCATCCAGTTAATCCAGATGTGGGTGTCGAGTACGATCATGAGAGGCAGGCCACTCATCTGCTGCTGATATGGGTAGAGTCAGGTCTGTCAGTATGCTCCCTTTCCCGGCAATAAGGGGTGATGGTTGTTTGTTTGTTTGTAATGGAGCTGTGGCTGTCTCTTTCACGTCAAGAATCGTTACAATGATGTGCACCTGATTGACCGACGGTTTCTCTCCCAACCATGTGATAGCCCCATGCTCATAGATGGCTTCATAACTTTGCAACATCCTCATCTCCATTGTCTTGATTGAAAAACAGCAATCCGTCAGGTTTGGTGAATGTTGGTTTGCGGTGCCCCCTTGTGCTGGTCATACGGTTCAACATGGTTCATGAATGGTACAAAGCCCATCAATTTCCGCTCCCTGCCAGCCGAAGAAAGGTAAAAATATATTTTATCAATCCCGCCTTTTAACAGCTATCCGGAACGAACGCCACAACCTCATCGGGAAAGAGCGCAAGCTTCTTGTTGTAACCCAGCGAGTCGCCCTTGCTGTAGCCACCATGCTGAAGCAGCGATTGCTCTATGGAGTGCTCGAAGTCTGATTCCTTCTCTGCCTGTCGAATTATCAATAACATGGCTTACAAAGCTTTCAGATCCGATTTGATATTCGACCAGTTCCGTTGAAATTCAGCATAGGCAGGATAGCTCTTTACCAGTTCAGCCCATAACGCCTCTGCCAGTTCAAAATAGCCGCGAGCTTTTGCCGCATCGCCGCGTTTGTTGCGGTTGAAAACGCCTAACTTTGCATAAGAGATAGCGAGTCCGTTTTTGAAGGAGACATTTTGCGGATAAGCCTCATAGAGTTCTTTAAACAGTCGGGTTTCATCGTCAAAAAAGGTCAATGCTTTGTCGAGATTTCCGAGAGCGGAGTGAGTCTCTCCAAGTTTAGAGTAAGAGATAGCGAGTCCGTTTTTGAAGGAGACATTTTGCGGATAAGCCTCATAGAGTTCTTTAAACAGTCGGGTTTCATCGTCAAAAAAGGTCAATGCTTTGTCGAGATTTCCGAGAGC
>CAIWUU010000148.1 GCA_903915955.1 uncultured Chlorobiaceae bacterium | reverse complement strand
TTTACTGCTGGAGATACTCATGAGTTCATCTCTGACAAGATCGTAGGTCACACCCAACTGTTCAAGAACCTGGGCGGCAATATTATCATCCCCTTTCATGAGAGAGAGCAGAAGATGCTCGGTACCGATAACGTTCGACTTGCAGATTTTTGCTTCGAGATAGGTGATTTTCAGCACCTTCTCCGCCTGCTTGGTAAGAGGAACATTGCCCATCTGGGCTTCACCAATCCGTGGCTGCGTACTCTCCTCAATTTTCATCTTGAGACCAAAGAGATCTATCTTGAGATTCTTTAATATTCTGGCACCAATACCCTCCCCCTCCCTGATAAGACCAAGGAGCAGGTGCTCCGCACCGATGTAATCATGACCTAACCGCAAGGCCTCCTCACGGCTGAGACGGATAACATCCTGTACTCTATTCGAAAAATTTCCTTCCATACCTATATAGTGTCAGTAAAATTGTTGTGAATACCGCGTTGTATCATCTCTCGATATGAACACAGCAAAAAAATAATTCTTTAAAGATAGCTATGTTATAACCAATTCCATAACAACAGAAAACTCTCTCTTCAGATTAAAGGTTCAACTCATCATTATACAGAGTTATGAAGGTTCAGCACATCATTATCGACGACAACAGCCTGATACACCGTGAGCTGTCAATATATCGTAGCGGCACCATAAATCGGGTACGGCTTCAGGATAGGTCGTACAACACATACGCATCTCTGGAGATTGATGCTCATAATTACGCTGCATTTTTTCATTACGGCCTGCCTGAGCTATTGAACAGCCTGCCATTCATTTCGGAGAGCAACAATGGGCTTGACAGTTGGGATGAAGCGTTTCTGCATAACAGCAGCCTTGGAAGCATGAAAAAGATCATAGATGAACGCCTGACCTCCATTGATCCGGAACATCATGAAACAATCCTGCTTGGCTGGCATGATCAGCCGGTTGGGGTGGCATATTTCCGTGACATTGATCCGGGACGGTTTGCTGAGTTTCTTGGGAAGCTGAGCGGGTTTGTTGAGGAGTCGGCAGTGGCTGGATGTGATTTGGAGTTTATATTGTAAGAGCGCCACAAGCCAACACAAGAGGAATCAATGCGTTATGCCGTCGCAAGAGAGAAAAGAGCTGATGGAGCTTCGCGGGTTTCACCCCAGTAGAGATGAATGTATGAGGCTATGGTGTTGTCTTTTCTGAAAAGGGGGGTTGCAACATGTTCGCCCCTGGCGTTTTTTACGGTGGCGATGTTCTGTAACTCACCCTGATGGCTGATGCGTGAATAGTGAAATTCGTGGCCTCGCAGCTCTGCGGCGGAACCATCGAGAACCACTTTCCTGTAACCAAGAGTCAGTCTCGACTCCTGCATGGTTGTCTCAAGGTCAAGTGCGCCACATAGGGGATAGAGTGAACCATCCTTGAGCGTTAGTGTTTTCCCAAGGTACATCATGCCACCGCACTCGGCATAGATGCGCCCTCCATTGCGACTATACCCCGCGATTTGCTCACGCATGGCACTGTTGGCCGAGAGCTGTTCCGCATAGAGTTCAGGGTAGCCTCCCGCCAGGTAAAGCATCGCTGCTTCAGGCAGACGTTCATCATGCAGGGGACTGAAAAACACCAGGCGACCATAGTCGTTCAGCACGTCAAGATTCTCACGATAGACAAAGTTGAACGCCTCATCGCGGGCTACCGCAATAACGTTATTACCCTTTGACATTGACGGGGGAATAACAGAAGTGCAAGGCCTCTCCACCTGCGCAATCTCCAGCAACCGGTCAACATTGACAGTTTTAGCAACATGCTCTGCCATGGCGGCAATAACTCCCTCCCGGTCATACCCGGCAGAGGTGTCAAGGCCGAGATGACGCTCACTGATGGCAACAGTTTCGCTGCGGGGCACATAGCCCAGCGGTTCAACTCCGGCATCACGAGCTGCCGCCTCAAGGTAGCTGTAATGAGAGGCAGTATTGACTTGGTTAAAAATAACCCCGGCAAGGTTCAGCGTGAGATCAAACGTCCGGAAACCATAGAGCATCGGCGCTGCCGAATAGGCCATGCTTTGAGCGTTGATGACCATGATAACGGGAATACCAAGCAACATGGCAATCTCGGCGCTGCTTCCCTCCGATTTTTCAGCTCCGTCAAAAAGCCCCATAACTCCCTCAACCACAGCAACATCGGCATCCGATGAGTAGCGGTTGAACAACCCCTGCACATGCTCCTTTGAAGCCATAAAGGTATCAAGATTGATCCCTGCCCTCTCACGTCCGCCAAAAGAGGCAGCCATAGTGTGCAAACGGGTATCAAGATAATCCGGCCCGCACTTGAATGGCTGCACCACAAGCCCCCGCTGGGCAAACATCCTCAGGAGAGCAAGCGTTATGGTGGTTTTACCGGAACCACTTGAGGGGGCGGCAAGAAGAAAGGCTGTGCTTTTGTTGTTCAACGTCTTCAACGTACCAAGTTTTTGTATAACTTCATTAACCCTTATCCCCGGGAGTTTACATTCATACTCTGCTTGACACACTGCCCAATCAAAACTCTATTGATGATCAGATAAAATCGAGCAACTGATTAATAAAAGTTATACGATAAGGGAGAACTCCAAGCTCACGAAAAAAAACCACTATTATCACCTCTTTGGGCAATTAATGGATAGTTCTAAAAGGTACGTTTATATAATTAACCTGAACGAGTTAAGAACGGTTAACAGTTCATCTTTTAGTTGCTGAGACAATGAATTATCCGGCGGCAATTGGCTTGCGGTTATTATATATCCCTTTCCGTTTGCAACTACTATCCTTTGAAACTGATATAGTTTATATGTTAACCTATCATTGTAAAGTGAAATAAAACCACCCTGTGTTGCTTCATCGATATCCTTTGTAAGTATTTTCCAGCCCTGCTGCTGAAGTTCATCAATGCTTCTGTTGATATAATCACGAGTGGACATGCTGCCGATTGTTTCAACAACCACGTTGATATTCGGGCGAAAATTACCAACCATCTCATTCTTCATGATAACCAATGGCATATCAACCGTGAGAGGAAATCCATACTGCTGAATCAAGGATTTTCCCATCGTGTCGCTGGCACTCCAACCACCTCCCGCCGACCAGGCAATCTGAAAATTATAGTGCTTATTGACATAGGTGCTGCCTTGAATCCCTTCTCCAACAACCTCACTGCTTTTTACTGTCTCATTGGAAACCGAAGCCTTGCCCAAAAGAGTTTGAGTGGTCTTTATTTTGAGTACACCGATCTCGATATTGTCAGTCCTCTCCAGAATGTGCCTTATTTCTCCATTAAACAAGAATAAGGCTGTTATTGCAATCACCCCCAAAACCACCCATTTCACGACACCAGCCCAATCACTTTGGTTTTTTAATTGATCAGAAGCCATGAGTTTTGTCTCCTTTATCGATGCCGAATTTGAATAGAGTTAGCTACAACTTTTTTGAAGAGATTGGACTTGCATGTAAAAACAGGATTCAGCTCTATAGCAAAGCTTTTCTTTCTGTATGCAAACGTGTTCATTCTCAACCGAACGTAAATATATCAATAACATCTTTTACACCATCTTCAAAAGTTTCCTGCCCTGCCCCCACTCACCCAATCGGATCCGGATGCAGAAAGCTGTAAGAAAGAGCGCTCACCAGCTTGTCGCTGTTCACCACTTTAAAAGGGGCTGGTACGTCAGATGGTGCCAGAGGGAGTTGTGGAACTCCTGCCGCTTCGGCTGCTCTGCCGTAATAGTCGCGCCGCAAAATATGATTGGGACTACAGGCGTTGAACACTTCGCCCCACTGCTGCAAGCGAATAATCTCGGTAATGATCTTGATGCAATCGTCACGATGGATAAGGTTCATCGGCTGATCGGGATTCGTCACCACTGTCAATGCAGGGAGATACTTTTCAGGGTTACGATCATAACCAACCAGCCCGCCAAAACGCAGTACCGTGGTCTGAAATCCGCTCTCCTGCATCAGCATCTCTTCGACAAGGAGCAGCGCCTGCCCGGAGGGGGATTCGGGATCAACGGCATCCTCTTCAGTAACTTCCCGATTGAGCGCCGGATAGACTGATGTGGAGCTAACCATCAGCACGGAGCGCACTGGCGACTGACCAAGTGCGTCAATCAGTGAAGAAAACTGCTCGATATGGTACTCAACAATGTCTTCACGCCTTGTCGGAGGAATATTGACAATAAGAATATCGCTCTGGAGAAAAGCTACGACATCGTCGCCGGTTACCTCAGGGTCAAGGAATATCAGGTATGGCTCCACCCCTGCATCCTGCAAAATCTCAAGCTTATCCTCCGTCGTGGTCGATCCCTTGACTGCATAGCCCTCTTTGACGAGAGTCTGTGCAAGCGGCAACCCGAGCCAGCCGCACCCGAGTATCGTAATGGTCTCTTTCTGCATGATTCCTGTTTTAGTGTTGCTGTTTCAATGACCTAATGTACATGATCAGCGACTGCATTTCAATTGAATTTTCACTGAGTTTCAAGCCTTTCAAGGGACCAGCAATACAGGTATTGACCTGTCCGGCAAGATTCTGGTTCTTCCAGGCGTTTTCCAACCCTGCGCCTGCGGGATGGCATCCTGCACAGCTTTTTCCGGAGGTTGCCCCGGCAAGTGATTGAGAGTTGAAGAGCAGACGCCCCTTTTCCAATGAAGGCTTTTCAGCAGCAAAGGCCCCTCCCGTATGCATCGAAACGATCAGTATGACGAAAAGCGGATAACACAATAAATTCTTCATGACCTACCTCCTTGATTTACTATTAAAAATTATCAGGCGCTTTCACCGGTACCGGCTTGCTCAATCAATCGGTCAAGACAAGTGCTGCAAATGCAGGTTTCGTAACGTTCGGAAAGATACTCTTTCACTTCGGCAGGCACCTTCCTGGTGGCACACCAGCATGTTGAGGAGAGACCACAGATAAATGACTCCTTGCAGATCGGGCAGGTTACTGTCCTTGCTGCATCACCCTTATGTTCAATGAAATTAGTCATGTATGCAATTGATTGGGTTATAAAAATTTGTTTTAATAGTCATCAGTTCACAAACCACCACCTGGCGTTTTGTTGTATTCATAGCCAAAAAGCTCTTCCTCCTGCGTCTTGACCATCGTTACTTGACCAGCATCATTACTATACGAAAAATGGACTTCTGGATAGGTAGAATCAATCCGCATCACCTGCTCTTTCACCCTTTTCCGCCCTTCA
>CAIWUU010000147.1 GCA_903915955.1 uncultured Chlorobiaceae bacterium | reverse complement strand
TTGCGATGCTGAAGAGAAGGAGTATCTGCGCGATATTGAAAAACTGATCGCCAAAAAATTTCCTGTCATCGACAACAACTCTTTTCCATTGATGGATCACAATCCGGTCAAGGCACCAAAGCAGCAGGGGAGAGGGAACTCAGGCCATCCCGGGCCGAAGCCACCGGCAGCCAGTACGGCGAAACGGTGGTCTGAACGGCCAGGAAGAGGGCGGTAATATACGATTCAGGGTATAAGCAGTTTAAAGCCGGTATAGGGATCAAGCTGACGGGTTGCGGTGTTCTCAAGCAGCTCAATCAGAATGATCTCCATCACCTGCCAGACCTTTACCCCGGTGCGGATGCAGCCGGTAACCGTATTTTCTTCCCTGCCGCAGGCGAAGTGGGCATGGAGTACAGGATTACCGTTATCATCCGGAAAAATTGTACCAGTGCCTGTAATTTCATGGGCATCGTACAGTTCGTGGGTCATCGGGTTGGTAGGAAATATGCGGCTCTCTTCAGGGCCAACAACAAGTACGCTTCCCTTGTCGGCCCCACCGACGGCAAAAAGTGAAGCCCGTTCGATAGCGTGATCTTTGACGAACTGCTCAATAACGGTGTGAACTATCTCGCCATCTTCAAGTCGGATAACAAAGGTTCTTCCCTGTCTTGCCTCTGAATATTTCATTACTCAATTGTTAAACATTCTGTTTTATTCCTCCGCGAGAGGATGAAACCCGATTTTGGCTGAGTAATGTAGCAAAACGGATTCAGTTACTGAAAAACTCTATCCGCAGATTTTCATCATCAAGCCCAGTCATGCTGTACGTACCTTTTGTGACAATTGAGAGTCCCATTTTATCCGCAGCGGGGATGATGCTCTGCTCAACCTGGTCTGTACTTTGCTTTGAGCAACTTTTGTTGAAGAAGAGGCTCAGTGTTGCAACTGTATTGCTGAACTGAAGAAGAAAATCATTGTCATTGACAAAAACCAGATCATCATAGGCATACGTGACCTTATGGCCGAGTTGTTCAAGAAGCTGCATAACGGCTCCAAGCGGACGTAATGATGTTTCCATAGGTCACTGCTCCGGATTTTTACACGAAAAGTTGTTGTTATTGTTATGAGGGCATGAGTTCATGTCGCTCATTTTGAATGATTTTATCGCATCTTCTGCGCCTTGAACAGGATCCAGGCTTATCAGGTTTTTCAGTGTCGTTATATCGAATCCCTGGATGTGCAGGGTGCCGATTTTCATGAGTGGCCGTTTTATCAATAATGGCTCCTGTATCATAATAGCAATTGCCTCTTCTTTCGTGAATTCAAGAGGGTTGATTTTGCCTGATTTTATTGCTGGTGCTGCGGGATTGAAGCATTCGGCTACCGATTTTTCTCCAAGAAATTCTTCAAGCTCCTCTTTAGACCAAGAGTATTCAAGCAGATTGACTGCTTCTACACTATGCCCGGAAAGCTCAAGCATAGCCTTTTGTCGGGTATTGTTCCCGCATCCCGGTTTTTCGTAAAAAAGTACGGTTGCCATGATCTTATAGTTTGATTCCTGAACCACTTCCTTTTTATGATAGTAAGGTAAAACAATTAAAAAAGCTAAATAATTAATTTAAATAATGTATTTATTGATCATAAATAACGTCTACTTTCTATTTACATTAATTAATTATCAGGAGTATTGCTGTGGCAGAAAGCAATTTGCAGGCATGGGAAAAGGTTCTGGAATATGCTTCGGTTCCGTTGCACGGTACGATGTCCCGAAAAATTCGGAAAGGGGTCAAGCTGCAGATCAACGAAGGGAGCATCTATGAGGATGCGGTTCTCTTTATCAGTGATCTTTTTCTGAGGGTTGCCGCAGAGGCTGATGGTGTCAGTGTGAATACCTATTATGATATGAAAGCGGTTTCAAGCATTCGTACCTATAGCAGCAAGGAGCTGTAAAGCTTTATGGCGGTGTGAGTCGTTGTAGAGGGAAGGCTTGTGTTGATAAGTCAACTGCTCTTCCCTCTCTAAGCTTTTCATAAGCAGTTATTGCTTCATTACTCTTTCATTAACCTTTTGGTCACTGTTATTTTATCTCTCGCTGTACTGAAGGGACAAAGTTCTGCTGGCGACCTACCTTTGGCAATCCAAGTGTCTCTCGTGCATGGTCGAGAGCATCATCAATGTTGCCAAAAATGTGCTCCTCACCGATATCGTCGTAGAGCCCATATTGCTGGAGAGCAAATAACGGCTGGGCATGAACGCCGGAGAGGATCAGCCTTGTTTCTGTTTTTTTACAATCTCTGAGTAACTCCTTTATCATATTCAGGCCTGTTGCGTCAATCGAGAGTACACTGCGCATTCTGATGATCCTGATTTTTGGTGCTTTTTCAACAATATGCATGGCCTCTCTGAATTTGCTGGCAGCTCCAAAGAAAAAAGGACCGTTTATTTCAAAGACCTCTACGCCATCAGGTACTTTTCTTGTTACAATGGTGTTTGGATCATCCTCTTCATCCCTGTCAGTAAGCTCTTTTGTTATGACTCCAACGTTGGAGAGTTGAGCCATTCGTTGCATAAAGAGAATGACCGCGAGCAACATTCCGACCTCTATGGCGAGTGTCAGATCAAAGAGCACCGTAAGGCTGAATGTGGTGAGCAGGACAATAACGTCGCTTCTCGGGCTTTTAAGAAGTTGCCTGAAAACCTTGACCTCGCTCATGTTCCAGGCAACAATGATAAGAATTGCTGCCAACGCAGGCATTGGAATGAGCTTGGCCCATTTTCCAAAAAGGAGCATGATCAGGAGCAGCGTAATGGCGTGAACTATCCCTGCGATTGGAGTTCTGCCGCCATTTTTGACATTGGTTGCTGTTCGGGCGATTGCTCCAGTAACGGGGATGCCACCAAAAAGAGGAGTAATGATATTTGCTGCTCCCTGGGCAATCAGCTCCATATTTGATTTGTGTCGGCTGCCGATCATGCCATCCGCTACAACAGCGGAGAGCAGCGCCTCGATTGCGCCAAGCAGGGCAATAGTGGTTGCAGGCATGATGAGGTGCTGGATGGTGGCAAAATCGAACGCAGGAAAAGTGGGGGCCGGGATTGTGGATGGGATCTCTCCGAAACGGGATGCAATGGTGGCAACATCGAGCTGAAAGTACTCGACAAGAACGGTTGTTGCAACAATCGCGACGAGCGAACCGGGAATTTTTCGTGATACTTTTGGCCAGAGGAGAATAATTGCAAGGGCAAGAGTCCCGATCATGAAACTTGGCAGGTCGAATGTTGGCAAGTTTTTTGCGTAAGCTGTCCATTTGTCAATAAATTCGGCAGGCACAACAGCGATATCAAGACCGAGAAAATCCTTGACTTGACTGGAAAAAATAATGACGGCAATACCACTGGTAAAGCCAACAATCACTGGATAGGGGATAAACTTGATGAGTGAACCGAACTGGGCGAAACCCATTATCATGAGGATTACGCCCGACATGATGGTTGCCAGCATGAGACCGTTAATACCATATTGCTGGACGATTCCGTAGAGGATCACAATAAAAGCGCCCGTTGGGCCTCCTATTTGTACCCGGCTTCCTCCAAGAAAAGAGACAAGAAAGCCGCCGACCACTGCGGTAATGAGCCCTTTTTCAGGTGAAACTCCGGAAGCGATGGCAAAAGCAATAGCCAGTGGCAGGGCAACAATGCCAACCATGATTCCGGCAATGACATCTTTCATTATCCGGTCCGGGGTAAGTTCCGGTAAAATGGAGAAGAGTTTTGGTTTGAACATGGCGAGCGACAAAAAATGAACAAGCAGCCAAGAACAGACTTGGATCTGCTCTCTATATAATCTTTTTGCATTACTATATCAATGTGCCGTCATTTTCGGGGCAAAAAAGGGATGAATACGCGATAACCGTTTTTTATGGTGGTGTTTGTTGCGTTGTGCTCCTTATCTTGGAGATGAGCGCGATCGCACATTTCAGTGTCGGCGTGCACTTGGGTTGATTTTCTGTCTGGAGAGTAAGATCCAGGTGAATTCACTGGAGTATATTGAGTTTAAAAAGGTCATCTTGAAAAATTAACAGGAGAATGAGGGATTATGGCTACAACAAAAGAGAATCTGAAAGAGGCGTTTGCAGGCGAGAGTCAGGCATTTCAAAAGTATCTTGCTTTTGCAAAAGAGGCAGAAAAAGCGGGATTTGGCAATGTTGCCAAGTTGTTCCGTACAACAGCGCAGGCTGAACGCATTCATGCTGAAGGGCATTTTGAAGCTCTTGGCGGAATAGGTTCAACTGTTGAAAACCTGGAGGCGGCCATTGGTGGTGAGACTTTTGAGCATACCGAAATGTATCCGCCGATGCTTGAGCAGGCTGAAGCTGACGGTCACCCTGCAAAAAGGATGTTTACCTTTGCCCTCAAGGCTGAACAGGTTCATGCTGAACTCTATAAAAAGGCGCTCGAAGCTGTTAGAAATGGACAGGATATAACTGCACCCGAGGTATGGCTCTGCCCTCTCTGTGGTCACATTGAACTGGTCAAACCACCGGAAATCTGCCCAATCTGTGGTGCTAAAGCATCGCAGTTTGTACAGGTGTAACAACTCGATATTTTTTTTAAAGATTTTGGGTTTGCGAAGGTTCAGTTCACCGATATATCGTGACTGCGGCGCTGAGGAAATTCACTATGAGAGGCTTTCTTCAAGCGTCGAACGCCTATGGATTACGCTTGTAAAGCTCTGAAAATAAGGGGGTCGTAAGTTCTGGGCGGGTTCTCTTCTGTGTGCGGTGCGCTGCTTGGACAGCCGAATCCCCAGAGGGACGGCTTTTTGGTAATACGGGGCGTATGCGGCTTTGCTTTACTCTGCGATATGATCTTTTGTTGCGAGGAGCAGGGTGGCAGCAAGGAGCTCAATCGGTATCCATATCTCTTTTGCAAGGGAGATTTCACTGACAGGATTGAACACTATTGCGAAAAGGGAGTATACCAGCGGCAACAGCAGCTTTTTCTGGCTGAAGTTTCTGTATGCCCCCCACGCGAAGGTACCTGAGGCAACAATACGCAGCAGCTCATAATATCCAGAAGGCAGGATGGGTATTATGGCAATAAAAAGGAGCGCGGATGTGATGTAGACGACTTGTATCGGCATGGTAATTTGAGCGATGTGTCATAAAAAAAGCCAGATGGAACTTTCATTCTATCTGGCTTAAAGGGAAAAAAGCGGAAAAGAGATTAATAGCGATCTCTTCTTGCAGGTCTCTCTTCGCGTGGCTTGGCTTCGTTCACTTTTATTGTGCGACCGTTCAAATCCTTGTCATTCAATGATTCGATGGCTTGACGGGCTTCACTGTCATTTGGCATGTCAACAAATCCAAACCCCTTGGAGCGGCCTGAGAATTTGTCATTGATGATGCTTGCGCTCTCTACCTGTCCGAATTCCGAGAAGGCATCACGAAGATCATCTTCAGTAACAGAGTAAGCCAAATTGCCGATGTAAATGTTCATTTTAAATCTCAGTAAACTTATGCATTGATAGAAAGAGAAACTTTTTCAGGTAACCAAAAGCACAAATTACCTGAATAGCGACCAGTCAACCATTGACTGACAAGCCAAGTTTAACGTAATTAGTTTTCATTTTCAAATACTTTAATTCATTCGGTGAATAATTCTTGAAATTGGCTTATCATTGCGGACGGTAGATATCAGCAGAGAGAAAGAATTACATTTTTCTCTCTGCTCTTTTGCGTTCGAGATTGCATTATCTGGCGCGTGGTCTGCTCCGCAGCAGCTTTTTTTGTTGACTAACAATTCGCTTTATGCATGACCTTGATTTTCTTGGTGAACTGGTGCTGATTGGAGCATTTGCAGTAGCCATCATTCTGATTTTCCAGCGTCTGAAGATTCCACCGGTCATTGGGCTTATTTTTACAGGAATTCTTCTTGGTCCGTCAGGTTTTGGGGCGGTCTATGACCAAAAAATGATTTCAACGCTTGCTGAACTGGGCGTGGTTCTGCTTCTGTTTACTATCGGCCTTGAATTTTCCCTTGACGAACTCAATAAACTGAAAAAAATTGTGTTGGTTGGCGGGATTGTCCAGATTCTTCTCACGGGGCTGGTCATCAGTTTTCTCGCCTACTGGTTCATGCATGTTATTGGATACGGTATTACCCCTTCAGCCGCTGTTTTTTTGGGCTTTACGTTTTCGGTCAGCAGTACAGCAATCTGTCTGAAGATTCTGACCGACCGCGACGAGCTTGCCTTGCCGCATGCTCGCATAGCCATTGGAATTCTGATTTTTCAGGACTTGGCTATTGTGCCACTGATGATCGGTATCAACTTTTTAGCTCCAGAGTCGGCACCGTCTTTTGATGTAGTATTTAAAAAGATTGGCGTCATTGCGCTTTTTGCTGTTGCCATTTTCGTTGGTTTGAAGCTCCTTATGCCTAAAATGGTTCGCCTCATCTCTTCATTGCAAGCCAGAGATGTGCTGGTTATTGGTGCTCTGGTTATCTGTTTTGGCGCAGCCTGGCTGACCTCTCTTGCTGGCCTGTCGCTTGCACTTGGTTCATTTGTCGCAGGTATGGTTATTGCCAGTACCGATGAAAGTCACCAGATAAGCGTCACCATTGACCCTTTTCGGGAAGCTTTCAGCAGTATTTTCTTCATTTCTGTCGGTCTGTTGCTTGACGTTAAAATGGTCAATCTGCCGCTTTTCATCTCAATAGCCCTTGTCGTTTTACTGGTCAAAGGGATGCTTGTGGCAGGGGTTTCTATTTTTCTCGGAAATTCTCTGAGGGTCAGTATGATGGCTGGCATGGCGCTTGCGCAGATAGGTGAGTTCTCCTTTGTGCTTGCAGAGTCAGGTCTCAAGAACGGGGTGATTAATCATGAGGTTTTTCAGGCAATGCTTGCTATTATTGTGGTAACCATGATTGTTACACCGGCTATGATAGCCATTGCGCCCAGGGTTGCCGACCAAATGGTTCCTGCGCTGGGGTTTATCCCCCTGGTTTCGAGGAAGTCCTCCAACTCTATTTTGCGTCCGTCTGACAGTACCATTATTTGTGCAGGGGAGATTCATGCGGCGATTATCGGGTTTGGCGTCAACGGCCAGAATGTTGCCGCTGTGCTTCATGCAACCAATATTTCCTATTCTGTGCTTGAAATAGATCGTGATACCGTAAAAGTCATGAGAAGAAAGGGAGAACCGATCTACTATGGAGATTGTACTGAAAAAAAAGCACTCTTTCGCGCTGGAATAGATCATGCTCGAGCGGTTGTGCTTGGTATTTCTGATACCACAGCTATTCGGAACAGTATTGGCGTGATTCGGGAGATCAATCAGAAAGCCTTTATTATTGTCAGAGCGCGAAGTCTTGATGATGTGGCAGCACTCTATAAAGCTGGCGCTGATGTTGTGGTGACTGAAAAATTTGAAACATCCATCCAGATTTTTTCGCAGTTGCTGAACCACTTTACCGTTGCTCCGGAATTGATTCTTGAACAGCAGGAAATTATCCGTCGCGAATGTGAAAAGATTTTTTTACGGGGGCGTGCAATGACGCAATGACGGGAAACTGTTTTTGCCTGTGACGGTATGTTTTTTTTGTATATCTATCGGAATGATGAGACCGTATCTCTATTCACCTGTTCAGTTCACACCTGTTATGGCATATCAGACCCCGGCACCGACACAAAAATTTGTCCGTTATAAAAAAGAACTGCTTGATCTTCAAAATTCAAAGGAGAGCGGGGCTGTCAAACGGGCCACTTATGAACTATCATTGATGGAGAAAAGTTGCTTCATCGAGTTGAACGGCGTTGTTCATCACTATCATGATTCTGGTCCCGGAGATGCTGCTGAGACGGTTGTGCTGATTCATGGCTGGGACTGCTGGTGGATGTGGTGGCATCATGTCATCAAATATCTCAACAACAAGGGAATTCGTACCATTGCCTACGATATGCGTGGACATGGATGGTCAGACAACGATCAGGAAAACCATTATCATATTGATTTTTTT
The DNA here is from genome assembly GCA_903915955.1 of uncultured Chlorobiaceae bacterium. GTDB lineage: Bacteria > Bacteroidota > Chlorobiia > Chlorobiales > Chlorobiaceae > Chlorobium. Next base: position 6,514 of record CAIWUU010000147.1, on the reverse strand, counting down.
GCACATGATCTTGACGATCTGGTTGTGAAACTTGGGCTCAAAAGATTTCATATTGCGGCATTTTCTTTTGGTCCATTTGTGGCTCTTGATTATGCATGCTCCCATCCAGGTCTTATTCGATCAATGACCTTTTTCAATTTTGGTTTTCTCCCGAACAGCGAATTTATTCAGGCATTTGCCACGAACACGATTATTTTTGTTTTCAATGGTCTTTTACGAAAACTGACATGGTGGCTGCCTGCTTATATTTTTGCTCGGCTGGTCCTTGCCAAGAATACCGTCATGCTTCATGATATTCTTATAGGCTTTAAAAGCCTCGGGCTTTGCGCTCCAGAGGCTATAGAGCAGACTACTTCCCACATTACTGCGTTCAGCACTACAGACTCAGTGCCTGTTATGGTTAAGGCTGCTGATATGCCGATCCTTTTTGTGGCAGGAGATGGTGATTCCATTATGACCGCTGAGAATACAAAAAAGCTGGTTGATCTTACCCATAAGGGGATTTACGTCTGTGTGCCTGAATGTGGACATTTGATCACAATTGAGCTGCCGGATGTGGCGTCGGAGCTTATCTTGCGGCATATTCAGGCTAATAGTGGCACTTAAGAGAGAATTTTATGTACAGCCCGGATAAAGGCCTTTACTTTTTCAGGATCCTTGAATCCGGGCTTGCTCTCGACTCCGCTTGCCGCATCGACACCGTAGGGTCGAGTGCTCAGGATTTTCTCCCTGACGTTTGTTTCGTTCAATCCCCCGGCAAGTATGGGATAGTATGAACTTCCCAGTTGTTTGAAGATATGGGTTGCCAGTGAAGTGCTGATGCCCTCACCAGTTCCACCTGCCATCTCTTTCCGATAAGTGTCGAACAGAAAAGTGGTTACGCCGCTATTATGAGCGAAATCAATAACCTCCTGCACTGAAAAATGTTCTTTTGGTCGAAATACTTTGATGACTTTTGCTTCCGTGATGGCGCGAGCATGTTCAGGGCTGTAGAGATCGCTATGCAGTTGTGCTACCTGCAGGCCGCAGTGGAGGCAGATGGCATTGATCTCTTCTGTTGTTTGTTCAACGAAGATCCCGACTGACTGTAGAAAGGGTGGGAGTTTTTCGATAATTGCTTTTGCCACTACGGGCGTAATCTGCCGTGGACTCGTGCCGCTGAAATTGAACCCGAGAGCATCGGCACCAGCACGACAGGTGTCAAGAGCATCCTCAAGAGTGGTTATTCCGCAGATTTTGATTTTTGTCATGAGAGAGTGATTGAGGTAAAAAAGAAAAGAGCTCATGGTGAAGATACGGTTCCATGGAGTGCCGTCAAAGTGAAGCTGATTGTGCCATAGGAGTTACCAGCAGAGTTATGCAGGAGCCATAACGTACAACCTTTTGTGATTTTCTCTTATTGTGTGTATATTACGGCCTTTATCTATTGATGGTAAATAGTGGGGCGTCGCCAAGTGGTAAGGCATCGGCCTTTGGAGCCGACATCCGCAGGTTCGAATCCTGCCGCCCCAGCAGAACAGAGAATAAAAAAGGCAGCCTTTCCAGGCTGCCTTTTTTATTGAGAGTACCATAACCCTTTGAAATCAATAGCGGTAATGGTCAGGTTTGTAGGGCCCATCCAGCGGCACGCCGATATACTCAGCTTGCTCATTGGTGAGTCTGGTGAGCTTTACCCCGAGCTGTTCAAGGTGCAGTCGTGCAACCTCTTCATCAAGCTCTTTTGGCAGTCTGTAGACGCCAACCTCATACTCTTTTGTCCAGAGTTCGATCTGTGCCAGCGTCTGGTTGGTGAAGGAGTTACTCATCACAAATGACGGGTGGCCGGTTGCGCATCCAAGGTTGACAAGGCGTCCTTCGGCAAGAAGATAGATGCAGTTGCCATTTTCAAACGTATACTTGTCTACCTGTGGCTTGATATTGAGTCTTTTTGCCCCTTTATAAGCATAGAGCTGCTCGACCTGGATTTCGTTGTCGAAGTGGCCGATGTTGCAGACAATCGCTTCATCTTTCATCTGCTTGATATGTTCAAGGGTGATCACATCCTTGTTGCCGGTTGTGGTGACAAAAATGTTTCCCTCCTTGACTGCTTCATCCATGGTGGAGACTTCGTATCCTTCCATTGCTGCCTGCAGTGCGCAGATCGGATCGATTTCAGTGACGATGACCCTTGCGCCATAAGCGCGCATTGATCTGGCAGATCCTTTGCCCACATCACCATAACCGAGTACAACCACAACTTTACCGGCAACCATGACATCAGTTGCCCGCTTGATGCCGTCAGCCAAAGACTCCCGGCAACCATAGAGATTGTCAAACTTCGACTTGGTAACAGAATCGTTGACGTTGATGGCAGGGAAAAGCAGTTCGCCTTTTTCCATCATCTGGTAGAGTCGGTGAACGCCGGTAGTTGTCTCTTCCGAAACGCCTTTCATCTCAGCAGCAACCTTGTGCCAGCGCTGGTTGTCCTCTGCAAAAACCTCTTTAAGTTGTTGATAAAGAGCTTTTTCTTCAGCATTTCCAGGAGTTTTATCAAGCATCTCCGGACTGTTCTCGATTTTGTAACCGAGAATGATCATCAAAGTGGCATCACCACCGTCATCGACGATAAGGTTCGGCCCCTTGCCGCCTTCAAATTCAAGAATCTGGCGGGTGCACCACCAGTACTCCTCAAGGGTTTCGCCCTTCCACGCAAAAACCGGAACACCGGTTTTTGCAATGGCGGCAGCAGCATGATCCTGGGTTGAAAAGATGTTGCAGCTTGCCCACCGGACCTCAGCGCCGAGATCCACAAGGGTCTCTATCAGCACGGCTGTCTGGATGGTCATGTGGAGGGAGCCGGAAATACGAGCGCCTTTCAGCGGATATTTTCCTGCATACTTCCGCCTGGTGGCCATCAGACCCGGCATCTCCTTCTCCGCGACCTCTATCTCCTTGCGTCCCCATTCGGCAAGAGAGAGATCTGCCACTTTATAATCAAGCGCTTTCGCTCCTGTTGTCATTGTGTTTTTTCTGGTTATAAGAATTTTATAATGGTTCAGGCCAGATTGAGTGCTTTTTTAAGCTCTGCAACCTTTTCAGTTTTTTCCCATGGGAAGATGTCGCGACCAAAGTGACCGTAAGCCGCAGTCTGCTGATAGCACCAACCTTGAGGTTTGTCGAGGCTGAAACGTTTGATGATTGCCGCCGGACGAAGATCGAAGATTACTTCAGCCTTTTCCTGGATCTGGGCATCATTGAGGCCATGCTTGGTTGTATCGTGTGTGTTGATATAGATAGAGACCGGACGGGCAACACCGATAGCATAAGAGACCTGAACGGTGCATTTGTCGGCAAGGCCTGCTGCTACAATATTCTTGGCAACATGGCGAGCTGCGTAGGCTGCACTGCGGTCAACCTTTGAGGGATCTTTACCGCTGAATGCGCCGCCACCGTGAGGAGCTGCACCACCGTAGGTGTCGACAATGATCTTGCGACCGGTCAAACCAGTATCGCCGTGTGGTCCACCGATTTCAAAGCGACCAGTCGGATTGATATGGAACTTGGTTTGAGCATCAATCAAGTTTGCCGGGATAACAACCTTGACAACATTCGCAATGATATCGCGTTTGATCACTGCCTGCCACTCGGCTTCGCTTACACCTGCTGGTTCAGGATCGTGCTGGGTTGAAACAACTACTGCATCAACACGTTTTACGATCTCATTTTCATACTCAAGGGTAACCTGGCTTTTTGCATCAGGACGGAGGTAGGTCATTATTTTGCCCTCCTTGCGAATTTCGGCAAGTTTTTTGACAAGCTGCTGTGCGAACTGGATGGCCGCAGGCATCAGTTCAGGTGTTTCTGTGCAGGCATAACCAAACATCATGCCCTGATCACCAGCGCCAACACGGTCAAATTCATCTGCAATCTCTTCTTTGCGGTCAACACCACGATTGATATCAGCCGACTGGCTGTGCAGAGCTGAAAGGACACCGCAAGAGTTGGCTTCAAACATGTACTCACCTTTAGTGTACCCTATTTCGCTGACAACTTTACGGGCGATTTTCTGGACGTCAACAATTCCTTTTGTGGTAACTTCGCCGCCAACGATCACCTGGCCGGTTGTGACAAATGTTTCACAGGCAACACGTGAACTGGGATCCTGACGAAGGAAATCATCAAGAATAGCATCGGAAATCTGATCGGCCACCTTGTCTGGATGTCCCTCAGATACTGATTCCGAGGTAAAGAAATACTTTTTTTGTGACATGTGTTTCAATAATTTTTAATTAGACGAATAACTGTAACCACTTAGAATAATTGAGATCAGTGGGAAGTTTTCAGTGAGAGGATTTCATGGGGAAACAACCTGGACACGGAAAACTTCCGACAAGCCCAAGGAACTTAATTCCTGTGGCTTGCGGCACCGTGTCCATAGGTAATGGGGATGCCAATGCAAAAATAAAGCACAAATGTAACCATTCGCCATCTTCTATGCAAAAATTCTCTTATCCCACCAAGATTTCAGAATAGTCACCGACACTGATTTCGTGAGGATTGCCTGTAATGGAAGCATTGTTTCCTATGATGGAGTGATTAAGCATGATATGGACTACCTTTGCGTCATTACCAATAATGGAATCCTTGATGATGGCATCAGTGATGACAGAGTGTTCGCCTATAGTCGTGTTGGGTCCAATAATTGCATTTTTCAGCATAGCATTATCAGCGATAAAGACAGGGGCGATAATGACACACCCTGGATACTCTTTTGTCTGAGTATTGCCGTGGAGAAGAATTTCATTCGTGGAGAGCAGTGTTTCAGGTTTACCGCAGTCATACCATCCCGACACAGGAAAGGTGGTGAATATTTCCCCACCCTCAATCATCAGTTGCAGGGCATCAGTGAGTTGATATTCCCCCTTCGTTTTTATTTCATGGTCAATCAGATAGTCAATTGAGGTAAAGAGCGATTTGGACTGACGGAGGAAATAGAGACCAACAATGGCAAGGTTGCTCACAGGAGTGTCAGGCTTTTCTACCAGTCGCATAATTTTTTCGCCTTCAGTTACTGCAACGCCAAATCGCCTTGGATCTTCAACCTCTTTTACTCCTAATGTCGAATATGGGCTTTGCAGTACTGGTTTGAGATCAACATCAAAAATAGTGTCCCCGAGTATGATAAAGAGCGGCTCATTATCGACAATAAAGGGTTTACACATCCAGAGAGCATGGGCGAGTCCAAGGAGTTCCGATTGGGTGACAAAGGTGAATTTGATGTCGTAATGCTTCAGCAGCCACTCTTCAACCATGTCGCCAAGGTAGCCGACAATAACAATGGCCTCATCGACTCCTGCTGCGATAAGTTTATCCATAATGTGGCCAATGATGGGTTTCCCCGCCACATTGAGCAATACTTTGGGATGTGAAAATGTATGCGGGCGTAAACGGGTGCCGACACCTGCAACAGGAATAATTGCTTTCATGTTGTGCTCATGGGTTTAGGTTTAAAAAAAAATACAATAGGTCATTTTTCCAACTTTACAAACAGATTTTATTAAAATTAAGTATTCAAATTGTGCACAGATAGCTGTAGAATACGGAAATGAGTTGTATTTTGCGCTCAAGGTATTCATATTTTTTTCGCAGTAAAAGAGCCCCTCGCTGGTTGGAAGCAAATGAGGGACTAATATAAATAAATGTGTTTAATGGGATGCGGAATTAAAGGAGTTTTAAGGCAGTCTGGAGTTATTCCTGTTCTTGACAACAGGCTGGTGCTTATTACTTCCAGAAAGTCGGAGAGATGGATTATTCCCAAGGGATATATTGAAAAAGGGTTATCTCCAGCGGATTCGGCTGCGAAAGAGGCTTATGAAGAGGCGGGGTTGATAGGTGTTGTTCATCATCAAGCCACCGGGAATTACCAATATCGAAAGTTTGGTAAACTGTATTCAGTTCAGGTTTATCCACTCTTTATTGAGACTATGCTTGACGAATGGGAGGAGATGCATGTTCGCAGCCGCAGACTTGTGACTCCGGCTCAGGCGCTTGAAATGATTGCTCATGGAGAGCTCAGGCAGATTATTGCGGATTTTTTTGTGAAAAAACGGCTGTGAATCGAGAATTACTATTTTGAAATTATTGTTCTTGTGCTATATTGGGCCTTGCCTTAAGGAACGGGGTGTGGCGCAGTTGGTAGCGTGCCTGCTTTGGGAGCAGGAGGTCCCGAGTTCGAGTCTCGGCACCCCGACAGGAAAATGTTTTGGCGATTGGAAGCTGTGCCCGTAGCTCAATGGATAGAGCATCAGCCTTCTAAGCTGAGGGTTACTGGTTCGAGTCCAGTCGGGCGCACAAGTAAAAGTCCGTAAGTTGTAGACGGTGATTGTAGCTCAGTTGGTTAGAGCGCCAGGTTGTGGCCCTGGAGGCCGGGGGTTCGAGTCCCCTCATTCACCCATAGAAGGCCCCATCGACTAGTGGTTAGGTCATCACCCTTTCAAGGTGGTAGCACGGGTTCGAATCCCGTTGGGGTCACTCA
>CAIWUU010000146.1 GCA_903915955.1 uncultured Chlorobiaceae bacterium | reverse complement strand
GCTTTCAAACATCTCAATCCACACACCCTTCATGCACAAGGAATCAAACTTCGAGCACTCCATAGAGCAATCCCTGCTGCAACATGGCGGCTACCAGAAGGGCGACCCGCTGGCGTACGACAAGAAGCTGGCGCTCTTTCCGGATGAGGTGGTGGCCTTCGTTCAGGATAGCCAGCCGGAGTTCTGGGAGCGATTCTCTCTGCTGAACAACGGGAATGCCAAAGCTGTGCTGATTGAGAGCCTGGTGCGGGAGCTGCGAACCAAGGGAATGCTCTCCATTTTGCGAAGCGGGTTCAAGTGTTTCGGCAAAACCGTTCGCATTGCCTTTTTTCAGCCAAATACCGGCATGGAGCCGCTTGCGCTGGAGCGGTTCAGCAAAAACCGGCTGACCGTGATTCGTCAACTGGAAACAGAGAGTGGAGCCATCCCTGACATGGTGCTTGCGGTGAACGGTTTGCCTGTAATGACGATAGAGCTGAAAAATGCCTTGACCGGGCAGAATGTGCTCCATGCCAAACAGCAGTACTGCGACCGTGACCCCAATGAGCTGCTCTTTGCCTTCAAGCAGCGCTGCCTTGTGCATTTTGCGGTCGATACTGAAGAGGTCTGCATGACCACCAAGCTTGACCGGGGAGCGACTTACTTCCTTCCCTTCAACCGGGGAAACAACAACGCCAAAGGCAATCCACCGGTTGAGGGTGATGTGCGCACAGCCTACCTGTGGAAAGAGGTGCTGGTGAAAGAGAGTCTGATGGATATTCTGGGCCGTTTTCTCCACCTGCAGGTTGAGGAGAAAACTGTTCCGACCGCCAAAGGGTTGAAGAAGCTTCGGCACGAAAGCATGATTTTCCCCCGCTACCATCAGCTTGATGTGGTGCGCAAACTTGCCGACCATGCACGGCAACACCGGTCAGGGCACAACTATCTGATCCAGCACTCTGCCGGTTCGGGAAAGTCGAACTCCATTGCCTGGCTTGCCCACCGACTTTCGACCTTGCACGATGCCCGGAACGAAAAAATCTTCCATTCGGTGGTGGTCATTACCGACCGGGTGGTGCTCGACCAGCAGTTGCAGGATACCATTTTCCAGTTTGAGCACAAGCAGGGTGTGGTGCAGAAAATTGACGAGAACACGCAGCAACTGGCCAGAGCTTTGGCCGATGGCGTACCGATCATCATTTCAACCATCCAGAAGTTTCCCTTTATCACACAGGCTCTTGCCACGCTTGAGAACAAGGGCCAGGGCATCGACATCTCCACAGCAGGCAGACGCTTTGCCGTCATTGTTGATGAAGCGCACAGCTCACAGAGTGGCGAAACGGCCATGGAGCTGAAAAAGATTCTGAACCGCGAAGGGATTGAGTCGGCCATTGCCGAACAGATTCTCGACATGAACGATGAACCGCTCTCGGATGCGGCAAAACGCTCCATGCTGCGTGATCAAATAAAGCGGACAAAACAGCCGAATCTGAGCTTTTTCGCCTTTACGGCCACGCCGAAGTTCAAAACGCTTGCAATTTTTGACGAGCCCGGTGAAAACGGTGCCTCCCCGTTCCACCTCTACAGTATGCGTCAGGCCATTGAAGAGGGGTTCATTCTTGATGTGCTGGAAGGGAACACCTGCTACAAGCGATACTATCAGTTAATCCGGACGGTTGAGGACGATCCCGAACTGCCGAGAAGAAAGGCCGCACGAGCGCTTGCCCGGTATGTTGATCTGCACGACTACAACATTACGCAGAAGGTTGAAATCATCGTTGAGCATTTCCGCACGCACACCCGCCACAAGATCGGCGGGCAAGCGAAGGCGATGGTAGTGACCGGCTCGCGTGAACATGCCGTGCGCTACAAACTGGCGTTCGACAGCTACCTGAAAGCGAAAAAATACCACGACATCAAAACTCTCGTTGCCTTTTCGGGTGAACTCTCTCTTGACGACCATCCCGGTATCAGGTTCAGCGAAACACAGATGAACCACGGCATCAGGGAGAGTGAGCTGCCGGAGCGCTTTGCCTCCAATGAGTTTCAGGTGCTGCTGGTGGCTGAAAAGTACCAGACCGGCTTTGACCAGCCTCTGCTGCACACCATCGTCGATAAAAGGCTCTCCGGCATTCAGGCAGTGCAAACCCTCTCACGTCTGAACCGCACCTGCCCCGGCAAGGAGAACACCTTTGTGCTTGATTTTGTGAACGATCCGGAGGAGATCGGTCTCTCCTTCAAGCCCTATTACGAAACAACCCGGCAAGGCGAAGAGAGTGATCCGCAGCAGCTCAACGAACTGGCGCACAAGCTCGACCTGTG
>CAIWUU010000145.1 GCA_903915955.1 uncultured Chlorobiaceae bacterium | reverse complement strand
TTGTGCTAATCAGGCAGCCATTGCATACGAATAATCGTCTGCATATAATGTTGCATAGACTTCTTTAACGAGTCCATCCATGCTGAAACTCGGAGTGCAACTCCATCTTACACCTGCCCTGTCGAAAGCCTGTCATCCCCAGAGTAACAAAGAACAATGCTCTATATATACTTTTTCAGGAAATTGATCAACAATAATTCCACAAGATCCAAGGATCTCTGATAATTTATTGCGCAATTTCAACAACAAGACTCATTTCTCAGGGCTCTTACGCCCTGTGCTACCAAAATATCGCCCCTGCGGGACTTGAAACTACTCACAGCACAAGAGATGTTTCACCTCATAAGAAACGCATAGAAATACTACACTTACCCACAAAACAGGATCAGTTCAACCCCGGCAGTTCAGGAGAGTTGGCAACAAGCTGATACTCTCCTCCTTTTGAACGCACGGAGCGACTCCACATCCTCTCGTAAACATCACCGAAAACAATACTCTTCGTCGCTTCAGCCGTGTACCAGGCACCTTCCTCAAACTCCGCCTCAAGTTGTCCGGCACTCCAGCCTGCATAACCAAGGAAAAAACGAATTTCCGAAGGGAGCATGACACCGGTGTTGAGCAGAAAACTCAACTCATCCTTGTCTCCTCCCCAGAATACTCCGGGAAGAATCTCGTGGGAATCCTCAATCAGATCACCTCTGGAATGAAGGAAATGAACCGTATCGACCTGCACCGGCCCACCCTTGTGCAGCACCTCTTCAATCTCTTCAAAGCCGGCAATAGCCTCACTAACCTTGAATTCCAGGGGACGATTCAGAATAAAACCCAAAGAGCCCTTCTCGTTATGCTCACACATAATCAAAACCGTCCGCTTGAAATTTGATTCGAGCATATTGGCTGAAGCAAGCAGAAGGTTGCCACTCTTAAGCTTTTCAAATTCGTTTAGTATCATCTTCTTTCAGGTTTTTTGCTGCAAATAATCGAGTAACTCCTCTGCATGTTTTTCAGGAATGACTTTCGGCCACACATGTTCAATCACGCCCTGTTCATCAATAAGATAGGTCACGCGACTGGTACCCATATACTCACGACCCATAAATTTCTTCAGCCCCCAGACGCCATAAGCTTCAACAATACACTTGTCGGGATCGGAAACCAGCCTGAAGGGCAGACTATACTTCTCTGCAAATTTTTTATGCTTGCGTTCGTCATCAACACTGACACCAAGCACCTCGGCCCCCACGGTGTTAAATTTAGGCAAATTATCACGAAAAGCACAAGCCTCCCTGGTACATCCGGGAGTATCATCTTTGGGATAAAAATAGAGCACAACCTTTCTGCCACGATACTCCTCAAGGGTTACAGCATTGCCATCCTGATCTTTGGCTGAAATGGGTGGCGCCGGAACACCCTCTTTTAAAATTGCTATTGACATGAATGAAACTTATTCTGTTGTAGAAAGTGTTCTTTTTTTACTTCTCTTTTCAATAAATCAAATGCTACCGCAAAAAGTTTCTTGATGCAACCATGAGACACTACTCATTCTGTCCACTCTGCACTACAAAACTGGACAAGGCCATGATTGATGGGCGCGACCGAATGTTCTGCCCCTCATGCTCCTGGGTGCACTATATCAACCCTCTGCCTGTCGCAGTAGCCTATACGGTCAATAAAAACAATGAGCTGCTTGTGATTCAGCGAGCTCACGAACCTGCGCTCAATGAATGGGCTCTTCCGGGCGGCTTTCTTGAAGCAGGCGAAGAACCTTACGAAGGGTGTCTGCGTGAACTGATGGAGGAGACTTCACTCAATGGCACCATTGATCAACTTATAGGCATCTACCACAGGGAGGTCGAAATGTATGGCTCGCTGCTTGTTGTGGCGTATCGGGTAATGGTGGACGATGATGCCATAACCATCAACCATGAACTTTTTGATGCTGGTTTTTATCCGCCTCACCTCATGCCTGAAGTGCGGATTCCCCTGCACCTTCAAATTATCAAGGATGCATCTGCATTGGAATCAGTGCAGGAACGTACGTCCCCATTTATCTCCTTAACACTTTAATCTAAAGCCTCATGAGCACTCAAACATCATCCAACTCTCACAACATAACCAAAGAGATACGTTTTGCTGTTGTGATGTACGGAGGCATATCGCTGGCAATCTATATGAACGGTATTGCCCAGGAGTTGCTGAGTCTTGTTTCTTCGACTGCAAACGATTCAGAAAAAAAAGGGACAGCTTCGGTCTATAAAGAGATTGCGGAATATCTTTCGGAGCTGACCCCTGCCTTTGGTCATAAATTTGTTGTTGACATCATATCCGGTACCTCAGCCGGAGGAATAAACGGCATCTGCCTGGCCAAAGGGCTTGTTCGTGGCCTTGATAACCTCAAAGTCCTTGAAAAAATCTGGCTTGATGAAGGAAACATTGATACGCTGCTCAACGACAGAGAATCAGACCTCGACCGTTACCCGTCAAAGATGCCGAAGAGCTCCCTTTTCAACAGCCAGAGAATGTATGCCAAATTACTCGGCGCATTCAAGGATATGGAGAAAGATGCAAAGTCAGGCGCCACGCCTCATATCTCTTCCATGGATCTGTTTGTCACAGCCACCGATCTGAGGGGCGTACAGAGCACCGTGCGCTTAAGTGATGGAGAGGCTTATGAGCATATCCACAAACATGTTTTCCCCTTCAGATATCGTGAAGAGGCATCAATTCGGAACAGCTCATTGAATCACTTTCTCGGAGATTTCGACCCCATGCTTGCCTTTGCTGCCCGCAGCACCTCCTCGATCCCCCCCGCTTTTGAACCGGTAAAAATCAGTGAGATACTCAAGTACCTCAAAGAGAACCACTACAAGGATTATGAGATTTTTGCATCAAACCTCGATGAATGGAAATCCTGTTTTTTTCAAAAATACATCTGTACTGATGAGAGTGAACACAACGGAATTACGCTGAATGAGAGGGAATTTTCAGATGGCGGTTATCTCGACAACCGACCTTTTGGTCACGCCATCAATGCCATTCATGCACGTCAGGCAGATTGTCCGATTGAACGGAAACTGCTCTATATCGACCCATCTCCTGAACAGAAAGATGGCCCGGAAAGCAAAAAAGAGATCTCTTTTGTAAAAAACCTCTCTCTCGGCTTGACCCTCCCGAGCTATGAAACTATCCGCGAGGAGCTTAAGGCTTTACAAAAACGAAACGAATGGATTAAAAAAGTTCGCCACATTCTTGAAGATAAACTGACCAACCACAATAGAGAACATCTCAAGAGACGTTTAGAGCAGGAATTTTTTACAACACCTATTTCCAGAGGCTTATCGGAACAACTTTTTTCGATACCCATCGCGGCAATATCCGAATCTGCTGAACACAGGATTACACCTGAGGAAAGTGCTGTCAAAAAGTTCTGGAAATATTTTGTCAATCCAACAAAGAGAGAGAGTCCTGACACGGAAAAAAAAGATTTCAACAGTATGCAGGAAGCTCTGGGTGATGCTTATCCTGCATATCATTATACCAGACTGGATCTCTTGACTGACCAGCTTGCATTGATGATTGCCAGTGCAGGAATGGCGGATGAAAATTCTGCTCTTTTTCAAAACATCCGTGAGAATCTGAAGCAATGGCGCTCAGCACATTACCACTCCGTCAAGGGAGACGTGTCCGATGCTGGCGACATGAAAACGGAAAACATGTTTTTCCGGGAATTCGATATCGATTTCAGAATCCGCAGACTCAGTTATTTCAGAAAAACCCTTGAAAAAGCCATTGCTCATGAAAATGTCGAGTACCTCTGCTTTGGGCTCCTCAACAAAGCTACCGGCATCAATGTTTCCAATAAAAAATGGAGTAACGACTTTACGACCGCCATCAATGATTTATATGAGGAGATAGGAATAAATCTCAAGTCCTGCTACCTGCTCAGGGAGCAGTTGAGCTCCTTTGGAAAAGAGAATCATCTGTTTCAAAAACTCAAAGAGGTAGTAGTGCACAACACAGGAGTTCACTCCACCTCCGAAACCTCGCCTGATGTTCTTTACGAAAAAATAAAAGCTTTTTTCGGCCAGGAATACAACCTCTCCACGGGAGAAAATACATTCAAAAACGGGTTTGATGCATTGATGAATGCTCTGCATAACTTTATTGCAGATAAGGAACAACATCATCAGCATGGCACCACACAAGCAACCGGATTACTCCAAAAGGCGTTCAGCAAGCTGGGTAAAGACTATCCTGAAATAGCCGGGCGATTCCGATTCATGTACGATTATGGCTACGATCTCTATGATGCAACAACGTTTCAGTTACTTGCCGGAGGTGACTATGGTGAAGGAAATGTTGTCGATATTTTCAGGATAAGTCCCGCAGATGCTCCCAGCCTGTGGAATGAGAGTGAAAAAAAGAGATCCAAACTTGCAGGCACCGCTCTCAGTGCGTTTGGAGGATTTCTTGACAGGGAGTGGCGCAGAAACGATATCATGTGGGGTCGACTGGATGCCGCTGAAAGAGTTATCACTGCGTTGCTGCCCGACCAGTCACCAGCAGTAAACAACGGGGACGATACCGACTATCACAATAAAAGAAAAGAGTTTATCATTAAAGCGCAGGAAATAATTATCAGTGAGACCCTGCAGGAGTGGCTTGCCGAACTTGACTCGACACGATTCACCTCTACAAAAGATGAAGAGCAGTACCAACGATTGCTCTCCATCAAAAAGAGTATTGATATTTTTGGACACAACAAAACTGAAAACGGTGAACCTGAATGGAAGCAAAAGTTCATGAACGCCTACGATGTTCACAGAGACTTTGAACCCGAACCAAACTTGAGGCGTCTTGGTCGCAGCTCAGGAGTTTTCTCGTCAATGATCGACAGGATTGACGGTGGAAAAGGAGGAACACAAAAAGTAGTTGGCTACCTGAAAAAGCTCAACTGGATTCTGCTTGGTTTACTGGATTTTTCAACACCTAAAACCATGAGGAGTGTTCTTCTCGGCTACTGGATGCAGATAGTGGTTCTGGTATCTGCAATAGTAATTGGGATGGGCGTTTTCCTGAACGGAAGCTCAGGCTACACGACCACACTGGGAGCTGCGTTAATAAACTTAGGCGCGGCTCTCCTCTGCTTCGACATCGTTGTATGGTTGGGACGTCAAACCCTTGTCAACCTGATTCAAAGAATAAGATGCAAGAGCTGGATCAAAAGGTTCTTGCGTTTCGGTATTGGTATTGTGGCGCTCATCCTGCTCATCGGGCTGATGGTTCTCTACCAGATGATGCAAAACTATTGAAAGAAAATCCCGCTACTTGTCTGGCCCACACCTGATGGGGCAAACAAGTGGCCACCACGGAAAAAAATCATTCCGTCGCCTGCGACTTGCTGAAAAAAACGCAAACTCAGTGCAAGTCAACAACAATATGGGAACGGATAAAGCACCATCCCTGTTTTTGAACAAGGAATGCGGTGTGGTAGTCGGAACCGTAGTAACAACTATAAAAGAACTTACAACAATAGATTGGTACCGATGCTTTTACGCATCATTACCAGCAGGCAGAGATGAACTTCAGCAGCTTCTTGTACGGTAAAAATTCCATTTTACCTGTCAAACGCGCTAACCACGAGCTGTCTTGAAATACCATCCCAGGAGAACCTGCGAGTTCCTCAGTTCGATGAAGTTTCCGGTTTAATAAACACTATCCAAGGAGAAAACAATGGCCACAGTAAAAAGCACTTGGGCAGCAAGCCCCATCAATGCAAATGGTCTGCTATCACCCACTGAGTGGGCCGGAGCAGGAAAAATGGTAATCCCTGCAGGGATTATGATGGTGAAGAATGACAATAACTTCCTTTACATTGCGCTCGATATGGTCGGTGATACTGGAGCTGATCCTGGTGTAGGGGATTACTTCTGGTTCAGTTTTGACTGTAACGGCAATGGTGCCATCACCCCAGGACTGGATGTCAACTATGGAATTTATCCAACGCTTCCCATTCGTATCGGTCGTCAGTACTATCTTGGGCCGGGTATGTGGACAGGCCTGCTCAACACGCCGAGCCCGGCTGTCGCAAACACTGGATTTGGACCTTCGCTCAATTCACGCAGAGCGCATCGGATATGGGAACTGCGTATTCCTCTGGCCGAAATCGGCATTACTGACCTCGGTACGTATCCTTATCCGGCATTGCATTTCGGATTGAGAGTAGCCTCCAGCAATCCAGCATTCACCTTTGATTTTCCATCCGGCTTTTATGCAAACTTCTCAAACCTGCATGCGATTCTGCTGGCGAAAACTCCATCACTTATTCCCGGTGTTGCAGGACCTGTCATAGGATCGGTCGGCCTGATTCCTGCAACAACACCCCAAATCAGTGGTGGCTATGCAACAACAGCTCCATCATACTATCTGCATGTTGATGAAGCTGCATTCGGAGGAACGCTGAATATTATTGGAAACCGGACCACAATGCAAAATCTTTGGGCTGCCGGTGCTCGCAAATACAAGATCCTCCACCGTGCCGGAAGCAGCGCAGCCTTCACGCCGCTCCTGCAAAGCTGGAAAAACTATCGGTGGAACGGAACGGTCTATGCTCTTGAAAGCATCGCCTGGGACAGCCTCCAGATGTACCCTCTGCCAGACCCTTCGGCAGACTACTCCATTGATGACCTTCTGATGCAGTGGAACACTATCGGATCAACTGGCATACATGAGCTGAGTGTAGAGTTTTACCGTGACGATACTGCTCACACCGTCGTCCCCTCAGTGCCGCAGACGCTCCAGCTCATGATCGACAACAATCTTCCGTTTGTGGATATTATCAATGTACTGCATGATACTGTCCCGGTTGCCGCATGTGCGATGGAAACCATGACAAGCGCAACAGACGGTGTTCAGTTGAAGATCACGGTGAACGATCTCGAGGCCCATCTCAAAGAGTTCGCACTTACCGCCCACTGGGGGAACGGAGCCTCTGCCACCGTTTATTCGGAAAGCTATCCTGCACACCGCAATCCGCTGCACCAGTGGAACGGGGTTACCGCACAGGTCGTCCCTCCATCTGAATGGGTACCTCCGGTCACCTGCGCCTACCAGTTCAGGCTTGCGGCAACAGCGAGGGTAACCAACGGATACAGTTATATCGGGTATGTGGAAGATACCTATCATGTAACGCTTATCAAACCAAGCGTGATCGGCATACCGAGAGCGGCCAGATTGAGTGAGAGTATTATGCCTCTCGGGCAACTTATCGGAGAAACTGCCCCGAAACCTGGTATAGAACCTAAAAAACTGGGGATAGATACTTTCCCTGTCGAGTAGCCACATGTTCATTGCCAAGCTGAGCCGCCCGCCTGATGTACAGCAAGTGCGGCTCAAGCTGGCGATTAAGATTTACACTACTCCAATCCTGGCGGTTGCATGAATTTCTGAAAATTCCACATTGAACATCTTCTCAATTTACCAATCAACTGTTCTTATGCATCTGGCAGCACAATCCTCGATCAACATTCTCAAGCGGGCACCGATCTGCACCAAAGCGTCTCTGGCGCAATAATCAATATTACCAGGCCACACCACAAGTGACATACTGCACCAACCCAATTTGCCACCCCCCATTTTCTTGCGTATCTTCTGGTACAATTCCCACAAAACCACCAAAATTTCATGATAGCCGAACACCTGCTTTTTCAGTCTGACGGCGGATTTATCCGTATCCCGATCTGGGGGCATATCCCGTTGAGTGGGCCACTGAAAAAAATTCTGTCGCACCCTTCGTTTCTGCGCCTCAAAGGAATTCGGCAGCTTTCGTTCTCACAGCAGGTCTACCCAGGAGCAACGCACACGCGATTTGAGCACTCTATCGGGGTCTATCATCTGATGAAGCTGATCTTGCAGCGCATGTTGACCAGCCCGCTGGCTCAGAGCCTTCAGGATGAGCAGTTCCAGTTTGATGAGCATAACTGCCGGGTGCTGCTCTCAGCCTCTCTCTTGCACGATATCGGCCACTTTCCCCATGCCCACATCATTGAGGAACAGATTCCGCAATACGGCAACGAGCCAGTCTTCTCCCATCATGAGGAGCTTTGCCGTCACTTTATCTACGAGGAACATCCCGGAGTTCCAACGATTGCTGAAATTCTGCACGATGAGTGGAAGGTGCCACCTGAATCGGTTATAGAGCTGATCACTGGCAAAACGCGCTTCAGCAAACTGATCAGCGGCACGCTTGACCCTGACAAAATGGATTACCTCATGCGCGACGCGCACCTCTGCAATATTCCTTACGGGAGCATTGATATTGAGCGACTGATTGAGTCGTTTGTACCCGACCCGCAGCGCGAGCGGTTTGCCATCACGGAAAAGGGTATTGCTCCGCTGGAGAGCCTGATGTTTGCGAAGTACATGATGATGCGCAATGTCTACTGGCACCATACCAGCCGGGCGCTCTCGGCCATGCTCCGCCGACTGTTGCAGGATATTGCCAGTGAAGGAATGCTCTCGCCAGCAGCATTGCGTGAGCTTTTTTACGGTAATGCCGATGACCGGGTGCTGCATGAGCTGAAGCAACTGCTGCCGGAGAAGAATCATCCAATCTCTGCCCTGCTTGATGATATCCTCATGCGACGAGTCTACAAAAGGGCCATAACAGTACAGCCCTATCTGAACGACTCGGCCAAAGAGGATGAACGGTGGTTTGTCTACAACAGCGACAACCGGAAGCGCCGCGCCATGGAGCTGGAGATCTGCGAGTTTCTCAACAAGCGCTACCATCTTGGGCTGCACGGCCATGAGGTGCTGATTGATCCACCCTCTAAGAAGGATATTTTCGATTACGCCGATCTTAAAGAGCTTCGGGTCTACCCGACACGCTCGGAGCACATCCACTACGCCATGCAATGTACGTCAGAGTACGTCCGGTTTGATGATCTGAATGAGTCGGTCTTTCAGTCAGACTTTATTCTCGCCTTTGAGCGATATACCAAAAAGTTCAGACTGCTCTGCCGCCCCGATCTGGTTGAGCGCATTGTGGAGTCACGCGAAGCAATTATGTGCCTGATGGCCAATGATCTTGACCTGTTTCGATAGACTTGTTTTCTGTAGTCCTATCCCCGGGAACGCCGAGCCCCAGCTCGGCAAAATAAAGCTAACATGCCAAACTGGGGCGCTGGCTTTTTCGGGAAGAATCAGGTAAACTGCTTCCAGTTGATGGCGGTGTGCAGCACGACGGCGACAACAAATATGCCACTCAACCACACATTGGTCAACTGGGACATACCCATAACGACATTCAGTGAAATTAAAATAGCGGCAACGGCAGAAAGAATAAATGCTCCAACCGCAAGAGGAGTCGGACGGAATTTTTGGTTAGTGTTCATCATATCAGTGATTAAGAAAAATGAGAGAATCTACGGTGTCGTTTCAATCGAATCCCTTCGATTGATTGTAAACAAAGTACATCACGAATTCTTAACTGGTGATAAATGAACACTTAAATGTTGCTTAAAAAATTGATGCTGATTCCAAAAAGTGTGTAACAATCAAAAAAAGGGAACGAGCATTCCTTCTTTATCTTTATATTGCGTTAAAATAAAACACGCATTGCACTATGGAACAACAGGACAAGTTTTACAAGGGGCTTTTTTTTGGCGCTGTGCTTGGCGCTGCGGCTGGTACCATTATGGGTTTGCTTTTTGCTCCGCACAAGGGCCGGGAGACTCAGCAGATTATCTCCGGCAAGGTGAAGCATGTACTCGACAAAGCCACTGAATTTTACGAAAGCAGCGAACGTGACGGGGCCTATAATAACGAAGCAAAGAGTCGCTCACAGG
>CAIWUU010000144.1 GCA_903915955.1 uncultured Chlorobiaceae bacterium | reverse complement strand
TTTGTTAAGTTATGGCTCGTTTAATCGAGCTATCAAGGAATCTGCGACAGGAACAAGTGGCAGTATGAAGAACATTTCGAAAGGATCTCTTTTTATTCTTCAAGTTCCTTTACCAAAAAAAGTCGAGCAGGAATCCATTGCTGAAGCATTGAGCGATGCGGATGCACTTATTGAATCCCTTGAGCAGCTCATCATCAAAAAACGCCAGATCAAACAAGGCACCATGCAGGAACTGCTTACAGGCAAAAAGCGCCTGCCGGGTTTCAGCGGAGAGTGGGTAGAAAAAACGCTCGGTGAAATTGCAAATATAAAGACTGGAAGTAGTAATAATCAGGATAAGAATGAAGACGGTGAGTATCCATTCTATGTTCGTTCTGATAATGTAGAGAGAATCAACAGTTATTCGCATGATTGTGAGGCCATCCTTATTCCTGGCGAAGGGGGGATCGGAAGCATTTTCCATTACATGAACGGACGTTTTGACGTTCATCAAAGGGTCTATGCCATCACCAAGTTTGTAGAAACCGTTTCGGGGCTATTTGTTTTTTACTACATGGTTAAAAATTTTGGTGAGCATGCAATGCAGAATTCCGTAAAAGCAACGGTCGATTCACTCAGACTACCGACATTTCAGAAGTTTGAAATGTTGATTCCTGTAACCTACCAAGAACAAGCTGCCATTGCATCTGTCCTTTCCGACATGAACTCTGAAATTGAATCATTAGGAATAAAGCTGGTCAAAGCTCGCCAGCTCAAGCAGGGCATGATGCACAACCTTTTAACTGGAAAAATCCGATTGATTGATACAGTATCATAAAGCCAACAAAATGCTGTTAAGAATGAATTCGTATTATCGTAATGAAAAAATCAACAGATAGAGAAATAAGGCATAGTCCCAGTAATGAAAGGGATATTTTATTAGGGCCGGGTTTGGCTAAAATTCCTGAGCGTCTTCTCCTTGCACATGTTCGCGGGCAAGTTCTTTTTATTGCTGGTGCAGGTATATCACAACCCTCACATTTACCAGACTTCCGTAACCTTGTGCTTAATGTCTATAAACTGCTTGACAGTGAAGTTTACAAGGTAATATCAAATCTGCCACATTTAACTTCTGAGTTAATAAATGAAAATTATCAAGGCTTGACTAATACACAAGTTGCAGAGGTCAGGAGGTTTATTCGCGCAGATTTTGATGTTGTATTGGGAATGCTGGAACGAAGGATGGACTATACATCAAAAGGTGACAGTCTTGTCAGAAAAGCAGTTGTAAATGAATTGCGGCTGCCAACTTCGAAGCCAGCCAATATTCATCGAGCACTGATGCGTCTTGCCGATCGCGGCGGGGCTGTGTCGATGGTGACAACCAATCTTGATCTTCTTCTTGAGGATGCATCAAAAAGGATCGGTAATTCTGTTCAGACTTATGCTTTGGATGGTATCCCAAGACCTAGTTTGAGTATGGATTTTAATGGTGTCATGCACATCCATGGAGCCCTTGAACGAAAACCCGGAAGAGTGTCAAGCATGATTATCACTGATCATGATTTTGGAGAATTTTATTTGCGCAAACGAATTGTCCCGGATTTTATCTACGATGCGGCCCGGTTATTTTATCTGGTGCTTGTTGGGTATAGTGCAAATGATCCGCCGATGAAATATCTCTTTAATGCTATTGCAGCAGATGGGTCAAGATTCAATGACATCAAGGAACGTTTCATTTTTATAGCTACCGATGATCCTGTTGAACTCGAAGACTGGCTGGGTAGGGGAATAACTCCAATTTCTTATAAGGAGGATAATAACCATTCTCAATTACTTGATACGCTGGAACGATGGGCTTTTTTATTGCCTGGAAATGGAAAACGGAATGCCGATGCTGAAGTAAAGCGAATAGTGTCTGCAGCTAGAAATGCAGCTAACGATTCAGACCGGGATCTTTTTGATCATTTGATCCGTAGAAGTGATTCAAACGAACGTATTCGATATGCAGAATTTGCATCCAAACATAAGGCTGATCATAGTTGGTTGGAAGCGATAGTAAGCATTATGAACGAAAATGATCAGGGAGTTCGATGATGCTATTAAACAGAATAAATCTGAATGCGAAAGACCATTTTCAGTTTCGTGCGATAGTTGCTTTTCTGAATGGCCGGCTTGAAGAGAGAGCATCTATTGATTGGGCTTTGAAACTCAGGCCTGATGATAATGTCAAACGTCTTGGACTGCTTTTCATTCTCAACAAAGATGGTCAGAATATCAAGGAGCCTTGGCGTTCTGCATGGCATCTAATTGAGGAGAGTTTGGCCAATCCCTCAAATCATGACAACAATCTATCTGGTGCGTATATCCATAAGCGGTTAAAGGCTGGTGACAGGTCGGGTTCAATTATCAAAGCAATAGTAGAGTGTGTTACTCCTCGAATAAAAGCAGAACCGTTTTCAGATTTGCAACTTCGCTATCAGAAACTGTCAATACATCCGAAAAAAATTGAAGAGCTTTATACGATTTCTGTTAAGAGTGGAAAGCTGGTTGATCACTCTTTTATCGGTGATATCGAGAATGTTAAAGAAACCTCTTTTCTTGTTTCCTTGGCGATATATCTGAATGCTGCGATCACCCGAGGGTTTGATGTGGCCAGGCGTTTAGGATGGCTTGATAATTTCCAATTATGGAGGCTTGGAGAGGTTCATCGTGTTTACTATGTATCGCTTTCCAGAAGCGAAGAAGAACATGATCCTGACAAGTATAATGAAGGTATTGCGCCTTCAGTCAAGCTGTTATATATGGTATTGGCAAGGTTGGTTGATATTGATATTTCAAATGCACTTGAATTTATTCGTTACTGGAAATATTCAAAAGTATCGGTTTACTTACGTCTATGGGCGGCTTTTTCACGGGATTATCGGATTACATCTTCCAATGACGTGGCAGAATGGCTGATTTTACTGGATGATTCGTTTTTTTGGAAAGTTGATGAGTATCCGGAGATCGCTGAACTTCGAGCAAAACGCTTTAATGAGTTTAGTGTAGAAGACCAGTCGAAAATAATTTCAAGAATTATAACACTTCCTCCTCGTTTTCAATGGGCGAAAAAGGCAAATGCGAAAGAGGTAAGAAAACGCCGATATTATTACGCTGTTCGTGAATTACACAGAATAGAGATTACGGGAGCCTCTTTACCAAAAAGCGGAAAGAAATGGCTGTACGAGCATATAGATGAGTTTCCTGAAGTTCAAAAAATGGCCAGTATCGACTATGAATTTCCTCAAGGTGTTTATGCTTGTTATCGCTCTACCTGCCCTGATAGTCGATTTGATTTTCTTTCAGGGTTAGATCGACTTAAGAGTCTTGAGGAATCTCTTTCTTCAGCACGTAGAGGATTAGGTGATAATCATTCTGAACGAGCATCCGACTGGGTATCTACACAGGGGAATTTACTTAAAATCCTCGATGATTTTGAACATTCTTCTTTGAGTGGTATTGCTTTTGCTAAGGTATGGGATTCATTTTGCAGCGCACACTTTCCAAAGGATGAAACAGATGCAATTGTTGCAAATGTTAATTTTGAGATGTGCAATCGGGTGTTATCTTTACTAATCAACCTGCCCACATCAATTCTTTATGAATCTATAAAGGGTATTACTTCTTGGTTATATTTTTGGCGAAAGCAGGTTGCCAGTTCATCAGAAGGGCTCTCTTTTTGCCTCAAAATTTGGCCTATTACTGTTGAAGTGACTAATGTAGAACAACCTACTGCTGAAAATATTATTATTAATTCTGAGTATATCTCTTCTGAAGAGCTTTCACAGAATAAAGATGAAACTCAGCGTAATCCTCCTGATACACTTAATACTTCTGCAGGTCAACTTGTTGGCGTATTTCTGGCTGCATGTCCAAATCTTACAAAAAGTCCAAAGCCATTTGATACACAGGGAGTGCTTCGGACTATGCGTGACACCTTGATTAATACGGATGGTAAATCAGGATTAATTGCTCGACTGCGTATGATTACAGAGTTGCCTTATTTTTTTTACGCAGACAACTCGTGGACAAATGAGCATTTGATTAAACCATTGGACGCTGACAACCAAGAAGCCATTTTTTTATGGCAGGCCGTTGCAGGGCGAACTCATTTTCAACCTGTGCTTGAAATCATTGGACATAGTATGATGGAACGAGTCTCTGACGTAAGAATTGATCGAGTATATCGACAGTCATTTATTTTCAGCTTGGTTATAGAGTCTCTTCATGCATTTCTTGAAGACCGTAAACCGGTAGTCCGGATTCAACAAATGATCAGATCACTTGATGATGAAGATCGGGCATATGCCGCTGATACTATACAGATATTTGTCAGGGAACGGCATGAACGTAAGGATGTCAATAATATTTATTCACCTGATCAAGTATTTCGCAATGCAGCCAAGCCATTTCTTGAAAAGGTCTGGCCTCAGGAGAGGTCTTTATCGACTTCTGGTGTTAGTCGTGCGATGGCAAACTTGCCAGCTACAGCGAATCAGGCATTTGTTGATGCGGTGGATGTTATTGAGCGCTTCCTTGTTCCGTTTGACTGTTGGGCATTGCATGATTATGGACTTTTTGATGAGCCCCAGCTATCGATAATTGGTGATGAAGACAGGGCTGAAGCATGTTTACGTCTATTTGATCAAACTATTGGAACAAATGAAAAAGCAGTAGTGCCACTTGATTTAAGCGATGCCCTTGATCACATTCGTAAAATTGCGCCAAAACTTACAAAAGATACAAGATTTCGCCGTCTTGAAACTTTAGCTCGCCGAAGATAATTCAGGAAAAGAAGATAATCCCGATAATTCAACTGCGATGAGGAGGCCAAGGCATTTGTTGCCATCAAGATTTGAGCAACTATGATTCTGGAGAAAGAAGAGTGCTCTGGCTGGAGAGCAAAAGAGAATATTTCGTTGCCCACCGGGGAAGTCAGCGGGGTTCATGTTTCATCTAAACATGTTATTGGTAAAACGCCGGTCAAAACGCCGGTCAAAACGCCGGTGAAAACGCCGGTGAAAACGCCCGATCGGATTCTTGAACTGCTTGCGGCAAACCCTGATCTGACATTGGCTGAGGTGGCTAAAGCAATCGATAAATCTTTGAGAGCAGTGGAGCGAGCAAGTGCAAAATTAGTGAAAGAGAGGCGCTTGCGCTATGTTGGTCCAGCAAAGGGCGGCCATTGGGAGGTATTGACATAAGCATTATCGGCAACACAGAACACAATACCGCGTTCTTCGACAATGTCAGCATGAACTTTCAACGGTTAGTATGCC
>CAIWUU010000143.1 GCA_903915955.1 uncultured Chlorobiaceae bacterium | reverse complement strand
TTAACGTGGCTCTGCATTGGTGTGGTAGAGGCGTTATAGGTCGCCTGATCCAAATTCATGACATGAACACAAGCTTCTGCCATATCGTCGATATACAAAAACTCCCGACGGGGAGTGCCAGTGCCCCAAATGGTGACGACAGGTGCGTTCTTGCTTTTCGCTTCGTGAACACGACGTATCAGGGCTGGAATAACGTGGCTGTTTTCGGGATGATAGTTGTCGCCGATGCCGTAGAGATTGGTGGGCATAACGCTCCGGTAGTCCGTGCCATATTGGCGGTTGTAGCTTTCACACAGCTTGATCCCCGCAATTTTAGCGATTGCATAAGGCTCATTGGTTGCCTCAAGCGTACCGGTCAACAGAGCACTTTCGCTCATGGGCTGTGGCGCATGTTTGGGATAGATACAGCTTGAACCAAGAAACAAGAGTTTTTTGACCCCTGCCCGCCATGCCTCATGGATAATATTTGACTCAATCATCAGGTTCTGGTAGATGAACTCTGCCGGATAGGTGTTGTTGGCATGAATACCTCCCACTTTGGCCGCAGCCAGATAGACCTGATCGGGCTTTTCCTGCTCAAAAAATGCACGGACGGCTGACTGGTTGGTCAAGTCAAGCTCCTGGTGTGTCCTGACAACAACATCCTGCCCACCAAGACCTTTGGCCTGAAGATTCCGAAGTATCGCTGACCCTGCCATGCCTCGATGACCTGCTATGTAGATTTTATTTGACACTGATAACCTCATTTTGATAATTTGGTTAGTGCTTTCTCTTTTCTAATATACTCTATACTACATATCAAAAACAGCCGAGAACCCTGCCGCACACTCAGTCATGAACATCCCCATGTAACGAGGTTACTTTTGAAAGTAATGAGGTAACACAAGTATCAATAGTAAGAGAGCTGGTATCAATGGTTAATGATGGATGTTCTGGACGTTCATAAGGGGAAGAAATGCCTGTAAAACCAGGAAGCTCCCCGGCTCGGGCTTTTCGGTAAAGCCCTTTTGTGTCGCGTTTCTCACAGACGTCAAGGGAGGCGTTCAGATAGACCTCCAAAAACTGCTCTCTTCCAATGATTGAGCTGGCCATGGAACGATAATCGCGAAATGGTGATATAAAAGAGGTTATAACAATCAGACCTGCATCCATCATCAGTCGGGCAACCTCAGCCACACGACGGATATTCTCTGTTCGGTCAAGGGGTGAAAAACCAAGATCACGGTTCAAACCATGGCGCACATTATCTCCGTCCAGAACGCAACAGGGAGTTCCCATACTGATGAGCCGCCGTTCCAGGGCAAACGCAAGGGTTGACTTTCCTGAACCTGACAGACCGGTGAACCAGAATACAACGGGTTGGTGGCCAAATCCAGGCAACGCCTGACGTTCAGCAGGAGTCACCTGTCCCTGGTGCCAGACGATCTCGCGTTTCTCAGCCACTGAACGGTCGCTCTTCAACACCGCATCATAATCGATTCTTTCCAGAATAGTTGCAGCCCCCAAGGTATCGTTGCTCGTCGCTGAGACCAGCACCAAAGACCCCATGGAGCGGTTGCGACTGTAAGCATCAGCAAATATCGGGCGATACAGTGTAAGGCGTATCCGTGCAATATCATTCAGATTGAGAGCGTCTGCCTGCTCCTGACGCAGTGTGTTGGGATCGACCCTGTAGCAGATAGCCTCGCAACGCGCCTTAACCCACTGGCAGGCATGTTTCAGTTGCACCACACCTCCCGGCAGCAGTTGTTCATCACCGGTCCAGACCACCATGACCTCAAGCTCCCTGTACTCATGGGGAATATTGCCGGGATGCGCCAGCAAATCACCTCTTCCGATATCCAGCTCATCATGAAGCGTGACGGTGACCGACTGCCCTGCAACGGCCTGCGGCAAGGCTGCTGCACCAAGAAAAATACCGCTAATTTGCGAACGAAACCCTGAGGGCAACGCAATGACCTCGTCACCCATGCGAAGCACTCCCGAAGCGATTGTACCACTGTAACCACGAAAAGCCGATGAGGGCCTGACAACCCGTTGCACGGGCATACGAAAATCAACCAGATTGCGATCGCCAGCAACATAAACACTCTCAAGGTAAGAGAGCAGGCAGGGCCCGGCATACCAGGGCATTCTTTCGCTCCGATGCAGCAAATTATCACCGTCCACCGCACAAACCGGGATAAACTGGAGATTTTTTAAGCCAAGCCGCAGGGCAAATTGGCAATACTCCTCTTCAATCTCCTGAAAACGAGACTCGCTGAACCCGACCAGATCCATTTTATTCACCGCAACAACCAATCGTGGTACGCCAAGCAGAGAACAGATAAACGCATGACGCTTCGACTGGGTTTGCACTCCCAACTGTGCATCAATCAACAGCACCGCCAGATCGGCATTTGACGCCGCAGTAGCCATATTACGGGTATACTGTTCATGACCCGGCGCATCGGCAATAATAAAACGGCGATGTGGTGTTGCAAAATAACGGTAAGCCACATCAATAGTAATTCCCTGTTCACGTTCAGCCCTTAAACCGTCGGTCACCAGAGAAAAATCCATACTCCCCTCTTTGCAGCGCACCCCTTTACTCAAGGCTTCAATATGGTCGTCATAGAGGGCATCAGCATCATAGAGAAGTCTGCCTATCATGGTTGATTTGCCATCATCAACACTTCCGGCAGTCATGAAACGCAGAAGATCAGTCATCAAAAATATCCTTCAGCTTTTTTGCCATCCGCGTTGCCAACTACGGCTAACGTTATAAATATTTGATCGGCTTTTTCTTTAACGACAGGTAAGTTAAGCGGCACCTTCTGCGAAGTGACCGTTTCGACTTAAGGCAGAAAATCAGCCAGCAATAGCAATCGCACTCTGTTTGTGAGCTTGAATTTTGGATAGGACCGAACGGTCCCATCCCAGTCTCATTCAGGCTTTAAGAAAATCATCAACGGATATTTGTGCCTGTTTCAAGATAGCTCTTAATGTTCGCTCAGGCATATCTCCCGGATGATTCGGGATTGTCGTAAATATCTTTCTGGCAGGATGAAACCAGAGTTCATGACTCCCGGCAGCTTGCCTGTAAAATTCAAAACCGAAAGTTTTCAGTTTCCTGATAATCTGCCGGTATGAATGATTAGCAAGCCTCCCCATTATAAGCCTACGACCAAGGGGTAATCAAAAGATTCTTGTACCAGAAGAGAGTCTTTTTCAGGTTCTTGGCCCGCTTCAAGAAGCATTTTAGCGACATCACGAGCTATCTCAAGTGTTTCACTGATAGTCCTTCCCTGAGCCACAAGTCCCTGCAAAGTATCGGAAGTCGCTAAATAAACACCTTCTGGAAGCTTTTCGATATGAATAGTAATAATGGTTTCCATATCATCATAATTTTCAAAATGTTAATCTGCAAGCATTATACTATAAATCTTGCGATTTTCATCAGTCGGCGCAGTCAGAAGCGCCTCTCCTCACACTTCTAACTGTTGTTCGGAATATTGATCGTTCGATGTCATCAAAAATATCCCTCACGTTTTTTTCGTTCCATGGAACCATCCTGGTCATGATCAATAAGCCGTGTTGTCCGTTCAGAAAGACGGGTAATCTCCAGTTCGGCAATAATCTCAGCTACCGTTACAGCCGTGGAGGCCACAGCTCCCGTACAGGGGTAACAACCCAGTGTACGGTAACGGCACCTCCTCAGTTCCGGGCTCTCCCCTTCCATCAGCGGAGTTCCCTTCCCGACAGGAATCAACTGACCATTCCGTTCAATCACCGGACGTTCTGCCGCAAAATAGAGCGGCACCACCGGAATTTCCTCACGCTCAATATAGCGCCAGATATCCAGCTCCGTCCAGTTGGAAAGAGGAAAAACTCGTATGCTCTCTTCGGCATGCAGACGGCTGTTATACAAACTCCTGAATTCCGGACGCTGCCGACGGGGATCCCACTGGCCACGGGCATCACGGAACGAAAAGATTCTCTCTTTGGCACGTGAACGCTCCTCTTCACGCCGTGCACCACCAATAACGGCATCGTACCGGCCATCACGGAGCGCTTCAAGCAACCCTTTCGTTTTCAGCAGTCCACAACAGCGTACGCTCCCCATATCCCATGGATTTGTTGAAGTATCGTCTGCCTCTCGACTGTAGTGAACCCGCAGATCAAACCCAAGTTCAGCAGCACGCATGTCACGAAAAACCACCATCTCGGGAAACTTGTAACGAGTATCGACATGCAGGAATGGGAAGGGAATCGGTGCGGGCCAAAAAGCTTTGAGGCAGAGATGCAGCATAACCGATGAATCCTTGCCAATAGAATACATCATAACCGGCCGTTCAAACTCTGCCGCCACCTCCCGAAAAATCTGTATCGCCTCTGCCTCAAGTTCATCAAGAACGGAGAGAGTCAGAGAAACATTTTTATTCATAGTCGTGATACACGTTCGGTCAAAACCTCTTGTAAACTCTCTTTCGCTTTTTCTGATAAATCGTGATACGTCACGCTACGAATCATCTCTTGCACACACAGCTTCTCTTCGATCTGTAGTCGCACGATTAAATCCGATTGGTCATCAAAGGTGCGATTAAAACGGCAACTCTCAAGACAAATAAGCGTGTTAAACGGAAATGGACTCTAAATTTCAATCAGCTTATTGCTGGGCCGGTGTTGAAGAGCGCTTCGAGTGTTGGCGCGGTGAGGATGGCTTCGGCCCAAGCTTCGAGCTCGTGCTCAGTTGCGCGGGTCAGCTTTTCGGTTGCCCACCCTGGCAGTGCGCCAAAGCGACGTTCAAGGAGCTTTTTGAAGAACAGCGATTGACCCTCGACGAGGCCTTGTTCTCTGCCTTTTTCCATACCTCTTTCAACACCTTCCTCGATACCTTGTTCTCTGCCTATTTCGACGCCTTTTTCCATACCTTTTTCTGCTGCAGAGGCAATCTTGCTTTCGACATCGGCCAATGATTGCATACGAACATCATAAACTTGACGCTCCTCTTCATCAAACATGCGATCGATGGCGGCAATGGCTTTGACGATATTTTTATCGGAGGCCAGCTCTTTTGGCGTATGCTCACGGTCGAGCTTATGCGCTGTGGTTAAAAAACTGCTCCAGCGATCGAGGGAGCTCTGGATTTCGGTGTACGACTTTTTGAACTTTTTCAGCTCGATGTAGTGCAGTTCAAAGATATCGTGCAACCGGTCATCTTTGCCGGTTGCTGTGTTGATGATTTTATAGCAGTTATGGACTTCTGCTGTATCGGGTATGAAATTGTAATCGAGGATGTTTATGCTGATGGTTTTTTTGAGCTCCTTGAACATCATCCCTTCGCTGAGCTGTTCGGTCACCAATTTTGCCCAGTAGTAAATGGCGCGTTTGTCGAAGTTGTAGTCTTCGCTGATCTGCATTTCGATGTTGAACCAGCGGCCATTTTCGCCCTTGGCTTTGATGTCGAGTATGGAGATTTTTCCGGCGCGGTAATCGGCAAGGTTGTAGGGATTTTTCAGCTCCACTTCCACAATCTGCTCTTCATCGGAGATGATGGCGTTGATCAGGGAGATGAGTAAATCTTTGTTTTCTTCGCTGCCGAACAGCTTTTTAAAGGCGAAGTCGACGCGGGGATTTATTTTGCACATGAAGTTGTTGTGTCGGTGTTTTCCCCCTGTTTTCTCGCCTCCGCATAAAGGACAGGAAGAGATGGTTTTTAAATCAGATTCGAAATACTTCAAGTCAGCGTTGGCCTTAAATTTTACTCTCTACCCTCCCATAGTTGCCTGGAGTCTTTTACCTCCCGTACCCGTCCTGCAGCAATATCCTCCTCAGCTCTGTGCTGAGTATCAAGTGCAAAGCGAGCACTCAGTGTTTTTTTTTATTGTGTGCTTAAACTTCAGAACTGCAAAATTCAGCTCTATTGAAGTTTCCGTATCACTTGTCTGTAAATCGTCATCAAAGATGTCGTCTATAAGCTCACCACTTTTTTGCATGAGCGATTTTTGTTCGGCTTTATCCTTCGCCAGTGACAACTCTTTGATACTTCTGGAGAGCTCCCTGATTTTTGAAAAAGTCTCTATGATAGCAAAGGTAGCATCGACAGCTTGCTTGCTTCTAAGGATTGTTGCGATCATATACAACCCTTTTTCAGTAAATGCTTTCGGTGAGACTCTTGTTTTTGCAAATTTTGCGGACGAAATTTTCGACCGCAAATCTGTAAACTCAAGCTCGCTAAGCTCAAACATATAATCTTGCGGGAATTTATCAGGATTGTTTTTTACCGCCTCGTTGATTCTTTTTGTCTCAACCCCATAAATTTGAGCAACATCGCTGTCAAGCAATACACTCGTCTCTCTTATTTCAACGATCAGCTCTTTTAAATTCTCAATTTTTATGATCTCACTCATAGTAAATCAGGTAGCTTTTTTCTGTTGAGCTGCCGGAGGCATAATTAATAACCCTGAGATTCGAATATTCGACGTTACGTTAACTTGCTTTTAAGCTGATAACTTCCATTTGACTATGCTTTTGGCGAGCTTCCTCAACAATACGTTCAATCTTGTCAGCAATAGCATCACCAATCCAGTCTGCACCACAAAGCGCACAGACTGTAGCCGGAACATCTCTGATAACTACTAACCCGTAACCGAGATCGACTGTTATTGTTGTTTTTCCCCCTGTTTTCTCGCCTCCGCATAAAGGACAGGAAGGGATTGCTGTATTCGTATTCATTTCTTTTTTCTGGTTTTTAAATCAGATTCGAAATACTTCAAGTCAGGCCTGTACACGGTAATTTCAAAAAATCGCCCAATATTACTCGTGGATAATTAATGAGTTTTTGCTGAGTTCAACATAACAGGCACGTTCAAAAGCATCAACTATTGCGGGTAACGCAACAGCAAGAAGTCGTTCAAGTTCGGCATTACCAACATTCCCGGAAGCGATCAACAACAGCCGATGCGGGGTATTTCGTAACAAAAACGATTGAACAAAATCAGCATCTTTGGTTACAACAATTCGCCCATCTTGATCGGCAATATGAATAATTTCAGCATCTGGTGTTCGGTTACCTGAATCAAGATCCAGAGTATGCACAGCATCATACCCCTGTTGCCGCAACCAAATACAAAGGCGACGAGGTAATTGAGCATCCACCAGAAACTTCATGCAGTAAACACCTTAAAACTTTTAAGACGAGCTAATCGAACGGCATAAGCCAGCGCAGCAAGAATATCATCCCGCTCAAGGTCGTCATAATCGACAAGAATATCATCGATACTCATCCCGCCAGCAAGCAATTCCAGAACGTTTTCTACGGGATAACGCAACCCGCGAATACAAGGCTTGCCATGGCAAATATCAGGATCAATGGTAATTCGATCGTTCGTGTGCATCGTTTAACATTTTTTCAAAGTTATCCGTAATCATTGCAACAAAATACAAAAAAATGAACAAGAAAAAGATCACATCCGACATGTATGGTTTTTCAAAAAATCGCCGCAGGCAAGCCGAAGCCCCTCTTCAAGTGAGACACTGGCTCTCCAGCCGAGGCTGTTGAGGCGGATGCTGTCCATCAGTTTTCCTGGAGTCCCGTCGGGTTTTGTGGGGTCAAATTCTATACTGCCCTCGTAGCCGATAACCTTTGCGATGGTCAACACTTCTCTTTTTCTGCCGAGCTGGAGCTCGGCGTTCCCCGGATTGTGGGCACTGCCATAATCCCGGTTGTAATCACCCATTACTTATCCCTGTGGCACTGGCAAGAGGAAGTATTACACCATCTCCCACTCAAACCTGCTGACATTCCTTGCCTTCGGGTCAAAGACAATCCCAATCAGATAGCGTTCACCTGCATACTTCTCGTGATATTTCATCTTCCTGATCTGCTCAAGCGGCTCCCCGCCGGTCACCTTGAATTCAAAGAGAAAGGTTCTCCCCCCGGCCTTTATGGTCAGGTCAATTCTCCCCTTGTTGCTCACATCCTCAGCGATGATGTCCACCCCAATACTGGCAAAACAGGCATAGAGCACACTGGCGTAAAAGCCTTCGTAACGCTCAATATCATTGTTGGTGTAATTATTGTAGGCGATGCTGGCAAAAAGGCGCTTGATAACAGCTTCAAGAGCTCCAACATTTCCGGTGTTCATGCAAGCAAGCAGTTCAAGGCGGATCGGCTCATTTTCCGAAACAGTGGTCATCGATTGCAGGATATAGTCGTTAAAACTCATCTGAACCTCCATGTTGGGAAATCCCAACTCATAGCCAAATCCCATATCCAACGGAATCAGGCGCTTGATGGTCAAATAGCCGGTCTGAAACAGAATGGTCTCCAGATTGAGATGTTCAAGG
>CAIWUU010000142.1 GCA_903915955.1 uncultured Chlorobiaceae bacterium | reverse complement strand
GCAGAAAAATCGACAGCATCGACCGACCAAGTCAAGGGAAGACGTAAAAGGCTGTGGTAATGAGTGGTTAACTTCTGCATAAATTAAAATGCGTCATGATACGCTTTTATTCCACCTTTCCACTATAATATTCCAAGAGCCAGATTTAGGAGTTTCTGATTTGGCCTCTCAACATGATCATTACTTATATGGAACAGAAAAGCGATGAAGAAATCTCTTTTTATCGATACCTAAACCCTGGAGGCCCAGTCATCCGCACAGGTAAGAGCTCCCTCTTCGTAGGTCCATTCAATCTTTTGATAGGTGAACGAGATATGCTCACGCTCCTTGTGACGGACGTTTTCAGGGTACATGTTGTTCAGCATCTCCATCCTGATATCGGAAATATTTGCATTGAAAAGTTTTATGGTAAAAAATTGCTTCTCAATACCGGACGAGGATGGGCGCCAGAAGCGTAATTCACATTTTTTCAGGTTTTCATTCGTGACCAGGACATTCATCAACACTGGCGTTGCCTTGTCAATTTCCTTCGTAATTGTAAGAACTTTGTGTTGGCGTTGGCCTGTGGGCAAACCTGAAGCCGGGTCTCTTGGGGATAGAACTTCATGGTTGAAAGCGATCACCATGATTGAATCCTCACGACCTCTCTGGGTTACAGAACCTTTGACGGCTCCCGTTTTTTGACCTTCCAATCTCAGATAAGCATTCAATGCCATAACAACTCTCCGGTACATTACACGTTAACGAAGCTCCCCGCCGCAAGCAGCGGGGTATCTGTTTTAAGAAAAAGCTTAACAAACTTCACTGCGAGCGGTGGGGAATTCAGTTCTGAGAGATTAAAAGCACTACTGGTTTTTCCCTTGAGCGCATTAATCACGAGAGGGATAAATACCTTCTACGCAAATTATAAAGCGCGGCTCATCATTATTCCAGGAGCGTTTTTTACCAGCCTCGTCCAAAGGTCGTAAATCAGGAAGCTGAAAATTGTGTGTTCCATCACCACCATAATTTGTTCCCAATAAACTAAACAATGCCTGATTATTCATGATTAATAACGTCTGACCATTGCAATCCATAAAGCCTCTCGGTACAAAAGAACCGGCAAACAGCTTGATTGTTGCTAACATTTCATCCATGATAAACTCTCCTCTTCGTTTTATTTAGAATAAATGATACACTTTATTTTTACTTCTCTTAGGGATAGGCACAAACAAATACTTCTTCTTACATTAAGTGGTTAACACCGATTTTCAAACAATAGTTTACGTAAGTCACTTCTTCAGCATTTGTGGCACATATTTTCCCGGCTACAGGAAAACTCTCCTTTTTTGTTCAATTCGTGATTAATTGGTACTATTCAGTAATAGATATAGCAATTCACTCTTTTATAACCTTGACGAAACCTGATCATGAAAATTCATAAGTTTGTTGTTGGTCTTTTGGCGGTTGGGGCCATTGCCTCATGTTCACAGAAAAAATCTGAAACAGTAAAGAACCCGGTGCCAGTTGTTGTGCCTCCTCCCGCTCCTGTGCTTCAGCCAAGAACCGGAGAACCTGTTAAGCCGATAACTGCCCCGAATGTGGCTGATCAGGCTATGGTTGATCTTGGCAAAAAGCTTTTTTTTGATCCCCGTCTTTCAAAATCGGGCTTTATATCCTGTAACTCCTGCCACAATCTCAGTATGGGCGGCAGTGACAATCTGAAAAGTTCCATTGGCCATAAATGGAATCAAGGGCCAATCAATGCTCCGACGGTGCTCAACTCGAGTCTGAACCTGGCGCAGTTCTGGGATGGACGAGCAAAAGATCTCAAGGAGCAGGCGGGTGGGCCAATCAGCAACCCCGGGGAAATGTCGTTTACCCATGACCTTGCTGTTGGAGTGCTGCAATCTATTCCTGCCTATGTTGAAGAGTTTAAAAAGGTATTCAAGGTTGATACCATTGATATCGACAAGGTGACAACCGCTATTGCTGCGTTTGAAGAGACGCTTGCTACTCCCAATTCCCGTTTCGATAAATGGCTGAATGGCGATGACTCTGCAATAACCAAGGAGGAGCTTGCCGGGTATGAGCTGTTCAAAAGCAGTGGATGTACCGCCTGCCATAACGGGGCCGCTATTGGCGGGAATTCATTCCAGAAAATGGGAGTTGTGCAGCCATACAAATCAAAGAGTGCGGCTGTTGGGCGTTTTGCTGTAACAAAGGTTAATGCTGATCGTTTCCAGTTCAAGGTACCAACCCTGAGAAATGTTGAGTTGACTTATCCTTATTTCCATGATGGTGCGGCACCGACAATGTCGAAAGCGGTTGAGATTATGGGCCAGGTTCAGTTGGGCAAAACGTATACACCAGAGGAAAACGCCAGTATTGTAGCTTTTTTGAAGACGTTGACCGGTGATCAGCCCTCATTTGTGTTGCCACAGCTTCCCCCGTCATCCGATACGACACCTTCTCCGCAGCCATTCGGGAAATGATCTGAAGGGATATGCTTCTTTTGGTTCCGGTTAACTTTTAATAAACAGGGAGGGGTATATGAAAAGGTTTTTTTTTCATCCGAATGGTCGTTTATTGGCGTACCTGTCATGCCTGATTACTCTTGTTTTTGTGGCTGGCTGCAGTAGTGTAAGTAGTACCATTCGAGCGGCTCGTTATGACGAGGTTACCGACAGCAGTTTGGCGGCCATTCAGCAAAAAACTGATGATTTTGTGGCCTCACTGAAGAAAAACTTTGGGACGGATGCAGCTTCTTTGGAAAATTCGAAGGGGTTCTATGGGGAAATAGGCCAGGACTTGCTTCGTTTGGAAACCAGGGTCAGATCAATTCCGGAGAATGTCAAGACTGAGAATCTTGTGCATAATATTCGTATGGTCATTCTTGGCGATGGTACCGTTGCTGATGTAACAAGCCTGAAATACCTGCATGGAATACCCGGGAATGTAAGCAGAGGAATACCAATGACGACACTTGAGATCACTCATCGTAATATTAGTCAGATAATCTCTTCGGCACGAAGTTTGGAGCTTGAAAAAGCAAGACCGTGAAGGGTTAATGATCAACAATCTGTTTCAAGGAGATAATCCATGGCAAGCAACGATATTACAATGGACAATCTTGGCGACAAGATTTTCGAGGAAGCAAAGGTGGCTGCTGGCAGTAAATATGAGATTGTGAAAAAGTATTTGAAGGCAGAAAGTGAGAAGCTCGCAATTACCCTTCGAATGATTTCGGATGGAGTTGCTGCAGGAGAAATTACGCAGGCCGAAGCGAAAGTTTTGCTCAATCAGCAAAAGCTTGCTATGGCATCTGTTCTTACTGCATCTGAAGGGATGGGCATTGTTTTGGCTCAAGATACGGTTAATGCTGCCCTGAATGTGGGAGCAAGCTTTATCAATGGCAAGATAGGTTTTACCTTATTTTAAGGAGTTCCTAATGACGGTCGATCAGCATCATCAGGCGAGGATACACGATGTCAATCCTTTGGTCTGGCTGTGATGGATCAATCAGGTCATGGCCAAGCTTCAGGTCGGCCTTGAATTCGTAGGTTGTGAGGTTTGCTTTGTCTGCCTCCCAGACTTTTATAATCTTGTTTGTCTCTTCGTTATTGACCATCATGTCGTTGGCGTTGAGCACCACAGTTATCTTTTTGGCTGCTGGGGGGGTATGACGGGCATTATCCAGGGTGGCAAAGCCGAGACGCAGGATCTCTACCAGAGCGTGACGGGAATAGAGGGGATAGGAGTGTGCCGGGGGCGATTTTTCCTTGAGGAGTGGATCCCACCATTCGAGAGCGTCTGGCAACAAGGTATAGAGATTCATGGCGGCGGCGGTAAGTGGTGTCGGAATCTTTTTGACTCCGAAGGCAGGGGAGATGATGACCGCAAGATCAATATCATTCCGGTTTTGTGCCGCCCAGGCTGTCGTTACCCCACCGGCGGAAAGTCCCATCATGACCACCTGCTTGCCGAGCCCCCGGGCAATATCGACCGTCTGGTCAGCATAAGCTGCAAGCTCCTCTGCCTTGAGTTCTGCATGTTCTTTTGTCATCCGGTCAGCAAGGCCGTGATGCGGGAGGGGTGCAATAAGCACGTTATATCCTGAATCATAAAAACGTTGTCCCAACTCATGAAATTGCTGTGGACAATTTGAATAGCCATGAACCAGAACAATGGCGTGCTCTGTTTTTTTGTTATGGGTCATCAATTGCATTCTGCAGACCGGATTCATCTCCTGTTTGTCCTTTTTTCGAAGGATCTCAACGAGGTGTAAAGCCTCAGTGTAACTCTGTGCAGGTTTGGGGTAAGACGACAGGTGCGCTATGTCCCAAGGCTTAAGAAGCAAAAAACCGGTGGTGATTGTCAAGCCG
>CAIWUU010000141.1 GCA_903915955.1 uncultured Chlorobiaceae bacterium | reverse complement strand
TTCATCCCACCGCACTTCCCGAAGAGGTGCTCAAACTCTCCTGCGTTGACGTTGTGGTTATTGGAGAGGGCGAAGAAACTTTCAGGGAGCTGGTGCTCAACGGCCCCTCGCGTTCGGTAAAGGGTATTGCATACCGGGAGGGTGGTGGCATTGTCACTACCGAGCCGAGGCCGGTTATTGCCAATATTGACTCTATTCGTTTCCCCCTTCGTTCGCTTCGTCCCGACCGTTATGGCGAAAAAGGGAATGCCTACTCTATTGATACTATCTATACCTCGCGGGGCTGCCCCTGGAGCTGCTCTTTTTGTGCCAATGACCAGATGCATAAAGGGTGGAGAGGGCGAAGTGCTGAAAATGTGGTTGAGGAGATTGCGCTTCTGCACGACCCGAAAAATAAAAAGCTGATCAAAATCTGGGATGCCAACTTTCTCACCAACATCGGGCGGGCGGAGAAAATCTGCGACATGATGATTGAGCGGGGGCTCACCAATTTCAGGATTATGACCGAAACCAGGGCCAAAGATCTGGTTCGGGCGGAGCGGATTCTCGATAAATTGCGCCGGATTGGGTTGAGCAAGGTGGGGCTGGGCATTGAAAGCCCGAACGAGGCCACCCTTGCGCTGATGAACAAA
The DNA here is from genome assembly GCA_903915955.1 of uncultured Chlorobiaceae bacterium. GTDB lineage: Bacteria > Bacteroidota > Chlorobiia > Chlorobiales > Chlorobiaceae > Chlorobium. The sequence goes on along the minus strand of CAIWUU010000141.1, from coordinate 42,144 downwards.
AAAAACAGTCTGGGAGATGTCTCCAAAGCTATCTCTCTCTGCAAGGAGCACCAGATTGGCGCGGAGGGGTACTTTATTATCGGCCACTATACCGAAAATCGGGAGGATACGCTTCGTTATCCGGAGTTTGCCCGTTCGCTTGCTCTTCGGCAAGCGCTCTTTATGGTGATGACCCCCTATCCCGGCACAGGAATTTTCAGGGAGTACAAGGAGGAGGGGAAAATCTGCTCCTTCGACTGGGATCTCTATAATAACTATTGCCCGGTTATCGAAACTCGTACCATGGATGCTGCAACCCTGGTCTCCATGCTGGCTTATTGCAATGTTGCCTTCAATGGTTACCGTTCGGTGATGAAGCGCAACAGCAGCAACGCGGTGCTTATCAGCTTTCTGCTCGATCTTTTCCAGCTCAGTTTTTTGCTTCGGGTCAACAAAAATATCTCTGATTCGCAGATCAGTGGCCTCTTGTTTGATGCGCTTGTGCTCTTTTGCCAGCAAAAAGGGGGTGAGGTGGTGCAGCCAGCGGCAACCTCGTGCAAACCACTTCCGCGCCCCATTCACCTCTCTATTCGCCACTCGGCGCGGCGGAGCATTGATTTTACGCTTAGTGAGCGGAGTGGCAACCGGGTGCTTGCCATGGTGTATAACCAGGAGGCGACTCGCCCGGTTGGCCCGGAGATCAAGCTCGACCGATTGATCGCCTGTTCCTGTTCTATTTCCATGGATAAATTGATGAGTGTGCTCTTCAGGAATGAGTGGATGCGAAATAATCCTGGCCGAATAACTGGCCAACTGCTCACTATTCTTGGCGACAGGGAGGTTTTGCGCTTTGGTCGCAAACTGGCCATGCTTATTCTTGGCTCATACCGGTCATAAACTGGCGAGGTGATAATTCGCAAAATAATGGATGCGAACTTTTTTTTCATATATTCACCGTTATAATTCACAGAGGAGACCTTTTTACCCGCTCTGTCATCCCCTTCAGATGTGACTGAAGAGAGCGGAGCTTTTTATATACTATTAAATAACTCTTTTCAGGCTCATGCGTTACACCTCTCTTTTTGTTGCTGCGCTCTTGTTGTTATCACTTCCGTTGCGTACACAGGCTGCAGAGAGCGCTGGTTCTGGTTCCTCTTCGGGTGGTGGTTCTGGATCAGCCTCTTCAAGAGCAGGCGCTGCGGCCTCTTCGTTTTCAGTGTCGCCCTCTCTCATGGGGCCCGCCTCAATAACCAACGCGCCCACTGACGCAAGCAAATCGGCTCCCGATAATCGTCCAGAGGTGCGTGATGCTGTGGTGCCGTCGGGTATCTCCTCTACAGCAGGCAGTTTTCAGTCTTATGTAGCAAACTCCACGGGTACCACCCTTGGCATGTTTGGCCGGGAGCTCTTCGGTAATGTGCCGAGCACCTACGCACCACTCGGCGGAGCCCAGGTCAATGCCGACTATGTTATCGGCCCTGGCGATGCTTTGCAGATTCGGGGCTGGGGGATGGTTGATATTGATCTTAATGTCACGGTTAACCGCAGCGGCGAAATTTATCTGCCCCGCGTTGGCTCGGTTAATGTGGCCGGGGTTAAATATCGCGATCTTCAGGGCCACCTGAAAAAAGCGATCAGCCGAATATATACGAACTTTGAGCTTACCGCCAGTATCGCCCAGACCCGCAGCGTCCAGATTTACATTCTCGGTCATGCGCAGCGTCCCGGCACCTACACCCTCAGCGCCATGAGCTCACTGCTCAATGCTCTTTTTGCCTCCGGTGGTCCATCCGCAACTGGCACCATGCGTGATATTCAGCTTAAACGTGGTAATGCAGCTCCTGTATCCATCGACCTCTATGATATGCTGCTCCATGGCGATAAAAGCATGGATCAATCGCTTCAGGATGGCGACGTTATCTACATCCCGGAGGTTGGGCCACTCGTGGCGCTCTTTGGCAATGTCAAAAGGGCTGCAATCTTCGAATTGAACAAAAAGACCTCGCTCTCCGAAGTGGTCAACTGGGCTGGTGGCTTTGAATCGGCGGCCGACCTCAAGCAGGTTATTGTTGAAAGGAGTGTCGACAACCGTTACCAGACCATTGCAGAATTGCAGGCCGACAAGGTGTCGATAACAAAAAAGCTCTCAAAAATAGTTCTGCACCCGACCGATATTATTCGGGTTTTTGCACCAGGCACCATTCCGTTTCAGGTCAAGGTTGCGCGGGCCTTTGTGCTTGTCGATGGCGCGGTCAAACAGCCAGGCGTTTTTCAGATCGAAAAGGATGAAACCCTGAAAGGCCTTGTGGTCCGGGCTGGCGGTGCTAATGAGAAAGGGTTTGTGTACGGCACGGTGTTTACCCGCGAAAGTGTGCGGCGCGAGCAGCAGACAAAAATCGATCAAACGGTTGACCGCTTTGAAAAGGATCTTGATGCTAATTACAGAGAGAGGCTTGCCCGCGAGTCCGATCCTGAAAAGGGTGCGATGATTCAAAAGCAGATCGAATTTCAGAGAGGCTTGATTTCAAAATTAAGGGCCTTCAAGGCTGATGGTCGCATTATTCTTGGTCTTAAAGAGGTTGAGAGTAAAATCACTGAACTTCCGGACTTCCCTCTTGAGGATGGCGACAGGATTCTTATTCCGGAAAAGTCCACGACGGTGAGTGTGCTCGGCTCAGTCTATCAGCAAAACACCTTTATTTATAAGCCTGACTACAGCGTGAACGACTATATCGAAAAGGCTGGCGGAGTAAACCCCTCTGCTGATAAATCAATGGTCTACCGTATTTGTGCGGATGGTTCACTGCAAAGCAAAAAACATGGAGGGTGGAGAGGCTCCATCAATCCCGGTGATGCCATTGTTGTCCCTGAAAAAATAATTAAAGTTGGCGGCTTCGGTACAAATTTGACTACTGTATTGAAAGACTGGACAACCATTTTATATCAATTCGGTCTCGGAGCTGCTGGTATCAAGACGCTTAATAATTGAACGTTTACAAATAAATATGCCTGAGCCAACATCCCAGCATCTCACTCGCGAAGAGCCGATGGAAGATGAAATCAGCCTGCTTGATCTTGCCATAACGCTTGCCAAACATAAAAAGCTTATTCTCGGCGCTCCGCTTCTTGCTGCGGTAGTTGTTGCTGTGTTTACGCTTTTTATGCCGAATATCTATACGGCCGACACGCAAATAATGCCACCTCAGCAGCAATCCAGCGCATCAGCAATGCTCAACCAGCTTGGCGCGCTCAGTGGTATGGCTGGAGCTGCAGGTATAAAAAATCCAAACGATGTCTACATTGCCATGCTTAAAAGCCGGACACTGCAGGACGGCATGATCCGGCGTTTCAAACTCCAGAGTGTCTATAGAGCAAAAACTCCCGGCGCCACTCGTCAAACACTTGCTGGAGTAACAAAGATTAGTTCAGGAAAAGATGGTCTGATTACCGTTCAGGTTGATGACAAAAACCCACAACGGGCAGCAATGCTTGCCAATGGTTATGTCGAGGCATTGCAGCAGATGACACAGGTTTTTGCGGTCACCGAAGCCTCAAAGCGCCGTCTTTTTTTCGAAAAGCAGCTCCTGCAGGCAAAAGAGGGGCTCAGCGATGCAGAAATTGCTCTGAAACAGTTACAGGAGAAAACCGGCATTATCCAGCTTGATTCCCAGGCTCAACTCATTATAAGCACAGCCGCCGGACTCAAAGGGCAGATTGCCATGAAGGAGGTTGAGCTTGGTGCTATGCGCACCTTTGCTACCGGCAATAATCCTGATTATATCCGTACGCAGCAGATGTTGGCCGGTTTACGCGGGCAGCTCGCCAAGGTTGAAACCGGGGCAGTGACTACCAGTAAAGTACCAGAAACAGGCCTTGAATACATCCGTAAGGTTCGCGATCTGAAGTACGCTGAAACTATTTATGAGATGCTTGCCAAGCAGTTTGAAATGGCAAAGATTGACGAAGCCAAAGAGAGTTCAGTGATTCAGGTGCTCGACAAGGCTGTGGTGCCTGAACAAAAGTCCAAGCCAAAACGCAGCATGACGGTTCTTCTTGCTGCCGTTGCCACAGGATTTTTGGCTATCCTCTGGGCCTTCATCACCGAAGCGCTCCAAAATGCTAAAAAAGAGAGCGAAACCGTAGCTCAGCTCAACAAGCTCAAACAAAATCTTCGCTGGAACTGACTTTTGTTACAATGAGTAACTATTGTTGTACTGGTGGAAAATTTCCACCGGTTCGAAAAGCTCAAGCACTCTACGGTAAATCCCAAAGCATTTACCGAAAAAGGGTTGTATATGCTTGCTACAATTCTCAAAAGTCCACAAGCAATACAGGCAACGATATCTATCATAGAACGATTTTGCTGTGAGGGTTGGATTGCCCGGTTCTGGTGTGTGATTATTCAGAGCAAAAAAATGTTTATTATTGGGAGGGCGAGCGTATAACACAAAGAGAGGTGATTATGATAGCGATAAGCACAACAGAGTTACGCAGGAATCTCAAGAAGTACCTTGTCATGGCTAATAATGAGCGAGTTGTTGTTCAGTCTGGCAAAGCTGAGGCCTACGAAATTATTCCTGCAAAAATAATGAGCGACACGGATAAGTATTTCTCCAATCCAAAAGTCCTTGAGGCCATTGAACGGGGCAGGGAGGATATAAAGGCAGGCCGCTTCATTACGATAACTGATCCAAAAAAAATATGGGAAACTATACTCTCATAATTTCAAAGGATGCGCAGAAGGAGATCAGTTATTTTTACAAGCTTGGTGACAAAGCCATTATCAAGAAGCTGGAAAAATTTTTGGAAGAGTTGATCTACGAGGTTAATGAAAGCATCGTGACGGTTTTTGTCATTTCTGCCAGCGGCCATTATGGTGACTCGTAGACATGCTCAACTGAGAGTAAAACATGGACAACAACTCGAAAATTGGTGGAGCCGTATTTTGAATAAAAAAAAGTTGCTATGCGTCTTAGCTCTTGTCAATCACAAATGATCTGCCAGCAGATACATCATCATTTTGGTGATAGTGCCACTATTTGGCTCTTCGGCTCACGTCTTGATGACCGGAAAAGAGGTGGTGATGTTGACTTGTATGTTGAAGCCGCTCCCCACACCTTGCTGGATGAAATTCGGTGCAAAATTAACATTGAAGAGAGCCTGAACATGCCTGTTGACCTCATTGTTCGCCAGCCTGTTGACCGTTCACTCATCGCCCGAATTGCCAAAACTCAAGGATGCAGGCTATGAGCACAAACGTGCAGTTGATTTGGAAAAAAATTGAACACTTACGCAGAATGCGAAACTACCTGGACTACTCGCTGGAACAGACGTTGCAGCTTCTCCCAATCAGCGATTGGTACCAATTGACACCCGAAAATCATGAAACATTGGCTGCTTTCCGAGTGCGATTCAGTGAGTTTCAGGAGCATTTAGGTAAAGTCATGCGTGCTATAGCGCGGGAAGAAGAGCAAAGCACTGAACCGTTCAGCTTTGTACTGCTGTACATGGAAAAAATCGGAATTCTGGATACAGTCGATCACTGGAAAATGATTCGTGAACTGCGCAATGCTGTCAATCATGAGTATGAAGAAAATGAACAACGACTATCCGAATTCTTCATGGCGCTGACCCAGTCTGCATCAGAGTTATACACATGGTTTAACCGTACCCTTGCTTTTTGTAAGGCGACCTATCCAGAGCCGGATAGTTCTATATGCGCATAGAATTAGGAGCATCCTGATGATTTTGCACTTGATACTCAGCACAGAGCTTAAAAGCAAGTTAAACTATCTGTTTTATTAGTGAATCAACCTTTTTCGTTTTCGATAGAGCAGCTTGTTCCAGGAATCATCTCGTGTGTAATTTCAGTGCTTTTGGTGGTATCCAAAAAATGGCATGGCAAGCATTCGCTCGATACCACTGATGGCGTCCAAAAATTCCATGTTGCTCCAACGCCTCGCATTGGTGGTGTTGCTCTCTTTGTGGGGTTGATTGCTGCCTGGTGGTTAGCTTCAGCTTCAACAGCACAACTGCTCGGTCAAATGCTTCTTGCCAGCTTGCCGGCATTTGCTGCGGGCTTAACTGAAGATTTGACTAAAAAAGTTGGTGTTCGCGATCGTCTCATTGCCACGATGCTCAGTGCTGTTGCGGCATGGTGGCTTACTGGCTACAGCCTTACTCGCGTTGATGTATGGGGTGTCGATGTTGTAATGGCTTATCTCCCTGTTGGTGTCGCGTTTACCGCTTTTGCAGTTGCTGGAGTGGCAAATGCGACAAACATTATTGATGGCTTTAATGGCTTGGCGTCTGGTACGGTGATGATTTGTTTTATTGCTCTTGGCTTGATTGCATGGCAGGTTGGTGATCTGCAGTTAGTTCAGTTGTGTGTTCTTCTGGTCGTCGTTACCAGCGGCTTTTTTATTGTTAATTTTCCTTTTGGGAAAATATTTATGGGTGATGGCGGAGCGTATCTACTAGGGTTTCTGCTTGCATGGGTAGCTATAATGCTGCCGATGCGCAATCCGCAAGTTTCAGTATGGGCGCCATTGGTGGTATGTGGTTATCCTGTTATCGAAACCGTTTTCAGTATGGGTCGTCGTTACTGGAACAAAACTCATGCAGGTCAACCTGATAGCGCTCATCTGCATAGTCTGATAAAAGTTAACGTAGTAAACTGTCTTGTTTCGCATCTTTCACAACCTATTCGCAATAGCTTGGTTGCTCCATTGTGCTGGCTTTACGCAATAATACCGGCAACTATAGCTGTTGTTTTGTATGGTCACACAGTAATCCTTATGACCGGATGGGTGCTTATTTGTGTTGTCTATTGGATACTATACTTGTACGTAGCGGTCGTTAATAAATAACTATAACAATTTATTCGTGATTTGGCTCAATTTTGTAGTTCCACTCACCATGAAATTCATTTCGTATAATATGGATTTTTTCAAATTCAGCGTCACTGACTTTGATGCCGGGCGGGTATAACGAATTATCCAGTCCTGCTTGAACTTTCTGCCCTTTTTTTGTGGTGGTTCCGGCAATCAGATTAATGATGACTTCATGACTAATCAAGGGCTGTCCACGCCAATTCATGCTGATATAAGAGAAAAGACGATGTTCAATTTTATTCCACTTGCTGGCACCTAGTGTCATGTCATTCGTATAAAGTCGTATAAAATCGTTATCTTATTCTTCATAATCACTTAACCAAGATTTGACTATGAAGAAGTACAAAGTGACCCTGACCCAAGAAGAGAGAAAGGAACTGAATGCACTCAGTAACAAAGGAAAGCGCGCGGCTCAAACGATGCTGAATGCCTTGATTTTACTGGCTTGTGATGAAGGCGAATACCAGATAGAACGTTCAATAAATGAAACCATTGCTCGCGTTCTGAATATCAGCATGAAAACGATAGACCGGGTAAAAAAGCGATTTATAGAGGAGGGTTTTGATGTGGCCCTCACAGGAAAACTGTCAATACGAGTGTATCACAGGAAAGCAGATGGGGACTTTGAAGCTCATTTGATAGCCCTGAGTTGCTCACCCGCACCCGAAGGGCATAAACGGTGGACCCTTAGATTATTGGCAGATAAGGTAGTCGAACTGGACTATGTGGACAATATTTCCTATGAGACCGTCCGAAGGGTTTTAAAAAAAACGTCATTAAGCCTTGGAAAAAGGATGGATGGATAATTCCACCGCTCGGTGATGGGAATTTTGTGGCACATATGGAGATGGTGCTTGACGTTTATAAGCAACCTTATGAACCCTGTACCCGGTCGTCTGCATGGATGAATCACCAAAGCAGTTGATTGCTGAAACAAGAACACCGATACCGGCAAGAGCTGGGCAGTTGGCCAGATATGATTATGAATACAGCAGGAATGGTACCTGTAATATTTTTATGGCCAATGAACCGTTGGTCGGAAAACGGATGGTTCAAATAACCACAAACAGAAAAAGACCTGACTGGGCAAAATTCCTTGAAGAAATAGCCAATCAGTACAAGCATGCAAAACGGATTACGCTGGTGATGGACAACCTCAATACGCATGAGCCAGGTTCATTATATCATACATTTAAACCAAATAAAGCAAAGGAGTTATTGGATAGGTTCGAGTTTGTGTATACCCCAAAACACGGAAGCTGGTTGAATATGGCAGAGATAGAATTGAGAGTTTTGACGACTCAATGCTTGAACCGTCGCATTGATACGATTACAGAAGTCAGGTCGGAAGTTGCAGCATGGGAGATCGAACGAAACAATAAAAATTCCAAGATAAATTGGCGTTTTACAAACGAAAAGGCGAGAAAAAAGCTGTTACGACTTTATCCGACAATTGAGGAGTGACATGACACTAGAGACAAATAGGAAACATAGATTGGGATATTGATCTCATCGGCTAATTTTAGGAGTTCCAATTTCCAAAGCCGCACCCGACTGCCGTTGCTGCCACCGCCATCAGCAGTAATCAATAATTTTGACGCATTGACATAGCGCGGTTTACCCATCGTATGCCACCACTGGCGAATTATCTCGACCGCAAAACTTGCTGTATCGTGATCCGTTCCAACACTAATCCATCCGGTATTACTCCTGATATCGTATACGCCATAAGGACTTACACGCCCCTTCTCTTTATCTTTTTTATCAACAAAGTCATAAACGTTAACTAATTCAAGTTCTCCTTCTGGGCGCCAGCTTGTGCCATTGTTCTTGTAAGGGCCAATTAGCTCCTTTTTCTTCGTATCAACGGAAACAACAGGGTTGCCTTCCGCTATGCATTGTGTTGCCTGCTCATTAATGAACTCAAATTGGGCGTTACGGTCTGGTTGGTCTGTTCCCTCCAACGCCTTTCGGTTTGCCTACAAGCTATAGCCCAACTTGTGCAGCAAATCACCTACTTTCTAATAGCTCACTGAATAACCTTCCAACTTCAATTCGTCAGATAACTTACGCAGGCTCTTGTAGATCCAGCGTAAAGGCGATTCTGGATTGCCTCGTGATGTCGGATCCACCAATTTTTCAAGCGCATCCATTACCCCAGCCTCTGTCTCAATGATTGATTTTCTACCACCTCCGTCTTTCCTGGTTCGATTTCGTTGGTTTTCAACAGGCAATTTTTCAGACGACAACTCTTTCAAGCCGACGTGGATCGCACGGCGTGATACACCCGTTGCTAACGCAACTTTGGTAACGCCACCGCGCCCTAATGCAAAAGCCTCAGAAGCTGCAAACAAACGTCTCAGCCGTTCATCCAAGGCCCACGCGATCGTCTTAAAGCGGATACGGATGCGTTCGATTTCGTCATCAAGAATACTCATGACGACGATATACGGCATTAATTTCTTTTGTTATAGTTGTTCTCTAACGATTACTTAGAGCTTATTCGTCAATAAAGCAAACTTTTCTGAGAGCTATGATGGATGCCGCCATGAATAACAATGCCTCATATCGTTCGTTAAGCTTTTCAAATCTCCCCAGAATCTTTCGGAACCGATAAAACCATGAATGAGACACCTCTACAACCCATCTGCGAGGCTTGTAATCAGGGTTATCTTTTTTCTCCTTTACCTCTTCGTTAATTTGTTTTACATGAGGAACATAGTCTTCAGAAATAATAATCAGAGGGCGGGCTTTCCTTTATATCCCTTATCTGCACAAAGGTGTTGTTTGCTCTCTGGTCGCTTAACGACAATATTTTCAAGCACTGGTTTCAATTGAGTCACGTCGTGCCGGTTTGCTCCGGTTACGACTATCGAGAGCGGGACGCCACGCCCGTCTACCAATATATGACGCTTTGTGCCATTTTTTTCCCCTGTCCGTTGGATTTCGTCCAACAGTTTCTCGTGCAAGCGGAGCTTTTGTCATGGCACCATCTATGCTTTGCCAGGCCCATGCTATTCCTTCCATATCATCATATTCAGCCAGTCCTTTCTTCCAGAGTGCAAGAAAAAAGCCCTTACGCTGCCATCGTGCAAAATGGGTATAAATTGAACTGGGACTGCCAAAGCGCTCTTTTGGCAAGGCTCGCCACTGACAACCAGTTCGCAGGACAAACATGATACCTTCAAAGATCGTTCTTGATGGGATTGGTTTGCGTCCTCCGCCAGACTTTCGTTGATACGCTTTATTGGGATCTCGCTCTGGAGAAGGTATGAGTGGCTCTACCACATTCCAGAAAGAATCAGATACTTCCCATGACTTGATCTTTGGCATAAATTCTTCCATTGTAATGAATTACTTTTTGAGACAAATTTAATGCTTTACCGAAGTATATCAAAATTATTTACGAATAAGCTCTTAGTAAAAAAGAAAATTAATATTTTCTTACAAACGGGGTACTCGCAGGATTGTACATAATTTCCGAGAGCTATTTTCATATCTACTGCCAAGTCCGATATGCGGATATTCGCGCAATGTGACTATACCGCTCTGTGCCGATGTTGGAATACGGTATCAAGCGATTTACTCTTTGATAGTTCAATCATTATAATACCCTATAGTGCAACTTGACCAGTCAATAACCCAACTTCTAAGTCACCTTTGGCACCATATAACTTCGCGGCGGCGTAGTCAATTCGGTCTGCTTCTAATCCTGATGGTGCTTGCCTCATTTGCCGAAATTCTCAGTATAGGCTCGGTATTGCCTTTTCTTGGCGTGTTAACTGCTCCCCAGCGTGTTTTTGAACACTCAGCAGTACAACCTGTCATCAAGGCTCTTGGTTTGACGGCTCCATCGCAACTTCTTTTACCCCTCACCATCGCTTTTGGCATAGCGGCGCTTGCCGCAGGCGCCATGCGCCTGCTTTTGCTTTGGGCAAGTACACGGCTTTCCTACGCCACGGGGGCCGATCTTAGCATCAGTATCTACCGCCGTACGCTCTACCAGTCCTATGCCGTCCATTGCGCACGCAACAGCAGCGAAATCATCAATGGTATTTCAAATAAAACGAATGGCGTCATATACATCATAACAATGCTTCTCACTCTTTTGAGTTCGGGAGCAATGCTCGTAACCATTCTGGTTGCCCTTTTGTCTGTAGATCCAGTTATTGCGCTTGCAGCTTTCGGCGGTTTTGGTTTGATCTATGTTGGTATTATTCGTATGACTCGCAAACAATTGTCGATCAACAGCGAACGCACCGCCACAAAATCAACCCTTGTTATCAAATCCCTGCAAGAGGGTCTGGGTGGCATACGCGATGTCCTTATCGATGGCAGTCAGGCAACGTATTGCCAGATTTACCGCAATGCCGACCTGCCTCTGCGCAGTGCACAGGGCAGTAACGCATTTATCACCAATGGCCCTCGCTATGCGATGGAAGCCCTCGGTATGATACTTATTGCAGCTCTTGCCTATTCACTTGCCAGGCAAACTGACGGTATTGCCAAAGCCATACCAATACTTGGTGCCCTTGCACTGGGTGCACAGCGATTGCTTCCGGTACTGCAACAAGCATATGGCGCGTGGTCCGGTATAATGGGAAGCCTGAGTGCGCTCTATGACACTCTTGAACTACTCGATCAGCCGTTACCTGACTATGCTGACAAACCTGCTCCTGAGCCCTTGCCATTCAGGAACAGTATCAGCCTTAAAGAGCTCTCGTTCCGATACAGTCAGCAATCTCCATTTGTTCTCAAGTGCCTGAACCTCAAAATTGCTAAAGGCAGTCGCATCGGTTTTATCGGTACCACAGGTAGTGGCAAGAGTACCCTGCTTGATATTGTAATGGGACTGCTTCAACCAACAGATGGATCTCTCGAAATTGATGGTCAGGTTGTTGAGCAAGGTAACCAGCGAGCCTGGCAAGCTCATATAGCCCATGTGCCCCAGGCTATTTTTCTTTCCGACAGTACGATCGAAGAGAACATTGCTTTTGGCATACCCAAAGGAGAGATCGATCACAATCGTGTCCGGGAAGCCGCTAGGCAGGCACAAATTGCCGAAAGTATTGAAAGCTGGCCAAAGCAATATCAAACATTTGTCGGTGAGCGAGGCATTCGCCTTTCCGGTGGTCAACGTCAGCGTATCGGAATTGCCCGTGCACTCTACAAGCAGGCTGATGTCATTATTTTTGATGAGGCAACCAGTGCGTTGGACAGCGAAACAGAGATAGCTGTCATGCAGGCTATAGAAGGTCTCAGCCATGAACTTACCCTGCTTATCATAGCGCATCGTATCACTACCCTCAAAAACTGCTCGCAGATAGTTGAGTTGGGTGATGGATGCATAAAGCGAACAGGCAGTTATCAGGATATTGTCAATCAATCTACATTTGTCCCGCAAAAGCATAAGTACAGTCAATCACATGCCAAATAACCGCAAAATTCTGATTACCGGTGCCGATGGCTTTATCGGCTCTCACCTTACTGAAACTCTTGTCAGACAAGGATATAACGTTCGCGCTTTTGTTCTGTACAACTCATTCAACTCATGGGGGTGGCTCGATCACTGCGAAGCTGATGTCAAGGGTCAATTTGAAGTGTTTGCCGGAGATATTCGTGATCCACATGGGGTTAAAGAGGCTATGAAAGGCTGCGATGCTGTATTGCATCTTGCTGCCTTGATTGCGATTCCCTACTCTTACCATTCACCGGACACCTACGTGGACACCAATGTTAAAGGGACATTGAATGTGTTGCAGGCTGCACGAGAACTGGGAGTTAAAAAGGTGATTCATACCTCGACCAGTGAAGTTTACGGTACAGCGCGTTTTGTTCCGATTACAGAAGAACACCCTTTGCAGGGACAGTCCCCCTATTCAGCCACCAAAATTGCGGCTGATCAGTTGGCATACTCTTTTTATGCATCATTCGGCTTGCCGGTAGTGATTGTGCGTCCATTTAATACCTATGGCCCCCGCCAGTCGGCACGAGCGGTCATTCCAACTATTATTACCCAGATAGCTAACGGCAAGCGTCAGATTAAACTTGGCGCTGTTTCGCCTACACGTGATTTCAACTATGTGCAGGACACTGTTGCCGGTTTTATTGCAGCACTGAATGCTGAAAAGGGACTGGGAGAAGTGATAAATATTGGCAGCAATTTTGAGATATCGGTTGGTGACACTGCCCTTTTAATCGCTGAAGCCATGAATGCCGAGATTGAAATCATCACCGATGAAGTTCGAGTGCGTCCGGAAAATTCAGAAGTGGAGCGCCTGTGGGCTGATAACGCGAAAGCCAAAAAACTCCTAGGCTGGGAACCAGGATACGGAAGTCGTGAAGGTTTCCGGAAGGGTTTGACTGAAACGGCAGAATGGTTTGTACAGCCTGCAAATCTGAGCGGATACAAGGCAGACATTTATAATATTTAGGCACTTTGTGCAGACTCTTGCTCAAAAGAGTGAGCGTTTTTTCAGTTGTTGCGTGTGGTCTTGGTTTGAGCCTTTCACAAGTCGATTCTGATCAATAGATGCACCAAAGAAAAGAGAATTCATAGTCAAGGAGAGTGGTACGTGAGTAAGATACTGGTCACTGGTGCGAACGGTTTTATTGGCAGAGCACTTGTTTCACTATTGCATGACAGGGGGTTCTCTGTTGTGCCGGTAACCTCTGCCGATGGAGACATCGCAGAGAAGGAGACATTGAAGAAGTTTACAACGCAGGATATCGGGCATGTATACCATCTTGCAGCCAAAACATTTGTGCCGGACAGTTGGCTTAATCCACAGCCATTTTATCAGACAAATGTTCTTGGCATGGTCAATGTTCTGGAGTTTTGCAAAGCAGGAAATATGCCATTGACCTCTCTCAGCACGTATGTTTATGGTCATCCAGAGCGGTTGCCGATCAGTGAGGAGAGTGCAATCCGACCAAGCAATCCCTATGCGATGACAAAATGGCTTGCTGAACAAGCTTGCGAGTTTTATGCAAACACCTATGATTTTCCAGTGACGACGTTACGTCCATTTAATGTGTACGGCATTGGCCAGGCGGAGAACTTTTTAATTCCCTTTATCATCAGTCAGGCCCTTGACAGCGGAAACACTATTGCTGTAAAGGATTTAATGCCAAAAAGGGATTATATATACCTCGACGATGTGTTGACGGCACTGCTTGCTACATTGAACAAGCGTTCCGGTTACAGCGTTTTTAACATCGGTTCAGGCGTTTCGTTAAGTGTACTCGAAGCAATCAATATTATTCAGGAGATTGCAGGAACAAAAAAAAATATTATCAGCGATAACGTTTTTAGGGCTAACGAATTGATGGATGTAGTAGCGGATATATCAAAAGCTGAAAAAATTATTGGCTGGAAGCCAGAATACTCATTTCAGCAGGGAATCGAAAGCATCCTGAAAAGTAATGTTAAAAAATGAGAATATGACCACGCATAACGTACCTATTAACAAGGGAAATTATTCATTGGATACAGCAGAAAGGGAGGCTCTTTTTGAACAGTATCGCGGTGAAGGCTGGGAAGAGCAGTATAAGGCGTATCGCCATAATTGGTCGTCATATCCGCTTAAACAAGAAATCTCGGATTATCCATTGCTTGTTGATATTGAACTCTCATCAGTGTGCAATCTCAAATGCCCAATGTGCTACACGATTACTGATGAATTCAGGAAGAAAGTACAGGTAACGAAGATGGACTGGGATTTGTATAAAAAAATTATTGATGAAATAGATGGAAAGGTACCGGCAATACGCCTGAGTTTACGAGGCGAAGCGACATTGCATCCGAAATTTATCGAAGCGATACAGTATGCCAAGGCACATGGCATTAAAGAGGTATCGATGTTGACGAATGGCAGTAAACTGGCACTGCCCTTTTTTATACAAATGGTTGAAGCGGGCGTTGATTGGATAACCATCTCAATTGACGGCACAGGAAAAATTTATGAAAGTGTTCGAAAACCGCTGAAATTTGATGATTTGCTTGGAAAAATAAAGGAGATATACAATTATAAAAAAGAGCACAACCTCAAGCGACCGGTTATTAAAGTTCAGGGCATTTGGCCTTCAATTTTGGAGAGCGGTCTTGATACATACTACAACATTTTTGCCCCACTTGTCGATTTAGTGGCATTCAATCCCCTGATCGACTATCTTTTTAACGATACAGAGATTGAGTATCTGGAAGAGTTTACCTGTCCGCAGCAGTATCAGCGTCTGGTGATCGGGGCTGACGGTCTGGTGATGAAATGCTCAAATGATGAAGAGAACCAGGATGTTATTGGTAACATTTATCATGAAACTGTTCATGATGTCTGGCATGGCGAGAAAATGCAGGCCGTGCGTGACACGCTGTTACTGCATCATGGATTTTTACAAAGTGAGGTTTGCCGGAAATGCTATTTGCCAAGGAAAACCGAGGATCAGCCTGCTCAGGTCGGCGATCGGTCGTTCATAGTGCGCAACTATGTACATCGCATTCAGGTCATTGGAAAGTAATCTCTGTAACCTTTAATTTGAACTGTTAAACGTACAAACACTATGTCAAAATATAATACATTAGAGCAATTGTTAAGCGTATTTTGGCTTCGCCCAGAAACTGCGCTTTGGAGAGAGATTGATATAAGGACAATGAGCGCTTTTGAAATGCTTACCCCATCTTTGGATTTAGGATGTGGAGATGGTACATTTTCATTTATAAGAGCTGGAGGAGAATTTGACAAAAGTTTTGATGCATTTCGTTCTGTAACAAAACTTGACCAGTTTTTTCAGAATGTTGATTGTTTTGATACGTATGACGACAATCTTAGCGTTCAAGTAACCAAATCTCCGAAATACCAGATTGATGTGGGGTTTGATCACAAATCCAATCTGCTCAAAAAGGCATCTCAGCTCGGTTTGTACGGATCGCTGAAACAAGGGGATGCGAATCAGCCGTTACCTTTCCCTGATCAAATGTTTAACAGTGTGTTTTCCAACATCGTATATTGGCTCGATTCTCCGCAATCTGTTATTTCAGAGATTTCGCGTGTCCTCAAGCCCGGCGGGTGTGCTTGCTTGATGCTCCCTAACATCACATTTCCCAAGTATAGTTTTTATAACCAGTTGTATGTAAATGGTAAAGATACGCGTTGGAAATTTCTTGAAATGTTGGATAGAGGTCGGTTTGCAGATAATATTCGTCAAGCCAAGTCTTTGGACGAATGGCAGTCAATGTTTGAATGCTCTGGATTGAAAGTTGAACGACACCATTATCACCTGAGTAAACTAATAATTCAGAGTTGGGATATTGGTCTCAGACCGCTTTTTCCAGTGCTGCTCGAAATGTCGAATGAACTTACTCCTAATAGGTTAATTGAAATAAAATCGAAATGGATAGAGATAATGAAAGTTTTTCTTGATCCATTGATAGAAATTGATAAAACACTACCCGGTATTGAGCAACCTGCATTTCACTGTTTTGAACTAAGGAAATAATATGTTCAATAATTATCGTGTAGATCGCTGCTACATCATTGCAGAGATCGGTGGTAACTTTACAACTTTTGCTGAGGCAAAGCGTTTGATTGACGAGGCGCATGGCTGCGGAGTCGATGCCGTCAAATTACAAACCTATAGAGCCGACACCATAGCGAGTACCAAAGCGATTTTCGATATGGAGAATACCGGTGTGGTCTCGCAGCATGAGCTTTTCCTGAAATATGAGGTGAACGAGGCCTTGCATCACGATGTATTCAGGTATGCTGACTCCAAAGGTCTCGACTGGTTCTCGACACCTTCACATGCAACTGATGTGGATTTGCTCGAAAAATGTGGAGCAGGCGCACACAAGATTGGCTCTGATGATGCAGTAAATATCCCTTTTCTGCGTTATGTTGCCCGAACAGGCAAGCCGCTTCTGCTCTCAACCGGTATGTGTACAATGGAGGAGGTGCGTGAGTCGGTGGCTGCAATTCTTGCGGAAGGCAATGAGAAACTGATTTTGTTGCATGCCATTACAAGTTATCCTGCTCATGCCGAGAATGTCAATCTTGCCGCCATGCAGACGATGATGCAGGCCTTTCCGCAATTTGATATAGGCTACTCTGATCACACACTGTCGCCTGTCGCCTGTCTTTGTGCAGTGGCTATGGGAGCGCGGGTGATCGAAAAGCATTTTACCTATGACAAACGTGCAGATGGACCAGACCATATGCTTTCTGCTGATCCTGCAGAAATGAAATGGCTGGTTGAAGAAGTGCGCAACTTCGAAATCATGCGAGGTACAGGAATCAAAAGACCTGCAGAGAGCGAAAAAATTACCCGTCGAAATAACCGTAAAAGTGTGGTGCTCGATCGCAGCGTGAAGGCTGGAACGCGCCTCACTGAAGATGATATAGCCGTCAAGCGGCCTGGTTATGGCATTGACCCGAAATATTTTGAGCAAATAGCCGGACGTAGGGTAGCCTCAGATATTGAGAGAGACAGTGTACTCAACTGGAGCGATCTGGCATGAGTATTGGTATTATTATTCAAGCAAGAACAGGATCAACCCGCCTGCCGGGTAAAGTACTGAAACCTGTTGCTGGCAAGGTACTTCTGGATCATGTGCTTGGCCGACTATTGCTTCTCGACTTTCCTGTCAAGGTGGTGGTTGCAACAAGCAATCTACCGCAGGATGATAGTATTGCTGAGCACTGTTTACAGGCAGGTGCCGCTCTGTTCCGTGGCAGTGAAACCGATGTGCTTGATCGTTATTACCAGTGTGCCCTGGAAAACCGTTTTGAGCAGGTTGTGAGGCTTACAGCGGATAACCCGTTTACTGATATTGCTGAGTTGAAGCGGCTCATTGAGCTGCATCTTTCTGAGAAAAACGACTATACCCACTCGTTTGGCATGATGCCTTTGGGTGTTGGAGCTGAAATATTTACTTTTGCAGCTCTGGAGAGAAGTGCGCATGAGGGTCATGCTCCAAATCACAGGGAGCATGTGAACGAATATATTCAGGAGCATCCGGAGATTTTCAAAACAGGAGTGCTGGAGGTTTCAGCATCCAAGCGCCGCCCTGGTCTGCGACTGACTGTTGACACGGAAGATGACTACAGCAGAGCTTGTGCAATAGCTGCTCATGCACCTGATCGCTGGATAGAAACAGAAGAGGCTATTGACCTATGTATGCAATCTGTATAGAAAGCTCCCATGCACGTGGTATGGGGCATTTTTACCGAGCCATGAATCTTGCTGATGCCCTGACACAGTCCGGGTTGCAATATATCATATATCTGAATGATCATCCGCCATCCTTGCACATTCTCGTTGAGCGGGGGATACGGCACAGGGTAGTGGATCTGTATGATTACACAAGTAGTTGGGAAGCTTCGCTGATTATGAAAGACGGTATCACCTTGTGGATAAACGACCGTATTGATACTGATCTTCGTCATGCAGAACATATCAAGAGAGCAAATATTGCGCTTGTGACCTTCGACGATCGAGGCTCGGGAGCCGCACTGGCTGACCTGCATATCGCAGCCCTGGCATTTGATGCCGATGAGCCACTTCAGGGAGCAAAAGTATTGCGAGGTGCAGAGTATCTGATACTTAATCCGGAAATTCAGCGTTACACACGAGAGCGTAAACAGTCGGGAAGTATTCTTGTGACACTTGGCGGCAGTGACACCTATGGCGTGACGGTTAAAGTGGTACAGTTTCTCAAAGAGATGGGCTTGACAGCCACCGTTGTTATTGGGGCGGCATTTATGCATATCGCAAAACTGCATGAGGTTCTGACCGAAAGTTTTACATTAAAATGTGGAGTGCATTCAATGATTGAGGAGTACTCTTATCACGAACTTGCAATCACCGGCGGCGGGATCACACCGTTTGAGGCCAATGCATCTGGTCTGCCCTGCGTGGTGATTGCAAATGAGCTGTTTGAGATACCTGTCGGTAATGAGCTACAGCGGCTGGGCGGCTCTGTTTTTGCAGGGTACCACGAATCATTATCGCAGCCCTTGTTCAACCCTGTTTTGCCTTTGGAAAAAATGAGTCAGGCTGGTATGCGAAATATTGGATTGCAGGGTACTCAGCGCGTTATTGGCGCACTAATGGAAATACATTAAATGAACAAAAAAATCGTTGTTATCCACCAGCCGGACTTTGCACCTTATCTGGGATTTTTTCATCGTTTTCTGCATGCAGATATGTATATCGCACTGGACAGTGTGCAGTACGTCAGCAGTAGCAGGGGCTGGACAAATCGGGACAAAATCAAGACAGCTCAGGGTGAAAAATGGCTTTCAGTCAGTGTTAATAAAGCCCCGCGTCATACGGCCATCAGCCAGATTGAACTATCCACAATTATTGATTGGCGTCAGGACAATTTGCGCCTTCTTGAGCATAACTATCGCAAAGCACCATTTTACAGTGAGTTGATGCCGGAAGTCTCACAATTGTATGCAAAGCCGTTTCAACTGCTGCGCGATTTCAACATGGCATTTATTGAGATGCTGATGGATATGCTTGATGTACGAATACCCTGGGTGTGGTCAAGCGAGCTTGATCCGGTTGGCACAAAAAATGAGTTGTTAGTGAATTTACTCCAGAAAGTTGCCGCCACTCACTATCTTTCAGGCGTGGGAGCGCGGGATTATTTTGAGGCAGAACCATTTACAAGGGCTGGAATTGAAGTGATCTGGCAGGATTTTACGCACCCTCTATATACCCAGCAGTTCGGTGAGTTTGTTCCCTTCCTGAGTGTATTGGACGTACTCTTTAATCATGGAATAAAGACTTCACAAGAATTATTAAGATCCGGCGGATGAACATATTGGCAATTGGTGCGCATTTCGATGATGTGGAGCTTGGCTGTGGCGGAGCTTTGGCTCGACACGCCATGCAGGGTGATGATGTGTATGTATTTGTTGCCACAATATCCGGGTTTGCAGATCAATACAATCAGGAAGTTCGTTCCAATAAAACAGCATTGATCGAGGCTCACAATGCTATGGCGATATTGGGAGTCAAAGAGATGTTGTGCGGCAACTTCAAAACCCTTGAAGTTGAGTTTGTAGATACCCTGAACATTGAGATTCTCAAGATAGTACAAGAGAAAAAAATAGATATGGTCTATGCCCACTGGACGGGCGATATCCATCACGACCATCAGGCTGTTTCGAAGTCCTCCCTGCATAGTTGTCGTCATGTACCACGCTTATTGATGTATCGCAGTAACTGGTATCACTCAACCCTGGAGTTCCGTGGCAATTTTTATGTTGATATCAGCAAATTTTGGAAAATCAAGCAAGAGGCTATTCGTGCACACGTTACAGAAGTGGACCGAACCGGTGAAAAGTGGATCAACTTTTTCAGAAACGAGGCGGAGAATGCCGGACAGCGGATTGGCGTAAAATATGCGGAGGTGTTTGAGGTTGTGAAGTGGCTGGTATGATCGGTAAACTCACTGCTATCCGCTCTTATGTGACGTTTTCCGGTCCGGAAAAAAACAGGATAGTCATTCTTCACGAAGCGGATTTCTGGATACGAAAGCTTGTGCTCAAGGAGCTTCCGGCGACCACCCTTCCGGTTAACGGTGAAAAAAGCAGTAAGTTTGTTATAACGCCGGGATTGATGGCTCGTACTCTCTGGCGTATGCGGTTCATAAATTGGTCGGTTGTCATAAAGGGAAGATCGGTCGGTGATTTGTTCAGTCAGTTGTACAAGCAGTATCTGCTGGCCTGTATAGATCAGATTGGAGCGAAGGTTGTTCTGACCTTCATCGACAATTCAGGCCTGTTTCAGACTTTGAGCAGGTTGGACAAGACAAGAGTCTATTTTGCCATTCAGAATGGTACGCGAACACTTGCCTGTGTAAGAGACTATTTACCGAAGTCGCCACACCCCTACGCCCATATTTCCATGACAAATTTTTTTTGTTTTGGTGATCGTGATGTTCAGCTTTATCGCAAACATGGCCATACGATTGACTCGTGTATTCCTGTTGGCAGCCTGATTGGTGGATACTACAAAAGTGTGATTTCAACGGGCAAAAAAGAGCGCAAATATGACTTGTGTTATGTTTCGCAATGGCATGGCCATTTTTATAAGGAGATCGTTGGTGAGGATTATTCGGCCATAATGTCGCGAAGAGTTGGCGCTGCGATATCAGGATTGAACCGCTTGCTCTCTCGACTGTTGGCTGAAACTGATTTAACCATGCTGATTTGTCCACGCAATGATGATGATGCGGAGAGAGAGTTCTATAGAAGCCTTTTTGGTGAGCGGGTTACCATTTTCAAGTCAGACCGCAACGATTTTTCGACGTATCGAGCAGCCGAACAATGCGAATTGACGGTTGCGCTTAATTCGACCACCCTTTGCGAGGTTTTTGCCTGGAGGCAAAAGGTGCTCTGGTGTAATGTGACAAATGACGAGCATTATCGGATGCCGGAGGCAGGGATCAGCTATTTTGACGGTGATGATTATCAGGCATTGAAAAATCGGGTGATCACGCTGCTTGAAACGCCTAAGGCTGATTATCAACGTATGATTACTGAGCAGTCTCGCTTCATTAATAATTATGATTCCGTTAATCCACCACACGAGATAATCAGGACGGCTATAGGTAACGCATTGTCCAATTCCTGATCTATACCGTGTTCAATAGCCTTCAGGCAGATGAGCAACGTTTTCGTGCAGGCGTGGATAGAATCAAACTGCAAATTCAAAGGTAAAATCTCATGAGCATAATTCCCTACGGACGCCAGGACATTAACCAGGCAGATATTGATGCAGTCGTTAACGTTTTGCGTTCAGACTTTCTGACCCAGGGTCCAACAGTCCCTGCATTTGAAAAGGTGGTTGCCGATTACTGCGGTGCGAAACATGCCGTGGCAGTTAACAGTGCGACCAGTGCACTGCATATCGCCTGTCTGGCGCTTGGTGTCGGCAAGGAGGATATTGTCTGGACTACGCCGATTACTTTTGTGGCAAGCGCTAACTGCGCGCTCTATTGTGGCGCAACGGTTGATTTTGTGGATATTGACCCTCGCACCTACAACCTGAGTGTAGAGCGCCTGGCAGATAAACTGATTTTGGCAGAAAAAAACGGCAAGCTGCCAAAAGTTGTGATTCCTGTGCATTTGTGTGGCCAACCCTGTGATATGGAAGGTATTCATGCTCTCAGTCAGAAATATGGTTTTAAAATCATAGAAGATGCATCACATTCTATTGGGGCAAAGTATAAAGGCGAACCCATTGGCAATGGGCGCTACAGTGACATTACGGTATTCAGTTTTCACCCTGTTAAAATAATCACGACAGGCGAGGGTGGCATGGGAGTGACAAATGACAGGCATCTGGCCAATCAGATGGTGCGACTGCGTAGTCATGGAATCACTCGTGACCCCGGCGAAATGACTCATGCACCTGATGGCCCATGGTACTACCAGCAGATTGATCTTGGTTTCAATTATCGCATGACCGACATCCATGCTGCGTTGGGCTTAAGTCAAATGCATCGACTTGATGAGTTTGTTGCCAAAAGGCATGATCTTGCGGCGCATTACAACAAACTTTTTGAAAACTCACCAGTAACGATACCCTGGCAGCATCCTGACAGTTATTCCGGAATGCATCTTTATGTTATTCGGTTGCCTCAAAATAAACGGGAGTTTAATCGACGTGAAGTTTTTGAGCGC
The DNA here is from genome assembly GCA_903915955.1 of uncultured Chlorobiaceae bacterium. Taxonomy (GTDB): domain Bacteria; phylum Bacteroidota; class Chlorobiia; order Chlorobiales; family Chlorobiaceae; genus Chlorobium. Next base: position 19,577 of record CAIWUU010000141.1, on the reverse strand, counting down.
TTACGCAGCCACGGAATCGGAGTTAACCTGCATTACATTCCTGTGTATCACCATTTTTATTATGAGCGAATGGGGTTTATCCGCACTGATTTTCCTGAAGCTGAATGTTATTACAGTGAGGCGCTGACTTTGCCAATGTATCCATCTTTGACAAAGGCACAGCAGCAGGAGGTCGTAAAAAAATTAAATACGCCGATTGGTCATCAAACGATTTTTTAGGAAAGTTAAAACCGATATGAAGCAAAAAGAAACGATGGTAAACTGCTACAAGGAGTTCAGCGCTTGAGTCGTCTGGCACTTGGTACGGCCCAATTTGGTTTGCAATACGGTATTGCAAACAAGACCGGTCAAGTGACAATGACGGAGATAGTTGCGATGCTTGATCTTGCCTTGTCAAATGGCATTGATACGCTTGATACGGCTATTGCTTACGGGGAGAGCGAAACATCTCTTGGCCAGGCAGGTATTGACGACTTCAACGTGGTGACAAAGCTGCCTGCGATTCCGGATGATTGCCCGCAATTTGACGCATGGGTTATGGCGCATGTCGAAGCATCACTTGCACGTCTCGGAGTAAGCACTATTTACGCATTGTTGCTTCATCGCCCTGAGCAGTTGCTTGGAGTTCATGGAAAAGATTTATATAAGACGTTGTGCAGGCTGAAAGAGTGTGGTAAAGTGCTAAAAGTCGGAGTTTCCATTTATAATCCCCTTGAATTGGATGAACTTCTAAGGCTATATCATTTTGATCTTGTACAAGCTCCGTTTAATATTATTGATAGTCGTCTCCTTCGAACAGGCTGGCTTCAGCGTCTCAAAGATCAAGAGGTTGAAATTCATACCCGATCTGCTTTTTTACAGGGTTTATTGCTTATGCCTGCAAATGCTGTCCCGTCAAAATTCACTCCGTGGAGTGATCTGTTCAAGAGATGGTATACATGGCTTGCCGATCAGAACGTTTCTCCCGTTCAGGCTTGTTTGGCGTATCCCTTAACATTCCCGGAAATTGATCGAGTTGTCTTTGGGGCTGACAGCATTGAGCAACTTGATCAAATCATTAAAGCTTCGTCTATTATTCTGCCTGATCATCTGCCTGATCTTTATTGTGAGGCAGAAAACCTGATTAATCCTTCCTGCTGGTCCTCGTTATGAAAGTTGTTGCGCTTGTCCAAGCCCGTATGGGCTCCACACGACTTCCCAACAAGGTAATGAAACCTGTTGGAGGTGTGCCTATGATTGAACTTCTTCTGTCGCGTCTGTCTGCTTCGAGGGAGATTGACCGGATTGTGGTCGCGACTTCAACCGATGAACATAATAAACCGTTGGTCGAATATGTCCGTTATCTGGGCTATGCCTGCGAGCAGGGGAGTGAAAATGATGTTCTCGACCGCTATGCTGAGGCAGCCAAAGTCCACGGTGCGGATGTGGTTGTCCGGATAACCGGTGACTGCCCGCTTGTCGATCCGGAGCTTGTAGACGAATGTATTCGCGGATTCAAGGCTGCCGGAGTTGATTACTACAGCAATATCAATCCGCCCACCTATCCAGACGGTCTTGATATTGAGGTCTTTACCGGTAAATCGCTTGAAAAGGCCGCCAGGGAAGCCCGGTTATCTTTTGAACGAGAGCATGTTACTCCCTATTTACGTGAAACCGCTTTTTTCTCCAGGGCAGCAATGCAGCATAGTGAGGATTTGTCGGCTCTGCGCTGGACTGTCGATGACCCGGCGGATTTCATCGTCATTGAAAAGGTGTTCCGGCATTTTCATCCGCGCACTGATTTTACCTGGCTGGAGGTGCATGATCTCCAGCGTCAGCAACCGGAAATATTCAGCATTAATCAGCATACCATCCGTAACGAAGGAGCCACCATGGGTAAAGGACAGAAACTTTGGAAACGAGCAAAACAAATTATACCCGGTGGCAACATGCTGCTTTCCAAGCGTGCCGAGATGTTTCTGCCCGAGCAGTGGCCGGCATATTTCAGCAAGGCAAAAGGGTGCAAGGTATGGGATCTGGATGGAAATGAATATACTGACATGGCGATCATGGGTATCGGCACCAACACATTGGGATATGGTCATCCTGAAGTCGATGATGTCGTGAGAAAAACAATTGATAATGGCAACATGTCAACGTTCAATTGTCCTGAAGAGGTCTATTTGGCCGAAAAGCTGATTGAACTGCACCCTTGGGCAGATATGGTGCGACTTGCTCGATCAGGTGGGGAGGCCAATGCAATCGCAATCCGTATTGCACGTGCTGCTACCGGAAAAGATAACGTTGCAATCTGCGGTTACCACGGATGGCATGATTGGTATCTTTCTGCAAATCTCGGAGATTACAAAAATCTGGCAGGACATTTATTGCCAGGTCTTGAGCCGAATGGTGTTCCGCAAAGTCTGAGAGGAACAGTCTTTCCGTTCAACTATAACAATTTTGAGGAACTTGAAGCGCTGGTCAGTCTGCATGATATCGGGGTGATCAAGATGGAGGTGGTTCGCAATATGGGCCCCGAAGATAATTTTCTTCATAAAGTGCGCAAACTTGCAACTCACAGGGGGATTGTTCTGATCTTTGATGAATGTACTTCCGGTTTTCGTGAGACTTTTGGCGGTTTGCATAAAAAGTATGGAGTTGAACCGGACATGGCCATGTTTGGCAAGGCTCTGGGTAATGGCTATGCAATCACAGCCACTATTGGCAAACGCTCGGTAATGGAGGCTGCGCAAAGTACCTTCATCAGCAGCACCTTCTGGACAGAACGTATTGGCCCGACTGCGGCACTTAAAACGCTGGAAGTTATGGAACGTCTTAAGTCATGGGAGAGCATCACGACGACGGGCTTGACGATCCGCCAAGGCTGGCAGAAGCTTGCCGACAAGCATGGGTTAAAGATCGATCACTGGGGATTGCCTTCTCTTACCGGTTTCACTTTCCGGAGTTACGGTTCACTGGCATATAAAACCCTGATTACTCAAGAGATGCTTGCAAAAGGATATATCGCTGGCAACAGTGTCTATGTCTGTATTGAGCATACTCCTGATGTTGTTGCAGGTTTTTTTGACGCTCTTGATCCGGTATTTGGTTTGATCAGAGAGTGTGAAGATGGACGGGATGTGACAAGTTTGCTTAAAGGGCCTGTATGTCATGCTGGATTTAAACGATTGAATTGAGTGCATCAAATGAACGTCGCCATTCGTGTTGATGCCTCAGGCCAGATAGGTACGGGACATTTCATGCGTTGTCTGACTTTGGCTGATGCCTTGCATACCCGGGCTATTGCAATTCGATTTATAAGTCGTCATCTTCCACAATATCTGCAGAAGATTTTGACTGAGAAGGGTTATGAATGCACTCTTCTTGAGGGCCTGCCTACCGACTCTTTTGCAGAAGATCTGGCTCATTCTCACTGGCTTGAAACAACTCAATCCGCCGATGCTGAAGCTGTGGTTCAGGTACTCTCAGATAAAACCTGGGAGTGGATGATTGTTGACCACTATGCATTGGATTCACGCTGGGAGTCAGCACTTCGACAAACGGTCAGGCGTATTCTGGTTATAGATGATATTGCTGATCGCCCTCATGATTGTGATGTGCTGCTGGATCAAAATTTCTACTCTGACATGGAAGCCCGTTATGCAGGCAAAGTTCCAGCATATTGTAAATTGTTGCTTGGACCCCGCTACGCATTGCTCCGAGATGAGTTTCGTCAGTTGCGTCAACAACTTAAGCCTCGAACAGTACCGGTAAAACGGATTTTGCTCTTTTTTGGGGGAGTTGATACTGAAAATTATACCGCCAAAGCTCTCTCTGCATTAGACGGCAATAGACTGGGCAGCATTCATGTTGATGTGGTTATTGGTCTGCAAAACCCATTCAGAGCGCAGATTGAAGCTTTATGTGCTGCCCGTGAATTTACTTCCCATGTTCAAACCAGCCGCATGGGTGAGTTGATGGCTGCTGCCGATCTTGCGATAGGAGCAGGTGGTTCTGCAACCTGGGAGCGCTGTTGCTTGGGTTTGCCCACCATTGCTATTGCTACTGCTGAAAATCAGATCATGCAGGTCAGAGATGCAGCTTGTGAAGGTTTATTGTATGCACCTGACACCGATGAAGATGTTACCGGTTCGATACATCGTCATCTGTTTGCACTCATTGAAAATACCAACCTACTTCGACTACTTTCGCGTAACGCTTTTTGTGCTGTAGATGGAAAAGGCGTTTTACGAGTAATCAGAGAAATGCGCTGTAGCGGGATAGAGATCCGAATTTCTACCTTGGATGATTCTGAAAACCTGTTCAAATGGCGCAATCATAACATGATCAGGGCCGTATCACGCAATAGTCACAAGATTGAATGGCGTGATCATCAAAAATGGTTTGCTGCGGTTTTATCATCTTCTGAAAGGGCGTTGCTTATCGGGACTCTGCATGAGGTTGCTGTAGGGGTTGTTCGATTCGATATCCAGGATAGTGTGGCAGATGTTTCTATTTATGTTGTTCCAGATATTCATCTCTCAGGGATAGGATATGAGTTGTTACAAAGTGCAGAGGAGTGGCTGAAAAAATTCAGGCCTGAAATAGATGTTATTAAAGCAGTTGTGCTTGGAGGAAATGAACGTTCTCATCATTTGTTTTCAGGGGCGGGCTATAAAGCTGAGTCCACCTCATATTTAAAGAGGATTCATGCTCATGGCTGAAGGTATCAAAATTGGCAGTCGGTTAATAGGAAAAAACCATCCGCCCTTCATCATCGCCGAAATGTCAGGGAACCATAATCACTCTCTTGACCGTGCACTGAAAATTGTTGAGGCTGCCGCCGGGTCGGGTGCTCATGCACTGAAAATCCAGACTTATACACCCGACACTATGACCATTGATATCGACGAGCGTGAGTTTCATATCAGCGATCCAGGCAGTTTATGGTCAGGCACATCACTTTATAAACTCTACGGCGAGGCTGATACTCCCTGGGAGTGGCATAAACCTATTTTCGACCGAGCTCGTGAGCTTGGTCTTATTGTTTTCAGTACGCCGTTTGATGATACTTCGGTAGATTTTCTTGAAACACTTGATATTCCATGCTACAAAATCGCCTCTTTTGAGAACACCGATATTGCGTTGATAAAGCGAGTTGCAGCTACGGGTAAACCATTGATTATCTCTACAGGTATGGCTACCGCAGGTGAATTGGATGAAACTGTTCGCGCAGCACGAAATGCAGGGTGTAAAGATTTGATATTGCTCAAATGTACAAGCAGCTATCCAGCTACTCCTGCAAATACAAATCTTGTGACCATTCCTCATCTCCGGGAGCTGTTTGACTGTGAAGTGGGGCTATCGGATCATACAATGGGAGTTGGTGTTTCTGTTGCAAGCGTGTCGTTTGGTGTTACAGTTATAGAAAAACATTTCACACTCAATCGCGCTGCTGGCGGAGTAGACAGTGTATTTTCCATGGAGCCAGCTGAAATGGCTCAACTAGTTGTAGAAACTGAACGTGCATGGCAATCTCTAGGGCAGGTCAGCTATGGTTGCAGCGAGCAGGAAAAAAAGTCACTGCAGTTCAGACGCTCATTGTATGTGGTAAAAGATATCAAGAGAGGAGATATACTCACCCGTGAGAATGTTCGAGCAATCAGGCCGGGTTTTGGATTACCTACAAAATATTTTGATGTGGTATTGGGCAAATCCATAAAGCATGATGTTGCTAAAGGGACAGGACTTGAATGGGATATGTTTTGAACTGTACAGGTTATTGGAAATTATATCCATTATAATAAACGTTGAAAATGCGTGAAAGAATATATTCCCTTGATTGGTTGAGGGGGTTAATGGCAATATCGATAATGATTTACCATTTGACAGGCGGCGTCTTTTTTGCAAATGATTCTTCGGTGTTGTTAGGGCGTCTCGGAATATATGGGGTATCGATTTTTTTTATACTCTCTGGTTTAAGTATGTCAATTGTATATTCAAATTATATAGTTGACGCACAAACTGCAGTATTTTTTTTTATAAGACGGATATTTAGAATATGGCCATTGCTATGGATTTGTATTTTCCTTGCCTTGGTGCCGCTATACATCCAGGGAGAATCAATATCGATAATCAGTATTATTGCAAATATGACAACGGTATTTGGCTTTATTAAGCCCGATGCCTATATAAATACCGGAGCATGGTCAATAGGGAATGAGATGGTTTATTACTCATTGACTCCGATAGTTATTGGTTTTTATAGCAAAAATAAAATATATGGCAATTTGTTTGTTTTTCTTTCCTTTGTTATGTCAGTAATATTTTCATTTTACTTATTAAAAAGTAGTGATACAATAGCTTCTCAGTGGGTGACATACGTAAACCCGTTTAATAACCTGTTTTTATATGCATCAGGTATTGCAATATTTTATAATCTTAATACTTTTAAGATTGGACATGTATTGAATTTATGCTTATTTCTGATTCCGGTACTCTTTTTCTTGTATTATCCCGTAAGTGGAGACCAGATACATATTGTTACCGGATGGAATAGACTCATGTTTATGTTTTTTTCAATTATATTTGTGATATCTTTTTACAAATTTGACCTTTATCAATATGCGCCGAAGGTAATCGCCTATCCTCTGGAGCTGTTTGGTGTTGCTACTTACGGAGTATATCTTTTACATCCAATCATTGCTCTCTACCTGAAAAATGGATTAAAATTGATCGGTATAGATAATGTATATCTTGTTTTTACCATAACATGTATTCTGACTGTTATTATTGCTTTAATAAGTTATAATGTATATGAAACTAAGCTTATGGCTATTGGAAAGCGACTAACCAATAAAGAAGGTGGTTTTATGGCATTTCTTGAAAGCAAATAGCATCCCCGCTACCAAGCTTACCATATATTTGCGTATCAGTTAAACGGAATTTCTTGATTTTCAATATTCGTATCGCTCCGCAGTAATTTATAGCGAATTTATTGAATAATAAGAAAAAATATTTAAAATTTTTTGTCACTATTGCCTAAAATCCCACGTTATTTAATTACCACAGCAGATGAACGGACATGGAAGTTTGATTGTCCTGTAATATTTCTTGGCGAGTGGTGCTGTCTTTATGATCGAAAACATGTTTGGCAGAAAATGGATGCGATCACAGCCAGGCCGTTTGGCTTGGATCATGGTCAAAAAGATAATAGCATTATTTATGTTCAATTACTTGCCAAAACATTACTGAGTGAATTGACGTCAGTCTTGAATAAATTTCAAGGAACTCAATACAGTGAGCGTTATTGGGAGATTTTGCTCGGTCATTGGCTTCAGCGTTATGTTGCAATAACTTTTAATAGGTATTTTGCTATAGAGCAGGTGTTGCGTGAGTATGATGTTATCGGTACAACGATTATTGATTCAAGTGCTGATATTCTGGCTAAAAAAACGTCTCTCGAATTTTGGCAGAGTTGCATGAAAGATAGCTGGAATTTATCTTTATATTCCAAGGTTTTAGCTTTTATTGGAACAGATAAATTAAATATAAGCTTGTCTAATATTGGTGAAAACGATAATTCTGAATCGCGTTCTGATATAAATTCTAAAGAAAGAGCAATAAAAAAAATTATTGCGGCTTCAAAAAAGCAACTTTACAGGTTGAGCAAAAATAATGATGCATTTATAGTTAATACATATTTGCCGTTAAAAGAGGAGATAAAACTGCAAGTTAGTCTTTGGCAATTCCCTCAATTATGGGAAAGCCCGGAAATAACGGGCGTTAACCCTGATAAAAAAACACGAGACACTTTCCATATTAATAGTGAACATCACAAAGGATATGAAAAGTTTGTCAGATTATCTTTAAAAGATATTATTCCTGTTTGTTTTCTTGAAGGATATAGTGCACTTCGTCGTCAAACGGAATTACTGGTGTGGCCAGCTAAACCAAAATATATATTTACATCCAATAGCTTTGATACGGATGAAGTATTCAAGGCATGGACAGGTTCAAAGGTTGAGAAAGGCATAAAGTATTTTGTGGGACAGCATGGTAATAATTATGGTACACATAAATATTCCGGTAATCGTTATTGGCCCGATCAGACAGCATCCGACAAGTTTATTACATGGGGCTGGACAAATGGAAATAAGCATAATATTCCTGCTTTTATATTTAAAATGGCTGGCCAAAAGGAAAATAACAGAAACAATAATGGTGGATTATTATTAATAGAGGTTCATATTCCAATGCGTGACCAGCCATTTGACAGTGATTATGAGCATAAGCTATATCAGGATGAGCAGTATCGTTTTGTTCAGTCATTGCCCGAAAGGATACAAAACCATCTTTCAATCAGGTTGCACTATGCATCAAAGAGTTTATACTGGTCAGAAAGCAAGCGCTGGCATGATTTTAATGCACAATTATCTGTAGACGAGGGTGGAACTCCCATCAGTAAAATAATTGCAGACAGTCGATTGGTAGTTCATTCATACGATTCTACCGGTATTCTTGAAAACCTTTCAATGAATATACCAACCATCTGCTTTTGGTATAATGGGTTAAATCATTTAATACCAAAAGCAAAGCCATATTATGAACAGCTTCACAATGCAGGTATTCTTGCCTATACTGCCGAGGAGGCTGCGAAAATGGTCACAGTAAGATGGGATAATGTTGATGCCTGGTGGAAGAGTGATGATGTTCAGCAAGCACGAAAACTGTTTTGTGATCAGTATGCAAGAATAGAAAAAAAACCTGTTCAAGTATTGAAAAAAATACTTGAAAAGTATTTATAATAAAGATAAGGCAAGATGAAAAAAGCTGTAAAAATAGCAAAAGTATTATCTGATATTTATAGTAAGGATGGCTTAAGTGGTGTAATTAGAAAAATAGGTAAAAAAGTAGGTATTACAGGGTATCAAGTCCCGTCAAAACTTGATATGGTTGTTGTTGAGATAACAACCCACTGTAACCTTTCCTGTGCAGGATGTATAAGGACAATTAACAGAAAAGAGAATAACTGGAAAAACAAGCATATATATCCGAATGATTATAAAAAAATTATAGAACATGTTCCGCCAGCCGTATTGTTTATGCCACAAGGAATTGGTGAAACAACTATGCATTCTGATATTTATGAAATTATAAAAATTGCAAGTGACAGTTGTAAATTTGATCGTATCGAAATCAACTCAAATCTTCTTGTTACATCAATAGATATATATGCTAAATTATTTGATGCCGGATTAACCAGTCTCTCTATATCAATTGATTCGCTTGATGAAAATACGGTAAAATTGGTGAGGGAAGGCACAAATGTAAATCTGTTGTTTAATCGTCTTGGTGAAATAGTAAAACGATTTCGCAATAAAATCAGTATACGAATTACGGTCAGTAAATGGAATATAGATAATTTACCTGACCTGCTTGCTAAATTAAACGAAATAGGGCCGTTAAATGTATTTTTACAGCCTTTTTTTAATATGGGAAAAAAAGATGGCGTTCTTGATGTTGAGCAGGCAGATAATCTGATCAATACAATAACTGTTTTTCAGAAGAGGTATGCAAAGCTTACCATAAAAACAGAACAGTTTAAAGCAAGTACCAGTGTTTGTGATGCTCCCTGGAGTGCACCTGCAATCAGGGTTGACGGTGTTGTAAAACCATGCTGTATAGTACTCTATGAAGATGAGACGAGCTTTGGAAATGCATTTGAAGAACCATTTGATAAGATCTGGAGTTCAAAAAAAATTGAGCTATTTCGCAAAAGCTTTATCAAGAAAAGCCCGAAATGTTGCGCAAATTGTCCCTATTACCAGATGAGGTATTAATTTTGATGAAAAATATTGAATTCATATAACAAATGTTTAAAAAGTCAGGACAATACATTAATAAAATCAGAAATAAACTTAGAACACTGACAGTAAGCCGAAATTTTAATGCATGGGGTTCCGGATTAATAAGTAGAGGTTTTCAGTCTAATGGAATGTCGCAAATAGAGTGCGGAAAAGATGTCACCTTTAATGAATTTGCATGGATCTCATTTGATGGCTCTAAAGGAAGGTTAGTTGTTGAGGATAATGTGTATATCGGAAGATTTTGCACCATGAGTATTTCGACACTTATCCTGATTCGAAAGAGTGCTTTGATTTCAGATCGTGTCTATATTGGTGATTGTAATCATGGATATCAAAATACCAGCCTGCCGATAAGCAGTCAGCCAGTCACTTCTGCAGGATCGGTTGAAATTGGTGAGGGGTGCTGGATTGGTATAGGCGTGGCAATTTTGCCCGGTGTTAAAATAGGCAAGAATGCGGTAATAGGTGCAAATTCGGTAGTGACTCGTAGTATACCGGATTACGCTATTGCTGCGGGTAATCCTGCGAAAGTAATCCGAAATATAGCTGTTGATTGATATATGTTAGTACTTGACTTGGGGTGCGGAAAGAAAAAAAGAGAGGGAGCTATTGGTGTTGATTATTCTGATCGCCATAATGCTGACGTTATTCATGATTTGAATCTGTTTCCCTATCCATTCAACAGTGATACCGTAGATGAGATTTACCTTGACAATGTTTTGGAACATTTAAATCATCCAATGCAGGTTATGGAAGAGGTGCACCGGATAAGTAAGCTCGGAAGTATAGTGAAGGTGATAGTCCCGTATTTTCGATCAGTATATGCATTTATCGATCCAACACACAGTACCTTTTTTACAGTAGATTCATTTGCTTATTACGACCCTAACCATATCATATGCCAGCGTTACGACTATACTGCGGCAAGGTTTAACGTTGAAAAAATTGTTTTTAATGAAACGCTTCCAAATAGCTGGTTCAAGGGAATGTTGGTTAATTTTGCCAATAAATATCCGCATCGATATGAAACATATTTAAGTCACCTTTTTCCACTTGATGATATTACATATTACTTGAGAAAAGTATGAGTTTATGAAAAAAAAACTTAAGCAAATCATAATCTGTATATCTGATCCAGTATTTCTCACAAGGATTAGATTACGTTCTTCTATAAAAGAAATAATATCTCCATTGATATTCAGTGGAGCGAAATGTCTTGATGTTGGATGTGGCGATAGACCATATGAGGATTTATTTAAAAATGGCAATTACATTGGTATAGATGTTGAAGATTCTGGGCGTCAAAAAGAGTTAAAAAAACCAGATGTATTTTATAATGGGAAAACAATACCATTCGATAATAATTCATTCGATATTGTGTTTTCTTCTCAAGTCTTTGAGCATCTTTCAAATCCATCTATGGTTTTATCTGAAATGACTCGAGTCGTTAAAACAGGAGGAAGTATTATTATTTCACTTCCTTTTGTATACCCAGAACATGAGGTTCCTTATGATTATTATAGATTTACAAGTTATGGGGTTATAGACATTCTTGTCCAATCAGGGCTAAAAGTTAAAACAATTAAAAAAGATACATCTGCTCTGGAAACTATAGCTATACTTGTAAATGTATATATTACAAATAATCTTATGCCAAAAATAAAGGGAATAGGATATTTGTATGCAATACTTGTATGTTTTCCTATTCAATTAATTTCTATACTCTTATCGAAAATATTTCCAGATAATGGCGTGTTATATCTAAATATCGTAGCACATGCAAAAAAGCAATAAAAAATGATTGATGGTAGTCATGTTTTGATTACAGGTGCCAATGGTTTTGTTGGTCGTCATTTATGCGATGCCTTGAAGATAAAAGGATCAAGAATTACACGCCTTGTCCGTTCGTTACATTATGAAACAGAGTCGGAGGGAGAGACTATTGTTCTTGATTTAGCTGATCGCAAAAAAACAATACATATTATTTCGGATCTGCAACCAGACTTTGTGATTCACCTGGCTGGCTCCAAAGAGAGAATAAACGCAGGAAAACAGTTTCGTGTATCCTATGATACCAACATCACGGTTTCACTTAATGTAGCTGAAGCCTGCCTGAATCTCACCAATTTCAAAAGACTGGTTTTTCTTGGTTCATGTGATGAATATGGGCCGCTCTCCTCTCCATATCATGAAACCCAGCAGGAACTACCTGTTAATACCTATGGACTTTCAAAATTGGCCGTTACAAAATTTTTGCTGGCGTTGTACCACTCTTGTCAGTTTCCTGCTGTTGTTTTAAGGCCGACGGTTATTTATGGACCGAATCAGGGCAACGAAATGTTTTTATCATCATTGATTTACACCCTGTTGCATAAAAAAGAGTTTGCAATGACATCAGGAGATCAGTTTCGTGATTTTGTTTATGTCGGTGATGTGGTTGAGGCAATCATAAAGGCTCTTTATGCAGATATCCATGTGAATGGTGAGATTTTTAATATTGGTGCAGGTCTCTCATATCAGGTAAAAAAGATTGCATTATCAGTTGCAGAACTAATCAGCTCAGATTCGAATATGCGCATAAAATACGGTGCATTACAATATCGCACCAATGAGTCTATGGCTTATTCTGTCGATATTAAAAAGGCAACTGAATTACTCGAATGGAAACCATGTACCTCGCTGGGGGATGGTTTACAACATACTATCACTCACTTCAGTAAGAAGCTCTATACTGAAATGAGTGCGTTTACCCGACATGCTTAACATTCACTATCACTCGGAATGCCAGTTTTTTGCTGGCTGTGAGAATATGCTGGCAAATTTTTTTAATTCTGAAAAATTCCATCACGCTCATCGGGTAACGTTCAGCTATGTTCAATCTGCGCAGTACGAACAGGGCTTCAGACGGAGGGTTAACAAAGATATCTCAATTTACCCTGTAAAATTCCCTGATATTTCGGATGGCAGTAAACTGCCTGAATACCTGCCTCTGCCGGTACGTAAAATATCAATGGCAGTTTTTCGCATGGTGTTGAACACTCCGTTACTGGTATATGAAGCCGTCGTTTTATATCGATTGTTTAAAGAGATCAAGCCTGATATTCTGCATATCAACAACGGTGGTTATCCCGCAGCAATGTCGGCACGGTCAGCGGCTATTGCCGGTAAATGGGCGGCAATTCCAAAAGTATTGATGGTCGTAAACAATATGGCGGTAGACTATCGGCAATATTCACGCTGGTTCGATTATCCCATTGACAGAGTCGTGGTTCGTTCGGTAGATCTGTTTATCACCGGTTCACTGGCGGCCAGCGCCCGGCTCAGAAAGGTGTTACATTTGCCTGCAAGTCAGGTTACGGCGATTCACAACGGCATTACCCTGCGCAGTGCAACAAGCTCGGTATCGGCCACCCGGAAGCGCCTTGGTTTGGATGATTACAATGGTGTTGTGTTCGGTGTGGTAGCTTTATTAATACCAAGAAAGGGGCATCAGGTTTTACTTGATTCAATATTAAAACTGGTTACTGAAAAAAAATTTAAGGGAAATGAGTTTAAGGTATTGATAGAGGGAGACGGGCCTTTGAGGCAGGAACTTGCCGAATTTGTTGCATGTAACAATATTTCGTCATGGATAACATTTGTTGGTGATGAGGAAAATGTATCAGATTTTATGGCCTCTTTGGATGTTTTGATATTACCTTCCGTGCAGGAAGAGGATTTTCCTAATGTTATTCTGGAAGCTATGGCTTTGGGTAAACCTGTTATAGCAAGCCGGCTTGCCGGTACACCGGAGCAGGTGCTTGATGGTGAGACAGGTTTATTATGTGAACCACGTAATGTCGCTCAGCTTGCAGATGCTATTGGTCTTCTTATGGATCGACCCGATCTTCGCAATCTTATGGCTAAAACCGCCCTGAACAGATTTAACACATATTTTACCAGCAAGGTAGCGCTGGATAATTATAGCGTGATGTATAAAAAACTTATTGAGAAACAGCAATGACAGATATGAAAGAGATCTTTAAATCATTTGCCGGACGTCGTGTATTTATTACTGGTCATACCGGTTTTAAGGGTTCCTGGTTAGCATCAATACTTTGTGAAGCTGGCGCCGATGTCATGGGGTATGCGTTGCGTCCGGTAACTGAAGTCAATCATTTTGATTTGCTCGGACTTGAGAAAAAAATCAAACATGTCGTCGGTGATATCTGTGATGCTTCACTGCTTGCGACTACACTGACTGACTTTCAACCTGAATTTGTATTTCATCTGGCTGCCCAGGCGTTGGTAAGGCCCTCTTATGAAGATCCTGTTACTACCTTCTCAACCAATGTTATGGGTTCAGTTAATCTATTGAACGCAGTATGTGGTTGTGATTCTGTACGATCACTGGTCTATGTCACTTCTGACAAGTGCTACGAGAATGTTGAGTGGATTTGGGGATACAGGGAAAATGATCAATTGGGTGGCAGCGATCCTTACAGTGCATCAAAAGCTGCCGCTGAGATTGTCTTTTCATCCTATGCGCGCTCATTTTTTAAACAGCGTCCCTCTTTAGGTGCAGCTACCGTGAGAGCTGGCAATGTGATTGGGGGAGGGGATTGGGCTACAGATCGTATTATTCCTGACTGCATTCGGGCTATTCAGGCGGGTGAGCCTATCCGATTGCGTAATCCTGGGGCAACGCGTCCCTGGCAGCATGTATTGGAACCGCTTTCCGGCTATATTTTACTGGCTGCACGTCTCTATGAAGAACCTTGTCGTTGGGGAGGCTCATGGAATTTTGGCCCTTCTACACATGAGGTGCGTACGGTTCAGAAGGTGGCTGAAGTAATTATTGAGAATATGGGCAAGGGGCGTATTGAAATTATAGAATCTCAAACACAGGTACATGAGGCACGATTGCTGCAGTTGAATTGTGACAAGGCACATCAATATCTTGACTGGTATCCTCGCTGGCATGTTCAGCAGACGCTTGAAGCAACAGCGTTCTGGTATAAAAGCATGATGAATGGTGGTAATGTCGCAGAGTTTACCCGGACCCAAATTCTTGAATTTTTTCCGGAGCTGGCATGCTAGATGGTGTTATATTGACTCCCTTGCGTCAAATATTTGATGAGAGAGGCAAGGTAATGCATATGCTGCGAGAAGATTCTCCTGTATTTTCAAGATTTGGGGAGATATATTTCTCCTGTACTCACCCTGGGGTTGTAAAAGCCTGGCATTTGCATAAAGAGATGACTTTAAATTATGCGGTGATTTACGGAGAGATCAAGTTTGTACTATTTGATGATCGGCCTGAAAGTCCAACACGCGGTGAGGTACAGGAATTTTTCATTTCACCCGAAAATTATATGTTGGTAACGGTGCCGCCCATGATCTGGAATGGGTTTAAAAGTGTTGGAACAGCGGCATCAATTGTCGCCAATTGTGCTACTCTGCCACATAGTCCTGATGAGCTTGAGCGGCGCTCACCTACTGACCCTAGGATTCCCTATAACTGGGCATTGGAGCATCGATGATGAGTTATTATTAATATGATTTTATGAAAGTAATTCTCCTTGCGGGTGGTTTTGGGACGCGTTTGGCTGAATATACTGATGTCATTCCCAAACCGATGGTACGGGTTGGGGGTAAACCAATTCTCTGGCACATTATGCAAACCTATGCCCGCTTTGGGCATAAGGATTTTTATGTTGCTCTGGGTTATAAAGCGGAAGTGATCAAGGAGTACTTCCTTAATTACCGGGCTCTTAATGCTGACTTTACCGTCGATCTTGCATCGGGCAGTGTGACTTCTCACCAGTTTGATTCCGTTGACTGGCGAGTGACTTTAGTAAATACAGGGGATGCCACCATGACTGGCGGGCGTGTAAAACGGATGCAGTCATTCATCGGCAATGAGACCTGCATGCTTACCTATGGTGATGGTGTCGCCGACATTGATCTGGATGCATTGCTGGCCTTTCATCGCAGTCATGGAAAGATGGTTACGCTTTCTGCCGTTCGACCAGCAGCCCGTTTTGGCGAACTGGAAATGGATGGGCCGCGTGTGGCAAGTTTTCAGGAAAAACCACAGATGCATGATGGCTGGATTAATGGTGGTTTTTTTGTGGTTGAGCCCGCTTTCTTTGATTTAATCGCGGGTGACAGTACGCTGTTAGAGCGAGAACCACTGGAAAAAGCTACTCTGGCCAATGAGTTGATGGCTTATCGTCATGAAGGCTTTTGGCATTGCATGGACACCAAGCGTGACCATGAGTTACTCGAATCACTTTGGGCAAAAGGAGCCCCCTGGGCAAAATAGTTTGACCATGCGCATATTGATTATCGGTGGTTGTGGTTTTGTGGGTGGGCGTTTGGCGGTACATCTGGCAGAGGGCGGGCATGAAATTATGCTTGGATCACGCCACGCCTGCCATGCACCTTTTTGGCTGCCACAAGCCGCAATGGTGCAAATTGAATGGGATAATGCTTCTGCTCTTGAACGATGCTGCAAAGGAGTTGATCTGGTCATTCATGCGGCTGGTATGAATGCGCAAGAGTGTGCGATGGATCCGGTTTCTGCTCTGACCTTTAACGGAGTCGCTACTACCCGTCTGGTGTGGGCGGCGATTCGATCGGGTGTAGCGCGATTTATATACTTTTCCACAGCTCATGTCTATGCCAGCCCTTTAGTTGGCATAATTACAGAGGAGAGCTGCCCACGCAATCTTCACCCTTATGCCACATCGCATCTTGCCGGTGAGCAAGCGGTTTTAAGTGCAAGCAAGCAAGCGCAAATGGAGGGTATTGTAGTGCGTTTGTCCAATGCCTTTGGTGCACCGATGCAAAAGGAGGTTAATTGCTGGATGTTGCTTGTCAATGATTTGTGCCAGCAGGCAGTGGAAACTCGCAAACTGGTGCTTCAGACAAGCGGATTGCAACACAGGGACTTTATCGGGCTGACTTCAGTTTGCCGTGTTGTTGAAGCCCTTGCGCTCAATACTCAATCCCGGCAATCGGTGGTCTGCAACGTTGGTTCTGGTGTTTCTCAATCTTTACTTGCCATGACCCAACAGATTCAGCAACGGTGTGCGCAGGTTTTGGGTTTTGAGCCGGAGTTGCAGCGTGTACAATCCACTCTGTATGAGCATTATCCCGAATTCACATTTCGAACCGATAACCTGGCAGCGTTTGGTATCAACTCAGAAAGCCTGGATGTCTCGGCAGAAATTGACAGCCTGTTACGCTTTTGTCATTCTTCATTCATTCGATTATAACCTGTTCACGCATGAATGATTATACCACGCCATTAGTTTCAGTGGTTATTCCAAGCTATAATCATGCCCGATATCTGGGTCGTGCACTGCAGTCACTTCTTGATCAAACTTTTGTGAATTGGGAAGCAATCATTGTTGACAACCATTCGACAGACCACACTGATGAGGTGATTTCCGGATTTTCTGACCCACGCATTGCCTATTTTAAAATTCATAACAATGGTGTGATTGCCGCATCAAGAAATGCCGGGATTCGTGCTGCAAAGGGTGAATGGATTGCTTTTCTGGATTCGGATGACTGGTGGAGGTCGGATAAGCTGGAAGTTTGTTTTGCCGCAATTAATGAGACCGTTGATTTGGTATATCACGATCTGGAAATAGTCAGAGAACCACCTGCGCGGTTGTACAGAAGGCATGTAAAAAGCCGTAAGATCACTAAACCGGTTTTGAAGGACCTTTTGCTGCGAGGAAATCCTATAGCAACCTCTTCGGTGGTGGTCCGTGCTTGCCTGATAAACCAAATTGGCGGGATGGATGAGAGTGTCGATATGATAGCTGCTGAGGATTACAATGCATGGATGCGGATAGCAAAAATAACTGATGGTTTTCTTTATCTTTCCCGCAATCTTGGATTCTATTTATTTCACGCAGGGGGTGGATCACGAAAAAGCATAGACATACTTTTCCACAATGCGTGTAAAGAATTTATATATTTACTTAATCCAAAAGAGCAGTTGATTTATAACGCTACTGCGAAGTATTTTATTGCACTTAATGATTTTAACTCTGGAATGGTTTCTAAAGCAAATAAAAATTTACTGTTCAGTATACAGTATGGTGAATTGTATATCAAAATCAAGTCGGTACTATTGTATATAATAATGAGCTTAAAGACTTTTAAGCAAGCGGTATTGTAATTACGTATCTTATGAGTTCTTTTTGTTGCTTAAAGCTTAATAAAACACCAATATATATTACATTTCTTGCAAGTGTATGCCCAATCATCGGAGCATTTTTAAATATCTGGACATACAATATACCAGCATTTGCTGTTGGTTTTATATGTATAATCGGATTCAATACAATAAAATACAAATCAACATATTTAACCAGATATTATTTGCCCTTATTGTTAATAATATTAGTGTTTCAATATGTTACAGGACGTGGTTTTGCTATTTTATCTAATGGCGGCTATGTTATTATATTTGCCTCACTGTTTGCTGCATTTTTTAAAGTTAACAAAGGAATTGATGGCGATGATCTTTTGGATGGAATTACATTACTGTATAAGTTTTATATTGTTACTCTTCTGGTTGAATTAATTATGGTAATGCTCGGATTTCAGTCAGATCTTGTGATGCTGCTTCGTTCTACTGAGACCCCTGGTTATAAAGGTTATAATGGTGCTGATGTTTTACAGGCAATAGGTTTTTCATATATCACTGGACTTAACAGCATTTTATTGGGTTCGCAAATTGCTGGTATGCTTTCATTATTTGCAATCATTTGGTTTATAATAGCCTTTAAATATATGCCACAGTATAAGGTTGAAAAATATGGAAATTTATGGATTTATTTATCAATATTTATGTATTTGATAACTACTAATTTTACCGGTACTATACTTGCTTTTTTAGCTTATCTGATTTATGCATTAGGTAAACAAAAAAAAATAAAATGGATCAAACTTATTTTTCCGATTATTCTTCTTATTGGATTGGCGTTGTTAATTAATTATTCCGGTTTGTTCGATAGAATATCGGTCAATGATAATAGGGTTATTGAGCATATGGGGAATGTTGATGACCTCCAGTATAGTGGGGCTGATATTGCAGTTATTGCCAGCATGTCTACACGGGAGTATTATTTTTACATACATGGATTACCCATTCTCAATTGGCTTAATCAGGGTATAACAAATCAATTATTTGGTGTCACCAAAGAATCTGTTTTAAGTGGAGCCGTTTTTCGTACAGGTGATTTTGCGCTGGCTGAAATTCTGTATACCAGTGGTTTTATATGGTTTATAATATTTGTGATTGCGGTGTTAACTTTATGCCTACCTGTCCTGAAATTTTATAATGTAGATGACGATCCAGATGGATCATTGCAATCGTGGTCACTCTTCTGTGCGACAAACGCGCTTATTTCTGTCTTGTTTTTTGCTTCTTTGATCCATTATCCGCAAGCAACGGCAAATCCAGGCGCGCTTACCCTTTTTTCACTCCATTTAGCGGTAACCATTTATTCTCGATATCGTGGCACTATTGATGGATTTTTTAAAACTTGATGCTCATTGAATCTCTCAAGATATACTCAATGAGGCTCTTGGAATATTATAGTGGAAAGGTGGAATAAAAGCGTATCATGACGCATTTTAATTTATGCAGAAGTTAACCACTCATTACCACAGCCTTTTACGTCTTCCCTTGACTTGGTCGGTCGATGCTGTCGATTTTTCTGC
>CAIWUU010000140.1 GCA_903915955.1 uncultured Chlorobiaceae bacterium | reverse complement strand
GTCAAACCGTATTTTTGAAAAAGAGTCAGCTTTTTGATCCCGGTGGACTTGAGCAATTATTGATTAAAATTGCTCAAGGTCAAACTCCAAAATACTAAAGCCATCATGAGTATTTATTCGGATATAACGCCAACTGATCTAAGAGACTACATGAAGTTTCGTGGTTGGTTACAAGTAACTGAGGCTCTTGTTGACGGGGAGTTTTTGTTTAACCATCCTGATAGCTCACGGCAAATATATTTTCCGGTTCATCGCGAAGTTCCGGGTTTTGAAGAGGCGCTTCAAGTTGCTTTGGAAAAATTGGCAGCTCTTGAGTCGGTTGAGCCTTGGTTACTTGGAAGGCATATTGAAGAGTCGAGGGATGACACGGTATCTTTTCGTGTCATGAGGAATTCAATGTCGGAAAGGTCGATTCCTTTGGTTTTTGCATACTCCATGCTTCAGGGGGCTGAAAATTTATTGCTGTCAGCAGCTCATACCATTCTTAAGCCACAGTTTTTTCATCCTCGTTTGAATCGCAATGAGGCAAAAAAGTTCCTTGAGGCATCCCGTTTTCGGCATACTGAACTTGGAAGTTTTGTCCTGAAAATTTCTTGCCCCCTGTATGCTCTTGATGTTGCATCCGAAAATCAGCTTGAGTTAATCGAGCTTGAACATAGCGCGCCGTTTGTCAGAAAGACAATGGCTTTACTGAATAAGTCAATCAGCTCCGTTATTGCCGCAATTGAAGCTGATACCCTGGATGCATTGGTTGAAAATGAGAAGAGAAGTTCATCTCCCTCAATTTCTTACAATTTCTGTACTGCTATTGCAAGTTTTTATTCTGAAGGGCTGGGAAACTCACTTGAAATAAAAAATGAGTGGTCTCTCTTGAAACCGGTTAATGACCAATCGCTCAATAAGCCTAATTTTATACAGCAAGAGTATTTTCCCCGCTTTGAAGAGGTTGCTCGAGAACTGAAACCTTCAGACGAGCCAATTGTTGACACCTTTTATGCAACCGTTGAAGAATTATCCGGTGAAATTGGCTCTCATGGAGAACGATCAGGTGAGGTTTTGCTTCATTTGCTCTTGCCTCAAGGAGAGCAAATAAAAGTACGGGTAAATCTTGATACGACTCAGTATCAAAAAGCTGACAGAGCACACATGGCAGCGCACAATGCCTATGTCAAGGTCAAAGGGAAATTACTTCAGGGAAAACAACCTCAGCGCTTGACTGATGTGTCGGAATTTGAGCTTGCAGAAAATTGAGGGCGCGAAAAATAGTACGCTCTGTTTTACATGTTGTTCAAGGATATGAATGAGATCGATGAAGCCCCCAGCTTCAAAGTCGGTTGGGCTTGGCAATTTCTTAAAGCAGAGGCAATAAATAATTTAGGGGGCGCATTGAACGCAGTAGAGATTGAGCAGGCAATAACAATGTTGGCGGAGCAGCCGTTTGATGCTGCAATGTTTCCTTATGCGTTTCTGGAGGCGTTCGGCAACAAGCCCGCAACACTCAAGCGACTTCAAGCAAACAATAAATCGGATGTTGAGGGTGCCGTTCTTCAATACAGCAACATCCATATAGCCGTATGTCCGGCAGGCGCAGTGCCTGAGACGCTCGGCAAGCTGAGAGAGAGTCCTGCAACCACCCGGCAGAAGGCTAAATTCATTCTGGCCACCGATGGTGAGTATTTTCAGGCCGAAGATCTGGCAAGCGGGGAGCCTGTAGTTTGCTGCTATAAAGATTTCCCTGACCATTTCGGTTTCTTCCTTCCATTGGCCTGAATCAGTACGGTACAACAGGTTCGTGAAAACGCTTTTGACATCAGGGCAACCAGTCGCCTGAACAAGCTCTACATCGAGCTTTTGAAAGACAATCCGGAATGGGGAAGCGCAGGTCGTCGCCATGATATGAACCACTTCATGGCACGGTTGATCTTCTGTTTTTTTGCGGAAGATTCGAATTTATTTTGCTCACACATCATTCAAATGGTTCAATTTGGCTACGGACAAAGCAGGTGTGACTGTTGTAATTTTAGGTATTACATCAGGGAATCATAAAATTTGCCGACTGTACAGTGAGAATGAAGTAAGGTTGGTAGATAGTATTGGTCCTTATCTTCTACCGAACTCTACATTAAGCAAGCTGGCGCCCTGCTTTGCGACCGGCTCCGCTGTAAAGGCATGGCAGCCGAGCGCCGAGTACAGCGCTCCGCCGCTTGAAGAGCGTCTGCGCGCTTCGCTTGCAATCAAACCAGCGGCAAGGTGCATTGCTGAACCTCTTGTTACTTTTGATTACGGCTTTATATTCGGTATTATTACGTAACAGTTTTGTTCAGACTATAACCGAGATAAATCATGACTACAACCGGAATACAGACCGAAGCTTCAGTCCTGGAGCTACAAAAAGAGATTGAGACTCTTGAAGAAAAGATCGCTGACAATGATAGAGAGCTGTTACGAGGAGCAATAGCAAACGTAGACACGGCAGAGTTATTGCGCAACCTTCTTGATCGGATCTATGCTCTTGCAATTGACCCGGAACAAAAGAGAGGCATGACTGATATTTGTTTGCGCCTGCTTGAAAAGGCAGCCCTGACAAAGCGGCTGGGAATCGAACTGACGGAGAGTGATGTTCTCATTCTGTCCAAATTGGAGAAAAAACACCCCAATCTCAATATTCGTGAGATGAAAATATGCCTGCTGGTCAAGCTGAACTATGATACCAGAGAGATTGCGCGTACTGTCGGAATATCTACAAGGGGTATGGAAAGCTTACGGTACAGAATGCACCAGAAACTTGGGCTTGGAAGGCATGAATCCATCAAAAGCTACCTGACTGAGCTTGCTGTTGCCTGAATGGATTGTGTTGAGGGGGGGGTAAGTGGGCTCGATAGTTTAAGCCTCACCGAGGGTTGTCAGGATTGGGTAGCGGTAGAGTGGAGCAAAAGCGGGGTACCGCCTTAGCTTCTGCATGCCCCATCTGCAACAAGTGGTTGAGCATGAGCAAAAGCGGGGTACCGCCTTAGCTTCTGCATGCCCCATCTGCAACAAGTGGTTGAGCATGTCTATTCATCTTTGTTCGTTTTTGAGTCTTTACCGAGTATATATCCGGCGATCGCACCAAACAGACCAACGATCGGGGTTAGCTGTTCATTGTTGTAGCCGACAACAAGCAGCAATGCCGAGAAGCAGAGAATAGTAATTACACCAAAAACTTTGAGCACCTGATTGGGTGGCGCACCAGAACGCCAAAGCAGAGCTGTAACCATGACTAACGCAATACAAGAAAATCCCAAGACACCGATGGCCAGAAACTGCACAAGTTCTGGCGACCAAGGTTGAACCAATGTGGAGGGTGGGACTTGGGCTTTATCGAAGGCTTTTTGTGCCATATAGAGGGCAGACATCGCCGCATCAGTATCGTTTGCCATTAGTACGATTTCCTCTCGATCTTGAGAATCCGTTTCTCTAGCGCATTAAGATTGGTTGAGAGAGTCTTTATTGCGGTTGTCTGCGTTCGAAGCAACTCCGAAATTTCCGCATTACTAGGTTGCGGCGCTAAGCGAAGGGGTGGCGGTGGTGCAAAGTGAGAAGCTGGCGATGTAGTCGTCGCTTGAGGTTGTGCTTCAGCGAGCGGCAGTTGCTCTGCATAAGCCGGTACTTGCTGTCCGAATCAAATTGCAGAAGTAATGATGAATACAAAGAAAGCGGCAAGTCTCATGACGTTATCTCCTTCAAATTAATAAGGCCCAACAATAGTTTGATTGATCTGCCTAAACAGCGAATTTTTCCATTGCAAACATATAAGACACCAATTACGAACAACTCAAATTCTGTTAACAGGAATCATATAATAATTCCGGCTTCTTGTATGGATCAGTATCAAAACACCACTTACCACCCATCAGTCTGGGCATTGCAGATGACCAGTTAATTAATTAAAATTAAATCGTAGATCAGAACTTAAGATTAGCTGAAGTTACGCATTAAAACAAGGAAGAATACATTTTTCCGATTTAAATTTCCCGCGAAAGCGGGGTCATGCTAATACTTTGCAGGTATATGAAAGAAATAGGGTTTATTGGTGAGGATGTGCTTTTGATTTATTTCTGTTTACTTGTAATAGATAGATTTCACTATAATTTCTACCCAAAGGTGCCTCCGAGCCCAAGGATCTGCTCGACATGCTACTGCTGAGCATGAACGTCGCAGTGCGGTCGGCGGCTTGTCGCCCTCAGGGGGCCGACCTCGTCATCACGCCCGACATTGCACGGGCTTCGTACTGGGACTTCTCAGAGGCGCAGGCCATATACGAGGCGGGAGTGCAGGCGGCTGAAGAGGCGTTGCCCGACCTTCGCAGCATGCTTGGCATGGCAACTCCATCGAGGCATTGAGGCAGTTTTTGCTTTGAAAGATGGTTATAGTTTCGACTCGCGCTTCTGCCTAAATCAGTGGTAATTAGCAAGTAAAATATTCAATTTTATTAACAGAGATCTTTCATCGTTATATTTTTACCGGGAAATCAGGCTGCAGCCGTAGTGGAAGCTCAAGGCCGTTCGCTTCGAGGAGTTCTCTGTTGCTGAGGATTTCCCTTGTTGCTCCATGGGCGGTTATTCTTCCTTCTGCCATGATATAGACACGGTTACAGGTGTCCCAGATAAAATCAAGGTCATGCGAGACTGTTATTTTTGTCGATTGCAGAGTGTTGACGAGATTGATCAGTTTTCGTCTGTTTCGGGGGTCGAGGTCAGATGTTGGTTCATCCATAACCAGGATGGGTGGCTGCATCACCAGTACTGCGGCAAATGCGGCAAACCTTTTCTGCCCCTGGGAAAGGTGAGAGGGGGGCTTGTCTCGCAGTTCCCAAAGTCCGAGATTTCTCAGAAGCTGCTCTGCTGCGGCATCAACATCCTGTTTATTCATGCCCAGGTTGAGCGGACCAAATAGCACATCATCATATAAACGTGCCGTAAAAAGCTGGTCGTCAGGGTTCTGAAAAACCAGTCCGACCTGCTGGCGGATTGTTTCGATATTCTTTTTGTTGATCGCAAGGCCCCCAATGCTGATTTTTCCATCATCTGGCAGAAAATAGCCATTCAGATGGTTGAGGAGGGTCGATTTCCCTGCTCCGTTAGCCCCCACGATGCCTGCCGATTCACCGGCAAGAATGGTCAGTGAAAGATTGTCAAGCGCTTTGGTGCCATCAGGGTAGAAAAAGCTTACCTCTTCTGCAATGATCAAAGGGAATCCTCCGGTTTCAGTGAATAAATACTATCCGCACCGCCAGAAAGCTGAGAAATGAGAAAACCAGGGTTGCAATGTCCACTTTCGTTAATGGAGGCATCTCTCTTTTTTTTGCCACTCCGCACTGGAAGCCCCGGGCGATCATCGCCATGTAGATTTTTTCAGCTCTGGATGTTGTTCTGATCAGGAGTGAGCCAATCAGCTTTGCTGTCGTGAAGAGATCTTTGCCTTTGCCTTTGAAGGAACGTATATCCCGCGCTTTCTGCATGGAACCTGCCTCTTCAGCCAGGAGAAAGCTGTATCGGTAAACCAGAAGCAGTTGCGTGACAAAAAGTTCTGGCACCCCAACTCCTCTGAGTGCAATACCAAGACGATGGAAGGGTATGATAACGGTGAGCAACTGCAGGGCGGTTATGGTAACCATTGTTTTTAAAACTATAACTATACCTGAAATTATCCCTCCGCTTATCGTCATTCCGAAAAGATCAAAGAATGGGCGACGGTCAAGCAATGGGTTTGCTGCCGCCATGATGAGTATAAAAGGAGAGAGGAGTGCAAGGCGATGCAGGAGTGGCTTTACAGGAATATTTGAAGTGGTTATCACGAGTACAGGGAAGGAGGCATAGGTGATCACTGCCGGTACATTGTATTTCGGTACCGAAAGCACAAATAGCACAAACATGGCTGACAGAATAAGCACTGGCAGGTCGCCGATCGAAAAGAAAGAGGGCTGTGTCTGGTTTTCACGGTTCTGGATGTAGAAATTTTTCACTGTGCTCGGGGGTTTACTCTCTCTCTTTCTCTGTTCGGTGAACTTTTTCTCAGCACAAAACCGGCAGTGCCAGCGAGAAGCAGTACTGAAAGGCTCCCAATGATTCCGGAAACGCTGGTGCCGGAATTGAGAGGAGAGGCGGAGATTGCGCTCTTCCCGACAGTTTTTTCAGATCTCTTGAATGCATAATCAGGCAGAAATGCCAGACGATCTTGCAGTGAAGCAAGGAGATTATGAACCTTGTCGTTGCCGCCCTGTAATTCCTGCTGTTGCGTTACCTTGGCTATTGACCATTCCAGACCGTCAGGTCGAGATGACGCAAACAACGAGACGACACCTCCAGCAATCAGCGCTGCAACAGTGAATCCGGCAAGGATGAAACGGGGTTTTGATGCAGGTTGTCCAGTAAGAAGAGCAGGTTCGGTTTTCATGACAAACGATACTACGGCCAGGGTAACCAGCCCTTCAACTATACCAATCGCCAGGTGAATCGGCAGCATGAAGAGCAGAAAGGTACTGAACGGCAGTTCGGTTATGCCTGACAGGGTGGTTTCCAGCACAACGCACAATGCTCCCATCAAAAGGCCAGCTATGGCTGCCGTCATGCTGCCTGCGGCACGTTTGCCAGGAGATGCAGAGTTTCCGGCAATAACTCGATAGATGAATGGAAAAGCAATAAATGCAGGGAAAAAAGCAAGGTTGAACATATTGCAGCCAAGCGCAAGAATCCCCCCGTCAGCAAACAACAGTGACTGGATGACAAGTACGGAGGCAAGAGTAATAAAAGCCCGGTATGGGCCGAGCAGTATGGTCAGGAGCAGCCCGCCACCGAGATGTCCACTGGAACCTGTGCCCGGAATCGTGAAGTTGATCATTTGGGCTGCAAAAACGAAGGCTCCCAGAACACCCATGAGTGGTGTTTTGGAGGCATCTGCTTCCAGTGATACTTTTTTTGCGGAATAGCCGATCAGCGAAGCGCTTGCCGCCCAGAATGCTACTCCAACCACAGGGGATAATAAGGCATCGGCTATATGCATAATTGCTACTCCCTGGGTTTACTTAAGAATGCGAATTAAAATAACAACACCGCCATCCACAAACAAACCCCTCCCTCTTTCGCCCCTTTTTTCTTATAATACATTACATTGTGCAGTTCGTAGTAATGGCATAACAGGGATAAACCAGAACAAAGAGGCGTGGCGACTGATGGCTGAAACTATTCTCAGGCTTGAACATATCAGCAGGGAGCTTGGCCTCTCCAAGGCTATCCGTCAGACCATCATTCCAAATCTTTCACTTGAGATAAACGCAGGGGAGTTTGTTGCCATTACGGGCCCCTCAGGCTCAGGCAAATCGACGTTGCTTTACCTTATGGGAGGGCTTGACAAGCCGACTTCGGGCAAGGTGTGGCTTGATGGTGATGTGATTAGTGAAAAAAATGAGACGGAGATGAACCGTATAAGAAATGAAAAAATAGGGTTCATCTACCAGTTTCACTTTTTGCTGCCTGAGTTTAATGCCGTTGAAAATGTCAGTATGCCGATGATGATTAATGGCCGACGGAGTCGAAAAGAGATTAAAGAGCGGGCCATGAAGCTGCTCGATATGGTTGACATGCAGAACAAGTATACCAACAAGCCAAGCCAGTTGTCGGGAGGCCAGCAGCAGCGGGTGGCCATTGCGCGAGCTCTTGCCAATGAACCGAAAGTGCTGCTCGGTGATGAACCGACCGGCAACCTTGATTCGCGCTCGGCCAACAATGTCTATCAGCTTTTTGACCGTCTGAACCGGGAGATGAATCAGACGATTATTGTTGTCACTCACGATGAGGAGTTTGCCAACCGTGCCGGAAGGCGTATCCATCTGGTTGATGGGCAGGTGGCGAGTGATAGTTCTTTGCGGGTAAAGGCAGAAGAGCCCGTGTGACAGGAAATACAGTATTACCATTATCCTTTACTTCTATGTCCTTGTTACTCGAAAGCATCAAGCAGAGCAAGCCCCATCTTTACCGGGCATTTTCGTTGATTGAGGATGGCGAGCAGCATCTCAACCGTATTATTGAGCTTGATCGTTATTGGGAGCGTTTGAAACAGCCTGTGCAGAGGGTGATTCTGCCCTCCAGCGACTTCCCGAAAGATGCGGTTATCAGCGGCGAGTACGATTTGATCTATGCAGGGGGAACGCTCAGCCTGCTCCATGCCGCCGTCATGGCGGGGAGGTATGGGCGGAAGGTGATGATTTTTGATCGCCAGAGACCGGCAAAATCGACCAGAGACTGGAATATTTCGCGACAGGAGCTTCTCAACCTCTCGGCTGTCGGTCTCTTTACAGAGAGTGAAATTGATTCGCTTATTGTTCGTCAGTACAAAAACGGCTGGGTTGAATTTTATCAGCCTGACGGGAGTCAGAGGAGGCTGGTGATTGACAATGTGCTTGACTGTGCTGTTGATGCCGACAAGCTTCTTGGCCTTGCTCAAGAGAAGGTTCAGGCGGTGTCGGGAAGTACGATTATTGCCGGGAGTACCTTTCTCTGTTGCTACCAGGGTGGTGACCATGTTGTGGTGAAGATGGAGGATCAAGAGGGGACTCTCTTTTACTACAAGGCACGGGTGCTGGTTGATGTGATGGGGATACTCTCTCCAATCGCCATGCAGCTCAATGAAGGTAAGCCACACACCCATGTCTGTCCGACGGTTGGCACCATTGCGAGCGGTTTTGAGGATGTTGACTTTGATACCGGCGAAATTCTTGCGACAACAGGGCCTGCCGACATTACCCCAGGGAAGGGGAGGCAGCTTATCTGGGAAGGATTTCCTGCTGAAGGCGCAAAGTATATCACCTATCTTTTCTTTTATGATGAAGCGGATTCTCTGAACGACAAATCGTTGCTCGCGCTTTTCGAGACCTACTTCAAAACGCTCTCAGAGTATAAGAAGCAGGGAGATGATTTTGTTATTCACCGCCCTGTTTACGGCATTATTCCAGCCTATTGCCATGATGGCTTCGATCGTACCAGGGAGATTGCCGATGAGCATATCATTCTTTTCGGCGATGCTGCTTCACTTGCATCTCCTCTTACCTTCTGTGGCTTTGGTTCGATGGTTCGTAACCTTGGACATCTGACGCGTGATCTCAATCAGGCTCTCTGCGACAACAAGCTGTCGAAAAAGCACCTCGAAAAGATAAGCGCATACGAGCCTAACGTCGCATCTATGGCCAATCTTATGAAGTACATGTGTTTTAATGTGGCAACCGATGAGCCAAATTTTGTCAATGATCTGATGAATGAGGTGATGATTGTTCTGGACGATCTTCCCCAGCACTACCGTCAGGTGATGTTTCGTGATGAAATGAAGATTGAGGAGCTTGCAATCGTGATGCTGCGGCTTGGATGGCGCTACCCAAAAGTGTTGATGGCAACATGGGAGAAACTCGGTGTGCAGGGCTCTCTTGGTTTTCTCAAAAATCTTGCTGGCTGGGTACTCTCACCTGTCAGATAATGTTACTCTGCCGATGACCGATATCATACATGCTGCCGAGAGGATAGCGCAGCTTCGAACGGAGATTGAACGTCATAACCATCTCTATTATATCGAAGCAAAACCTGAGCTTTCCGATTATGAGTTTGACAAGCTGCTCGAACAACTGGTTGCCCTTGAACGGCAGTTCCCTGAGCTTGTAACGCCCGACAGCCCTTCTCAGCGTGTTGGTGGAGCGATTACAAAAGAGTTTCTGTCGGTGATCCATCGGGAACCGATGCTGAGCCTCTCGAACACCTACTCTTTGGGTGAGGTGGAGGAGTTTTATAACCGGGTCAAAAAGTTGCTTGCTCTCGAAGGGGTGAGTGAGCAGGAGATAGTGGCCGAGCTGAAGTTCGACGGGGTGGCAATCAGTCTGCTCTACCGCGAAGGGCTGCTGGTTCGTGGGGCCACACGAGGTGACGGTATTCAGGGCGACGATATTACGGTTAACATCAGAACCATTCCGTCAGTACCACTGAAAATACCGGATGTTGGTGAGATTGAGGTGCGAGGCGAAGTTTTCATGCGCAAGGAGGATTTTGAGCAACTGAACGAAAGTCGGCCAGAGGAGGAGCGTTTTGCCAATCCCCGTAATGCCACGGCAGGGACGCTCAAGTTGCAGGATTCCGCTGAGGTTGCTCGTCGCCGGATGAGCTTTGTTGCCTACTATCTCAAGGGTATCGGGGACGAATCCACAGAGCATTTCAGCCGGCTCAAACTTCTCGAAAAGCTGGGGTTTTATACCGGCAACCATTACAGGCTCTGCCATGAACGGCAGGAGATCGATGAGTTTATTGCCGAGTGGTCTGAAAAACGGTGGAAGCTCCCTTATGAGACTGATGGTGTTGTTCTGAAGCTTAATGCGGTGACGCTCCGGGAAAGACTTGGCGCAACAGCCAGGAGCCCCCGCTGGGCAATTGCTTATAAGTACCCTGCACAGCAGGCAAGAACGGTGCTGAATGCTGTTGTTTTTCAGGTTGGAAGGCTTGGCTCCATTACTCCTGTTGCAGAGCTTGAGCCTGTGCTGCTTGCGGGTTCAACGGTTTCCCGTTCGACGCTTCATAATTTTGATGAAATTGAGCGTCTTGGTGTGATGATTCACGATCGGGTTATCATTGAGAAGTCAGGCGAGGTGATTCCAAAGGTGATGAGTGTCGTCCTTGATGAACGGCCATCCGATGCTACATCAGTCGTCATTCCCTCACACTGTCCGGCATGCGAAACGCCACTCGAAAAGCCGGAGGGCGAGGTGAGTTACTACTGCCCCAATGAGGAGGAGTGCCCGGCTCAGATAAAGGGGAGGCTGCTGCACTTTGCCTCGCGCAATGCGATGGACATCAAGAGCCTTGGCAAGGCGCTGGTCGATCAGCTTGTTGCCATTAAACTGGTGAAGGATGTGGGCGACCTCTATTTTCTGCAAGAGCCGCAGCTTGAAAAGTTGGAACGGATGGGGCGCAAGTCAGCGCAAAATCTTGTGCGAGCGCTTGACGAGAGCCGTGCTAAAAGTTATGATCGACTGCTCTATGCTCTGGGTATCCGCCACGTCGGACGCGCTACCGCCCGTGAACTTTCGCAAGCATATCCTTCGATTGAAACTCTGATGCTGGCAACAGAAGAGCAGCTCTCAACTGTTCCGGATATTGGGCCTGTCGTTGCCCGCAGTATCGTCGACTATTTTGCAAAACCATCAGCACAGCATCTCCTTGAAAAGCTGCAGGAGGCAGGATTGAACCTTTGCGCATCGGAATCAGCAGTGCAGGTTAATCGTAATTTTGAAGGAGTTACAGTACTCTTTACTGGCGCTCTTGATCGTTATACCCGCCAGCAGGCTGCTGAACTGGTCGTTCAGCGGGGAGGGAGAGTGGTTGAGTCAGTCAGTAAAAAGACCGGCCTTGTCGTTGCCGGTCACGATGCCGGAAGCAAATTCGACAAGGCACTGAAGCTTGGGGTGAGGGTGGTTTCGGAGGATGAGTTTGAGGAGATGCTGTAAGTATCAAAAAATAACTACAGCAAAAAATCTATATCGTTTATGGTTTATTTCTAAAGACTTTAATCACGTTTGAATTCAATTTCCCAACAGGCCATATATCCAATACCTGTCCTTCTGCTATTTTTTCAGTTGGGCTTGATATTGCCTTTATCTCAAAATCGCGGATGTTGGCAGTATCAGTTTCATTTCCAATGTAGATATTGGCCTGCCATTGACCCTTCTTGTTTATTGTGGCTTTTGGCTGTACCCAATAATCTGAACGTTCCATCGCATGAACAATAACCCATACATTCCGTGCACCAGCAACAGACCCTTTAACTTCGGTTCGCCATGTAACATTTTGACCATCTGAAGGAGTATCAATAGTCAAGCTTCCGCCAAAAGCACGTTGCATTGGTAATAAACAGGCAATCTGGATAAGCGTCAGAATAATCACTTTTCGCATTTCGAATCTCCTTTTTATTAATGATTGTTTTTTTCGCAATAGATCTTTTTTTATTACAGTAGTTCAGTGGATTATAAAAAAATAAATACCCTAAGTTTATAATAAAAATTTCTTTTCCTTATTAAAACAAAATATCTCTCGTCGAGAAATGGTGTGGCTTGACAAGAAGGTGCCATGGTGGTTCAGGAAAATGTATTCGACCGAAATGCTCTGATGCCAAGGAGGTCGTCTCTCTGGATGACTTACCTCCCTGGCGGCTCAACGCTTCTGCATATTTCTTACTTCTTTGCCACGTAGAGAATCGAGGTCTCAAAGGTCATCGGCAAATACTCGGCGCTCTTGAATCCACTTTTTTTCAGAATGGCGGTAAACGCCTCTGTCTGCGGAAACTGCTCAACGGAGTTTGGCAGATAGTCGTAGGCAAATGAGGATTTGCTGAACAATCCTGCAATTTTCGGCAGTACTTTTTTGAAGTATATCAGGTAAAGTGATTTCATGACAGCATTGCGCGGAATCATTGGCTCAATAATGAGAGCATGGCCGCCCGGCTTCAGAACACGGTGGAACTCGCGCATTCCAGCATCAAGATTTTCAAAATTCCTGACGCCGAAACCAGCGCTCACCACATCATAAATGGCATTGCCGAATGGGAGTTTCTCCGCATACCCTTCATGAAAGGTGATGTGCGGATACTTTTTTTTTGCAATTATCAGCATTTCGGGAGAGAGGTCAAGAGCGGTCACTGTAGCCCCTGAAATTTTAGACATGGAGGCTGCCAGATCACCTGTGCCGGTGGCGACATCAAGAATTTTTGGCGAAGTGTTCTTGCCAAGCAGTTGTTTTGCTTTACCAGCAGCTTTGGCGCGCCAGTAGTTGTCAATGCCCAGGCTGAGAAGATGGTTGAGGAAATCGTAGGTAGGGGCAACCTCGTCAAACATCGAGCGTATTGATCCTCTCGTCTTTGTCCGCAGAAGGGACTTTGTTTCAGCTTTTTTTGCCATAAACCTCATCAGAATTAAACATCAGTGTATCACAAATTTCCATGGAGAGATTTTCGGTTGCCTTCCGGTAAAAGCAGGAGTGGTAGCCGACATGACAGGCACCGCCGGTTTGGGAGACTTTCAAGAGCAGGGTATCGCCATCGCAGTCGATCAGGATGTCGTGCACCACCTGCATGTTGCCGGAGGATTCTCCCTTCAGCCAGAGCTCTTTGCGGCTGCGGCTCCAGTAACAGGCTCGCTTTTTGTCGAGCGTCATTTGAAGGCTTTCGAGGTTCATCCAGGCCATCATAAGCACCTTTCCGGTTTCATGATCTTGCACAATTGCCGGAACAAGCCCTTTCTCATCGAACTTTACCGTTGCGAGAAAGCTTTTATTCATATCTTGATTATCGCCCATTGATGGTGTAGATTAAGTGTTTTTCATGCACTAATGCCTCTACCTGAAGTTGGAGAGCATGGCTGGAGAGCAGGAAAAGAAAAACGTTCCTGAATATTGATAAAATTCTTGAAAAATCAAGGTCTGAATGGATAAAAAGTTTAAAACTTGTAACTTCCCGAAGCTGAATTCATAACTAAAGTGCCACATGAAGTCCCTGCAGAAATTTCTTCCCAAATATTCCATTGCGCTTGCTCTTCTTTTTATTGCTACGGTCTTTTTTCTGATGACGAAAGGCAACTCTGTTGCTATTGAGGCAGGCGAAGTGACTAATGCAGAGCTGGTTCAGGCGGTCTATGCCACCGGTTTTGTTGAGGCTGATGCTGTTGCCAATCTTAACGCAGAGTCTTCCGGCACCGTGAGCTATGTCGGCGTACTTGAGGGCCAGCATGTCATTGCCGGTCAGAAGCTTCTTCAGTTCGACAGCCCTCAGCCTCAGTTTGCTGTTCATGAGGCACAATCGGCTCTTGCCGAACAGCAGGCGCTCTTGCGAGACAGCCAGCGTCGTTCTGTCAGAAAAAAGAATCTTTTCAACGAGGGTGCCATATCGCGTCAGGAACTCGAAGATGCGGAGAAGAGCAGTATACAGAGTGAAGAGCTTCTTCAGCAGAGGTCGTTTCAGTTAAAAATGCGTGAGGATGATCTGAAAAAGTTGACTGTTATTGCCCCATTTTCTGGTGTCCTGACCTTGCAGAATGTGAAGAAGGGCGATTATGTTACCACCAACACTCTTGTTGCTCGGGTGGTTGATACCTCACGATTTATGATCAGCGTTGAGGTTGACGAGCTTGATGTTCCACGGATGCGTCATGGTCAGGTGGCTACAGTTGCTTTTGATGCCTATCCAGAAAAGCGTTTTTCGGCAGTTGTTTCACGTATTGTGCCCCAGACAGACCAGATAACGAAGACATCGAGGATTTACCTGACACTTGATCATCCTCCTGGAAATATTCAGGCAGGCATGACTGCAACGGCTAATATCATTTATAATGTCAAGCCAAATGCGCTTCTTGTTAAAAAAAGCTCTCTGTTTGAAGAGAACCGTCAAAGTTATGTCTGGAAAATTGACAATGGCCGGTTGAAAAAACAGCCTGTTCGCCAGGGAGAGAGTGATATGACCTTTGTTGAAGTGGTTCAGGGGCTTAAAAAAGGAGACAAGATTTCGCTCTCTCCCGACAAGAGTTTGCATGAAGGGCTGGAGGTCAATATAACTCCAGCAAGAAAGCCATGATAACAATGGAATAATCTTTTATGATTGACAGCCATCTGTTACTGACTTTTTTCCTGATGTCAGTTATTCTTGCACTCTCTCCCGGTCCGGACAATCTTTTTGTGATGGCGCAGTCTGCCCAGAATGGGCGGATTGCAGGAATCGTTGTCACCCTTGGTCTTGCTTCTGGATTGATGGTGCATACGATTGCTGTCGCCGTTGGTCTTGCCGCCTTCGTTCACTCTTCGGCACTTGCGTTCACCATCCTTAAATATATTGGCGCGGCATATCTGCTTTATCTTGCATGGCAGGCGTTCAGGGCTTCGGCTGTAACCCGCCAACAGGTGTTGGTTACGGTGCTCTCAAGAGGCAATCTCTACCGCAGGGGGATTATCATGAACCTTACCAACCCAAAGGTATCTCTCTTTTTTATGGCATTTCTGCCGCAGTTTGCCAACCCGCGTTATGGCTCCATGACGGCTCAATTTGTTCTGCTTGGGGCTGTTTTTATTATGTCAACTCTCCTTGTTTTCAGTATTATCAGCCTTCTTGCCGGTGGATTCGGCGACAAGTTTCGTAACTCTTCACTGGCTCAGAAAACTGTCAACCGCATTGCATCGCTGCTTTTTATCGGGCTTGCCTTCAAACTGGCGCTATCGGAACGTTGAATAACGCTGCGTAAAACGGCATGCCAGAGCTGTTTTATGAAAAAAAATAGTGAGATGGGCACTTTTTTTTGAAAAAAAGTCATTCGGAAGTTGAGTTTCTTTCTTGATATTGCGTTATTGAGGTAAGTCGTTTTATCCCCCGTTGATAACCAGAGAACAGTATATCTTGACAATGCAATTTAATACCCTGAGATCCGCCATTTCCAGCTCCCGGAAACAGCCCTCCCGTGTATACAGGAAGCTTTCCGCGTTGAAGTACTTTCCATTGCTTGCCGCACTGGTCGTCTCAACCTTGTTTTCTTCTCTCACCCTCTCTGCCCAGGGCAGAGTTGCTTCACCATCGTTGCAGCCCACTGTTGACTCCTATATTGTAAAAGAGATAGGAACGCAAAACCCTCTGATGGCCAAGGATATTGATCATCCGGTTTCACCGGCAAGCCTCACCAAAATACTGACCTGTATTATGGCTATTGAAAGTGGCAGGCTTGAGCAGGATGTACTGATTACAAAGGAATCAACAGTGGTTGAGCCCTCAAAAGCGGGATTCAGGGAGGGGGATAGAATCAAGCTGATCGATCTTGTCAGGGCAGCAATGGTGAGTTCAAGCAATGATGCAGCTTTTGCTATTGCAATATATCTCTCCGGTAATGTTGAATCATTTGTTGCCTCAATGAACTACAAGGCAAAAATGATTGGCATGAGAAACTCCTTTTTTACCAATCCAGCCGGGTTTGATAAAGGTACCTATGCTGGCAATATCTCTACCGCTGGTGATCTGATGCGTCTCACAGAATATTCGGTCAGGAATCCTCTTTTCAATCAGGTTGCCCGACTTGAAAGGGTAGTTGTGGCAGAGCAGACGAGTCAGAGGGTCTATTGGCTGAGAACGCACAACAAGCTTCTTGACAGATATCCATACGCTGTTGGCATAAAGACAGGTTATACCTCCAAGGCTGGAGGTTGTCTTATTGCCAGAGCTATCAAGAATAATAAGGATGTGCTTCTTGTCATGCTGAACGCGCGGAATAGATGGGATATCGCATCGAATATGTTCGATACGGCTTTTTCAGCAAACGGTTCAAATCCCGTTGTTCTCAGTGGAGTAAATCGGAGTAGTGCGCCGCAATCCAGCTCTCTCCTGGTAAAAAAATCTGAAAAGCTACAGAAGAAAAGTATCGTATCAGTTAAAAAAAGAGGGATGACGTTAAAAAAACAGGAGATTGCAAAGGTGAAGCGTGGCACACATTCAAAGAAGTTGATAGCTGCCAGGTTGAAGCCGGACAAGAGACAGAAAGAACAGGTTATAGCGGAGCTGAAGAGCAGAAAAAAGCTAAAGAAGCATGTGATTGCTGAGTCGAAGAGCAAGTCAAAGAAGCGTCAGCTTGTTTCATCGAAACCAGTCAAAAAAGCGAAAAAGAGGGTGGATCTTTCTTAATCTCACTTGTAGAAGTAATGGTCAAGCATATTGTGGTGTGGAAGCTCAGGGATGAGGCGCATGGTAATGATCGCCAGACCAATGCCAACTTGATCAAGGAAAAGTTGCTTGCACTGCGGGGACGAATTCCCGGAATGGTGGCGCTTGAGGTTGGGTTTGATGTGAGTCGTAGTTCTATATCCGGTGATGTTGTTTTGTACAGCGAGTTTATAGATATGAAAGCTCTGGCTGAGTATCAGGTACATCCGGAACATGAAGCGTTGAAGCCCTTTATTGCCGGGGCAACGACTGAACGGAGGCTCGTGGATTATCAGGTATGACAGACGGGATTGGTATGAGCAAGTGATTAAAAAAGCGGCTGGTGCAAACCATCCGCTTTTTTAATGCTATTTTTGCGAATTATCCCTGAACGATGCACTCTGCGGGGCAGACGGCGGAGCAGGCTGGTGCGTCAGAATAACCTACACACTCTGTGCAGGCGTTGGCATCGATAACATAAACATCATCGCCAGCAGAAATTGCAGTGGTTGGACATTCTGGTTCACAAGCTCCGCAGTAGGTACATTCGTCGGTAATAAAGAGTGCCATGGTTAATTCCCTCGCTTAAAGAGTTGAAAAAAAGATAGAACGGATGAAATGAACGATTGTGGTAAGACCCGCTAAATATAATATTTTTTTTAGCTCAACAAAAACTTTCCGCTGTAAAGGGAAGAGCACGGCTCACTGTTGTTCATGGAGTTCATAGGTATTGATGATATCGCCGATAAGCTTGTGGTGAACAACATCAGTTTTGTCAAGAGAGACAACGCTGATTCCCTTGAATTTTATCGGCACTCAAAATGAGGAGTGTCGGAAGAGAGATAGTGCTGCACATACTCCTGTATGCCATCCTCAATTGAGGTGAGCTTTTCGCTGAATCCCGCTGAGCGAAGCTTTGTAATATCGGCACAGGTGTAATACTGGTACTTTTCGCGCAGAGTTTCCGGCATAGGGATGTAGTCAATTATCGGAGCTTTTCCGAGAGCCGAGAATGTTGTTGTTGCCAAATCTTTGAAGCTTCTTGCTGTTCCGCTGCCGATATTGAAGAGTCCGGATGCAGGATGTTCGAGCAACCATGCCATGATTCGGGTACAATCTCTGATATAGATAAAATCTCTCAACTGCTCGCCATCCTGATAGTCTGGCCTGTGCGATTGAAAGAGTTTCACAAAACCTTTTTCGCGTATCTGGTGGAATGCCTTGAAGACAACACTGCTCATATCCTCTTTGTGATATTCGTTGGCTCCATAAACGTTGAAAAATTTAAGCCCTGCAGCGTGGTTGAGCACTTGATTTCTGAGAGCCCAGTGGTCAAAAAGGTGTTTGGAGTAACCGTACATGTTGAGGGGACGAAGTGCGCCCAGCCCACTCATATCATCACTGTATCCTTTTGATCCATCTCCATACGTTGCAGCGCTTGAGGCGTAGACAAGCCGCACATCATTTGCCATGCAATAGGAGGCAATCCTTTTAGAATAGCCAAAATTGTTGGCCAGCAGGTGATCAGCATCTGTTTCAGTGGTAGAGCTGTTTGCTCCCATGTGAATGATGGCCGAAATACCTTTGATGGCACCCCTCTCAAGCAGCTCAGGAAAACGATCTATCGGAATAATGTCAACAAAATGGAGTGGCGAGAGGTTTCGCCATTTTTCAGTGGTTGTTGATCCCAGATTGTCCACAATGATCACATCATCTTCACCCATGCAGTTGAGTTCCCACAGCATGGCGCTGCCTATAAATCCTGCTCCGCCTGTGATAATAATCATGTAGAAAAAGCTGTTGATGATTTGATGCAGCGAAGGTTAATATAAAGAGGGTTGCAGAAAAACAAAAGGCCACGCTTATTTATATCGTGGCCTTTTCATGAGAGCGTGTTCTTCAGGCCGAGGCCTTAAGCAGATAACTGGTAACAAAAAGCTTGCGTCCCCAGAAGAGCCAAACTCTTATGGTTTCAAGTGGTTTGTCGAGAATTTCAGATATCTCTCGCTGCGAAAGGCCGCATATCTCACTTAAAAGAACCGAGAACTTTATATCTGCCGACCACTGTTTTAATGAATCAGTAATCTGAATGTTTTTTTTACCCGCTTCTTCACTGAACCTGAAATCAACCTCTTGTCCAAACTCCTCAACATAACAGTCTCTGAACGTTCTCAACAGTACGTTCTCATCCAGGCTCGGAGCTCCATAAAGATAAGTTTTTTTGACGAGGCCTACAGAAGCACCCTGATTACCGGTCATCCAATAGGCAAGACTGTATATGTCTTCAAGAATATCAAGCGGTGTTTTTTTTATGGGTTTCATTTTGGCCTCCATAATATTGGATTAAATTTATCCTGTTTTCAATGTATAAAAAAAATGAGGATTGACCAGATTTTTTTCATGAATTGTTGGAAAAAGATGCTTCATTAAGAAATGATACTGCAAGCACAAGTGTTACCCTTTTTTCCTGTCTAATTTATCGTAATAACCGCAATATGAGAAAAGATATTGAAACACTCCTTAATCCGGCATTAAAAGATATTGAAACTTATAAAGTTGAGGGGGGACAGCAGGCTGAGATAAAACTGAATCAGAATGAGAGCCCTTTTGATGTCCCGATGTGGCTGAAAGAGGAGATCGTGGGGGAGTTTATCAAGGAGCCATGGAACCGCTATCCAGACATTCTGCCTTACAGGGGTATGCAGGCATACGCGGGATTTCTTGGTATTTCGCCTGACGCAGTGATGATGAGCAACGGCTCAAATGAGATGCTCTATACGATTTTTCTCGCATCTCTTGGTCCTGGTCGGAAAGTGCTGATTCCCGATCCCTCATTTTCGCTCTATGCCAAAATAGCACTTTTGTTGCAGTCACAGATTGTTGGTGTGCCCATGCTTCCAAACCTCGATTTCGATACGGAGGCAATTATTCGTACGGCTCGTGATAAGGCTGTTGACTTTATTGTTATCTCCACACCGAATAATCCTACTTCAAAATCGCTCACTTTTGAAGAGGTTCGTCTCATTGCCAAATCTTGCGATGCCATTGTGCTGGTTGACGAAGCCTATATTGAGTTTTCGAGGCAGCGCTCGATTCTTGAGCTTATCAATGAACTACCTAATCTGATTGTTCTTCGCACGATGTCGAAGGCACTTGCCCTTGCAGGGATCCGGATTGGTTTTGCGATTGCCAATCCAGTGCTTATGGGTGAGCTCGCAAAGCCAAAAATACCCTTTGCCTCCAGCAGGCTTGCGGAGATAACGATCACAAAAGTGTTGGCAAACTACTCGTTGGTCAAGGATGCGGTATCGTACATACTCCATGAACGGGAAAAGCTTTATAACGCCCTTGGCGCTATTGGCGGTGTGACTCTTTTTGAGAGTGATACCAATTTTTTAATTATCAGAGTCAATAATGCTGAATCCGTTTTTCAGCGTCTGCGCAATGCCGGTATTCTCGTTCGGAACGTTTCAGGGTATCATCTTATGGAGAACTGTTTGAGATTCAACGTCGGTCTGGTTGAAGAAAATCAGCGGCTCATTGAACAGCTCAGCTCTCTCTGATATGCAGGAGTTCAGGAGTGTGTCACGAACGCAAGTGAGAGCTTGCTATGCTATACTTAAGATGGGAGACGGCCTCCCGGATTCGGTTTGCAGGAGCTGATTTCAAACCACCCGGTGCTGCTGCGTTCAAAAGGCGTGGTAGTGAGCGACCGAGG
>CAIWUU010000139.1 GCA_903915955.1 uncultured Chlorobiaceae bacterium | reverse complement strand
TTTATGCAACGGCTTGTTAACGATCTCCTGAAGCTTACCGAACTCCCGGCCTCCAGCTTCGAGCTGCGGCTCTTTCCAGACACTCCAGAATTTTGCGGCGGTCCCCGTTGTGGCATACTTGGCACTGTTCTTGTTCAATGCCAGCACCATCTGCGTAGAGATGAACAGTTTCGGGATATGATCGTCATTCTGGTTCCTGATGGACTGCGAAACAGCTTGATCAAGCTCAACTTGTAGCGATTTGCATTCGATCACACAAAATGGAATGCCATTGACAAACAGCACGACGTCCGGACGGGCAGACTCGGTGCTTCTGGAGCGCTCAACACTATACTCAACGGTGACGTGAAACCGGTTCCGCTCTCCATTCCGCCAGTCGATATAGTTGAGATTAAAGCTTTTGGAATCACCCTCGATGGTCTGCTCCATAGCTGTCCCAAGCGTGAGCAGATCGTAAATCGCTTCATTTGTTTTCAGCAACCCGTCATACTTGATGTTTTTCAGCTTCTGCACCGCAGACTGAATATTTTCCTCACTGAAGAGGTACTCACCTCCCTTGTAGCGGATGCGGTTGATCTCCTTCAGTTGAGTGCGCAGAATATTTTCCAGCAGAACGTTGGAGGTTCGCTCCTGTCGTTCACGAAGTGCTTCAGCAGGGGAGATATATTCGTAGCCCATCGCCACCAGCAACTGCACCGCCGGGATTTGAGAGGTCATAACTTCGTTGGTTTCAAAATCACACATAATTATTCTTTTACCTCCCAGTGTCCGCGTGTTCTGCCAATGCGTTTTATCAGGCCATTTTCTCGTAGCCACTGAATATTCTTTTCAACAGCCGTTATGCTCATGCTCAGTTTCTCTGCCAGTTGAGTAGCTGATACTTTGGGATTGGTTTTCATTTCGGCGATAATCCTTTCTTTGGTATTACCCAACTGATTACCCAACTGATTACCCAACTGATTACCCAACTCTCCGGGATCTTTCTCAGCCAAGCTTTTATACAATTCAACAGCGATTCCTCCTGTCCTCTCTACTATGACCGGGGATGGCAATCCGGCTTTTCGGCAAGCCTCAGAAATCTTTTCAACCCCTCTTCCCCAAGAGTCGATGTAACCTGCCTTGTAGCAAACATCAGCTATCAGTGGGTTTTTTGGGAAGGACTCATGTACCTGAAAAAGCTTCTCGATCGTCAACTCTGCTGGCAATCCACCCGCATTCCATAAAGACAAACGGTTATCAAAGACCTTCAGTTGCGTCATGCTGCCCAGATAGTTTCGGTGAACCAGCGCGTTGAGTAACATTTCCCGCAAAGCAGGAACCGGATACTCCAATTCCTCTATCCGGTGGATACCTTCAAATCGCACCGGCTTGATCAGAAACTTTTTCTCTAACACCTCCATCACTTCACGCAGCATCTGAATCAGGTTCCCCTCACAGACTTCCTGAAAGCGCAAATCAACCACACTGGTTCCGAATCGCCCGATTTTCACGAACAGGTTCGGGTAAAACTCACCAGGATCCTTGCCAAACAAAACAAGCGCGGCATTGGTCAAGCCGTCTTTATTGAGCAAACGCAGTTTTTTCAACAGTGCTTCTGTGGATAAATGATCTGAATCAGGCAAACGACCCGCTTTCGCCGCATCTTTCTTGAAACGCTCAACGGACACTTCGTCAATGTCAGCCAGTGCAGCTTTTTCCTCGACCAACCGATCCCAGGTCATGCCCATTTTTTTTAGCAGAAAGTCGGTCAGCGCATGACCTTTTAGTTCCTGATTAACGCTGCCCGAACGCCAGTAGTAGGAGCTGCGCAGGGAAACAGGAACAGTGGATGGTTCTACAATAATCTCCAGGCAGGCATTGCCCTCCTCATGCAACAGATTGATATGCGGCATCAGCCCCAAATGATCGCGGATCTTGTTCGGCAGATCTTCCAGTAATTTTTTGGCGTTGGGCAATCCAACGGACATGCCTGCATCATTCTTGCCGATATACAGGTGTCCGCCTTGGGCATTGGCAAAGCCACAGATCCATTTCAGGTAGTCATCCTGCCAGGATTGTTTGAATTCGACGTTGTGAGATTCTTTAGTCATGAGGGTGACCCGTGTAGTGAAATAAAATCTCTCTTGTATGAGCCTTTTTTGATATCGCCATATCGTAAGGCTGTCAGGAATTTCCGGACAACCACACGATCATGGGTTTACCCCCAAAGCATGCCAGTACGGTTTGAATCCAGCCTCGACAACCTCGGCAATCAGAGCCAGAAATGGCTCGTAATCCTGTTTAGTATGGGCGGCATCCAGAGCCTCGTAGTACTCCAGTCGCTTTTCTACCGGAAGAACCACTGGCGGATAACCGTCCTTCATCAGCTCAAGGTTCATCAGAAGGCGAGATGTTCGGCCATTGCCATCAGTGAAGGGATGGATTTTCACAAAATCGGAATGAATTCTTGCCGCCCGTTCAACCGGATGAAACGAAGGCACTGTCTCCCTGTACCAGTTGATAAACCCCTGCATTTCGCTTTCAACATGCAGGGCATCTGGCGGAACATGATCGGCACCGGCAATGATCACATTGGTTTTCCGGTACACGCCAGCATGAGCATCATCAATATTCTTCAGGATCAACTGATGGATTGACTTGATCTGCCATTCCGTGAGAGGCTCATGCTGTTGAACCAGCGCTTCAACATAATAGATGGCTTCC
>CAIWUU010000138.1 GCA_903915955.1 uncultured Chlorobiaceae bacterium | reverse complement strand
TGCAGGAGCTCATAACTGACTAAAAACAGCGCTGAACAGCCTAAAAACGCAGGCTATACTCCTCAGTGCTCGTACCCATCCCATGTGGCAATTGAGTCTTGCTGTGCTGGTGTAAAATATGTGAGTGTTCATTCTGTTGCCTCAATCTCATACATGGAGACATAAGGAATAAAACGCAAGTCAGAATTCTGGTCTGGAAAAAGTTTTTTAACCTCGTCAAGAGTAGCCTGGTTCATGATTTGAGCTTTGCTGGTATGCTCTGCCTGCTTTTTTGATTCCACATATCCCGGCCAATCACCGCGAATTCCATAATAATCGATCAGAAGAGTCAACTAGGTATCTTGCCTTTGCTTCAGATGTTTTTCGATGTCGTTTTTGGCACGTGCAAATTTCACATCCCCGCCCTTTTCACCCGGCTTATCCAAAATAATGGGAGTAAGATATACCCCTCGTTGCGCCAGATATGGCGAAAGTAACTGCTTTATAAATTGCTGTTCTGTTGGCCCCTCTACCAAAACGACCACCTCAGCATAACTATTCATAGCTCGTGCCTCCCTGGATGACATTCTTCGACCAGAGTTCTCCGACAGAATAATTATTCAGCCATTCATTGAAATCTTCACGATGTAATCGTTCAAAAGTGGATTGCCCATCCTTACGATTCACCACAACAATATCCTCAATGGAAAACTGATCGAGCAACAGAGGAGATTGCGTTGCGACAATAACCTGGGTTCGTTTGGCAGCATCCTGAATAAGCTCAGCAAGAATCCTGATGGCTTCCGGATGCAAGCCCAGTTCTGGTTCGTCAATAACAATGACGGATGGCGGCAATGGATTTAACAGGGCTGTGGCAAGGCAGATGAACCGAATGGAGCCATCGGAGAGGTGATAATGCTGCATCGGAACATCGGATCCTTTTTGTTGCCAGCTCAGCTTTACTTTGTCAGCCTCACCCATTTTGAGCACGTCCAGACGGAAATCGTCAAAAAACGGCATGACAAGCCGGATTGCATTGACGAGGTCCCGATAATATGAGGGGGAAAATGTCTGTTTTTTTATTTTCAGCAAAAACGGGGCAATGTTGCTGCCATTGTTTCTGAGAAGTTTATTGTCATCGATAATCTCGGAACGGCGCATAGGAGCCATAGAACTGGTATCATGAAAGTGGTACACCATCCATTGGGCAATGGATTGATAGACGAAATAGCCAACCCCATGAAATTGTTCATTCAACTGTGATTTTTCTTCCCGCTCATCGTACAGCAGACTTTCAAGTGACGGGCTGCCGTAAGGCATCCATTTGTTATTTAAATATCTCCGTTCTTCACTGACAAGAAACCGTTCATCCACAGTGGGGGTCAGTTCAAAACGATAGAAATTCTTTCCTTTACTGTAGTTACTTTGAGACTCAAATTCAAACTCCATCGATATTACCGGAGTGCTCTTTGGGCCATTGTGCAGAAAATTGTCAGCCCATCCATTTTCACAAATAAACTTCTGCAGCCCTTTTTGCCTCATCGCCATAAGTAACTGAAACACCTGCACGAAATTACTTTTTCCGGAACCATTCGCTCCGATAATGATATTCAGGTCCCTGAGTTCCAATTCATGTAACTCACGAATGGATTTAAACCCGTTGATGCTTATTTTCTTGATAGCTCCCTTCATGACAAGCCCTCCTCGTTCCACATACGTTTCATAAACTTTTCCTCTATGAGGCGAACCTTCCAGTTTTCGTCATCTAGCACCAAGTTGAGCTGTGATGCTCTTCCGCCCATCAAAAAGCCAGATTATTACATCATAACCATCGCTTCTTCAACTGCGGCAAACGGGTAGTTGTAGAACCTCTCAGCTTCAGCTTTTCCGGGAATCTTTCAGACATGCTCCTCAATGATAGTAGCCCGAATAAAAGACAAGGCCTCTCGAGGCTGAACCTGCAAAGGACCCTTAAAGAAGAAAAAGATATCAAGCAGATTCAGCAATCTTTTCAGTCCGCTGATCCAAGGTGCACAGGACTTCTTGAATGGCTTCCACTTCGGGTTCATCGAAATAGACTTCACCACACTGGGTGCATACCCAAGCAGGAATTCT
Source organism: uncultured Chlorobiaceae bacterium (assembly GCA_903915955.1). Taxonomy (GTDB): domain Bacteria; phylum Bacteroidota; class Chlorobiia; order Chlorobiales; family Chlorobiaceae; genus Chlorobium. Next base: position 752 of record CAIWUU010000138.1, on the reverse strand, counting down.
GTCAAGAGTGATGTGATAGCCTTTCCTGTCGGTATGGAAGGGTGCTGTTCCCCGTTCCATATTGCCACTACAATACATGCAGTTCATCGTCTCCTCCTTCGTTTGTAATCGTACTCCCACTCTTCACGGTTAGGAATATACGCAGTGATGACAGCCAGATAATCCTCCTTCGGTGAGCAAACTACATGAGTTGGTGTATCATCAAGCTTATAACCCAGAAGAAGGCAACTATGTCCACGCACATCTTCATGGTAATCCTCGACCAATTCCCCTCGTTCAACCACATTTCTGACCTCCGCAACCAAAATCATCCGGTCTGGTCGCGACATTTGCCGGACAGCATGTGGAAGATAGAGAATCCTTTTTGCAGCACTCTTCTGAACAGAACTTATGATATCTGAATGATCGATCATAGGGTACTTTCAATCTGTATCTCAATGCACTAATAAAAATACCCTTCTATTTGATACCCGCTCATAGTGGCTACTGCAAAAACACACCAAAAGCACCTTATCTGTATTACATCTACTTTTTGACCCTACAACGTCACTTATAAATAATTAATTTTGATGTCCATAGTATAGTTTGCTATTTTTACAAGAAAATCTTGTAAAAAGGAGGCATGCCATGCTACCAACTATCCGACATGATGAGTATCTTTATCCTGTTCCAAAATTTGATTTTGGTCACAAAGATGTCAAAGACTTTATGACTGAACTCACTGGTTTTCACGAGTATTTTGCTGATTGTTT
>CAIWUU010000137.1 GCA_903915955.1 uncultured Chlorobiaceae bacterium | reverse complement strand
TCTTTTTGGCCTGTTCATTATAGGCCGTAACCCGCTCATAGAGGTAAACGTCGCCGTTCGGGCGCCTTTCACGCCGTTCACCAACGTGAGTTTTTCCAGTTACTGGTTTAGACATGGGGTAAACTCCTTTTTATCGTGTTTTCTTTATAATACATACGTACACGTTAAAAAGCAAGAAAAAAGCACGATTTTGCTTGAAAATCGTGCCTGCGCGGTGATGTTTTTCGTTAATGTGTTCGCTTTATCCTACTTTCAGGGTAAGCTGGGCGGGTCAGTGGGTTTGGGATAAAATTGCACCCAGTATCTACGAGATTCTCCAGACGACTGAGCCGACAAACCTCTCCAACCTGGACAATCTGCTAAAAATTCTTCAAGGTTCATCTTTATCGAATGAACGGATTGAAGCACTGGTATCACGGAAATGTAGTGTCTTGGAGGAACCTGATCATGTAGCCCGATGGTTTGCCGTATGGAGTGGCGTTGCTCCAGAAGCAGCAATTGCGTCCTTCAAAGCCCGAATTGAAGAAATAGCGGATCCGAAAACGCAAACATTGTTTGCAATGATGTTCCTAACTCATCTTATGGGTGGACGCAGAGGAGAAGGGAGTGGAACGCGGCATTCATTCAAAACACCGGAGTACCTCAAGTCATTGTACTTGCTGATGAACAAACACATCCAAACCCAAGAAGATATTCAGTGTTCCGGAACAGAGGTGTCTTGGGCAGAATTGCGCGACGATGCGCAGGATGCTCGGAATCGCCTGTTAAACTTGCTCAACAAGATTCCTGGTAAGGAGTCTTTTTTTGCTCTGCATGAGATTGCAGCGGTTCATCCTGACGTTGCGCTTCGTCCGTGGATAATGCTTCATGCAAAAAATAAAGCTGAACAGGATGGTGATATTGTGTCTTGGTCACCCAAACAGGTGAGAGATTTTTACGAGATGTTGGAGCGTACACCCACCAATCACAGGGAATTGGCAGAACTTGCTGTCCTGCGGCTCCTTGATCTCAAGGATGACTTGGAACACGGTGACTATAGCATATCGAGTACCCTGCAACGTGGTGCTAAGCAAGAAACTGAGATGCGCAATTTTATTGGGTGGTATTTGCGGGAGAAGGCGTTTGGCCGTTATAAAATTTCACAGGAGGACGAGTTTGCCGATGCCAAAAGGCCTGATCTGAGATTCCATGGAGAAGGTTTCGATGGCCCTGTTCCTGTTGAATTAAAGCTCGTTGATAAAAACTGGACTGGTCCAAAACTGTTCGAACGCCTTGAGAACCAGCTTTGCGGTGACTATCTGCGCGATACGCGCTCAACCCGAGGCATCTTTCTACTTGTTTATCTTGGAGAATATAATACAAAGCATTGGACATTGCCCGGTAGCAACCAGCGCGTGGATTTTGCAGAATTAATTGCCGCTCTTCATGAGCATTGGATTAGGATTTCTCCAAAATTTTCAGATATCGACGATATCACGGTTATCGGAATAGATCTGACGAAGAGAACCAGTTGATGAGATCAATTGCCCAGTCTGCTGCACGGTATTTTTCGCAGCTACTTTCTTGCTACCCGGCCTTTTGTGAGCGAAAAAGTTCTGACGCTTCAGGATGTGAGAGAGGCTGATATGGTGTATGTTGCCAATTCTGTACGGGGCTTGAGGGCCGGGCTTTTTGAGAGTTGAAGTAACTCCGAAATAACCCTATATTCACCCATTAAACCAATTCAATAATTTACCGTTCACCCATTATGCGCGACCATACTCCCGATTTTGTAATGCATGAGCTTTCTGAGGACAACAAAGTGCTCATTCGCCAGACTGTTCAGCAGCTTCTGGAAAAGCTGGCCAGTGACGGCAAGCTTACCTCAGATGCCCTGCTTGAATTCTGGGTTGAAGTTCCTGGGCTCAAGCGTGCCAGGGGTACCTTCAGGGGCGGATTTCTGATGCCCGACAGTTTTATCTATCTCAGCGACTATTTCAAGCCGGAGCAGGGGGGGCTGAAAGCCGGAGAAGCTTATGCAGGCTCTCTTGAACAGGTTTGGGACGACCTGCTTGATGAACTCTATTATCAGATTGAGATTTTTACCTCACCGGTCTCTTCCAGTAAAGGTGTTACCCTCGAGCTGTGGGCAGGAAATCGCCACCGTCCTGAGGGAGAGTGGATCTATGCTGTTGATCGTAAAATAGAGCTGGCTTAGCTCTTTTGAGGATAATCGCAGATGCTGCTGACCGTACAGTTTGCACACTGAGGCTTTTTTGCCTTGCAGGTGTAACGTCCGTGCAGCAGCAGATAGTGATGAAAGTCAATAACCCACGCTTCGGGAATAATCTTCATCAGCTCAACTTCGGTTTGTTCAACTTTTGTGGTTTGTACCAGACCGATTCTGTTTGAAACGCGGTGTACATGGGTGTCCACCGGCATCACTGGTTGCCCGAATGCGTTGCCGAGTACCACGTTTGCCGTTTTTCTGCCAACGCCCGGCAGAGTTTCAAGCTCCTCTCTCGTTGCAGGTACCTCTCCCTGATAACGCTCCATCACAATGCGGCTGACATCGAGGATGTTTTTCGCCTTGTTGTTGAAATAGTTGATAGAGCGCACATAACTTTTTACCTCGTCAAGTTCCATGACGCTCATACTCTCAGCATCGGGTGCACGACGAAAAAGTTCACGGGTAATAATGTTCACCTGTTTGTCTGTTGACTGGGCGGCAAGAACGGTTGCCACAAGCAACTGAAACGGGCTGTCGTACTGCAACTCGCTTTTCGGATGCGGGTATTGGAGGCCAAGCGCTTCATTGAGAAAAATAATCTTCTCTGCAGGGGTCATCTGCAACTCCTCTCAGTTATCAAGCGTGGTTTTTTCGGTCTCACTCTCTGTTTTCTGTTGCTTTGCCACGGATTGGTCAATCAGTCCTCTTCCATTTTTATGAACTTTTCCTTCAGCTTTAAGGTCATTGAAAATGGCATCAAGAATTCCATTGACAAATTTGCTGCTCTTGTCTGTGCTGTTGAATTTTTTCGCTATTTCAATCGCCTCGTTGATCGAAACCTTGGGCGGAATATCCTCACAGTAAAGGATCTCCGTCAAGGCCATGCGGATGATATTTTTATCAATGATGGCGATACGGCTCATATCCCAGTTGAAGGTGTGCTTGACGATATAACGGTCAATCTCCTCTTTATGCTCCTTGATGTTATTGAGAAGCAGATTGAAAAACTTCATGGCATTGGCATCAGCAAGGATCTCCTCAGTCAAAAGCCAGCCAGCAGCAGAGTCTATATCGGTATCCCGTATTTCAATGGTGTAGAGCGCCTGTAAAATTTTTTCACGGATTTGCCGTCTGTACGTCTTCATAAAAGAGCAATTAATTGATTGAGGATTGGAGAATTTCATTGAGAACAACATCTGTCCGGCTCAGGTTTTCGTACAGGACATGCGGATGATGCTTTTGAAGTTCCTCCGTTGAATAGGTGCCGGTTGCTACCGCAATCGACTTTGCATTGACAGCTCTGGCGCACACAATATCGTGCTCCGTATCGCCAATAATAATAATTTCTTGTTCTGAAAATTGTCTGCCGGTGAGTTGGTAGGCTTTACGAACGGCAACAGGTGGCAGGTCATTGCGATGGCATCCGTCGTCAGCGAAAGCTCCAAACGCAAAATAGTGGTTAATTTCAGGCAGCCGTAACTTGTGGCGTCCGGAACCTTCGAAATTGCCGGTGAGCAGGCCGAGCATCACCTCTGGATATCCCGACAGTTTATCAAGGAGCTCCCGGATACCTTCCATCAGTTCAACGTCTGACTCTTTTGCGTGCGTGCGGAACATCTCGATATAGGTGTTTTTTGCATGCTCAAATTTTTCAGCAATCTCAGCATTGGAGAGGCCTGCGCTCTGCATGGTCTCATAAATAATGTTGCTGTCCATTTTGCCTGCAAAATTGCAGGTATTCGCACTTCCCGGGGTGCCGTAGACCTCCTGCAGCGCATCAACAAGAACGCTGCGGTTTATGGCGCCCATGGTGAGCAATGTCCCGTCGATATCAAATAACACCAGTTTCTTTAGCATACCATCTCCAAGCACCGCTCAAAGCCTTATTTTTTCAAGTCGTACGGGGATTAGCCGTGATACCCCCTCTTCTTCCATGGTCACACCGTACAGTGCATGGCAGGATGCCATGGTTTTTTTGTTGTGCGTAACAATAATGAATTGAGTGTTATTCTCAAATTTTTTCAGGAGTTTAATAAAGCGGGTGACATTGGCATCGTCCAGAGGAGCGTCCACTTCATCAAGAATGCAGAAAGGACTGGGTTTTACCAGATAGATGGCAAAGAGAAGTGAAAGTGCGGTCAACGCCTTTTCACCACCACTCAACTGCTCTATGGAGAGCGGTTTTTTTCCTTTCGGTTTGGCAACAATTTCAATGTTGGCGTCGAGAGGATCTTGGCTGGCGTGAATGAGCAAATCCACCTCATCTTCAGGGTCAAAGAGCTCTCTGAAAATTGAGATAAAGTTTTTTCTCACTTCACGGAAGGTCGTTTCAAATTTCTGCAGGGCGGTTTTGTTGATCTCCTCAATGGTTGAGCGGAGCTGTTTTTCTGCGCTGAGCAGATCAGTTTTCTGTTCTATGAGAAAATCGAGTCTCCCTTTTTCTCTCTCATACTCTTCAAGTGCAAGCTCATTGACTGAGCCAAATTGTTCTCGCTGTTTTGTCATCACGTCAAGCTGCTGTTGGGAGGCTGCTCTGTCGAATGATGGCTCAAAAAGTGGCTCAGCCATGGTGGCCAGATGACAATGGTGTTTTACCTGTACCTCGGTGAAGAGACGATCAAGTGAGTGTTCAAGCTGGATGCGTTCGTTGGAGAGGAGAGAGAGAAGCTGCAACCCTACCTCATGTTTTCTGCGTAGATCCCTGAGCGTTTTTTGCGCTTCATGGTGCTCTGCCTGATGTTCCCGGTACACCGATTCGAGGGAATTGACTATTTTCTGTTGATCGTCAGCGACAAGAAGCTGCTTTTCAAGCCTCTTTTTCATCTGTTCTGAAGTTGCCACTCCCGTGCTGTGCCTCTTTTCAGCGATTGCTTTTTCGGCGTTCAGTTTTTTTATCTCTTCATGGAGCATCACACGGCTCTCTGTTGCAGCGGCAATGCTGATGTTGAGTTTTTCGAGGTCGAGCAGAGCATCTTTATAGAGGCTTTGGCGCGCTTGTACATCGCGGCCAAGCTGGTGATGGCGAGTTTCAAGAGTCGTGAGATTCTCTTGAAGCAACTGGATTTTTTCCCTGTACAAGATGGCTTTTGCGGCACTGCTGCTGATGGTTGGGAGTATCTGCTCAAGGTCAGTTTCACAGTTGTTCGTCTGGAGAAGCAGTGAAGCCATCTCCTCTTCAGCCTGCTTTATCTCCGTACTTACTCCACTCTTTTCAGCATCCATTCGGGTAGCTCTTTTTTCAAGTGCACCCAGTTGCGTTGTCAGAAGTTCAATCTCGCGTCGTTGTTCACCTGTTTTAAGTGAGGCGAGCTCTTTGCTCAGGTGCAGCAGAGTCTCCTCATCCCTCTTGATTGCTTTTTCCAGAGAATAAAGCTCCTTGTGCAGGTGATCACGTTCGGTTTTTTTCCCTAACCGCAATCCTTCACTGCTTTTTGAGCTTCCACCAAAAAGCAGCCCTTTTCCCGCAAATTTTTCCCCTTCGATAGTGACAAATGAGCTGTCAGGATAGTGCTGTGCAAGGCTTTCAGCGATGCCAAGATCCTGAACAATGTAGCTTTGTCCAAGCAGAAGCCGAAGTGCGTTGTGCAGTTCGGGAGGATGGTTTATAACTGCAAGAGTTTTTTCAGCACCACTGATTTCCGGATAATTATTTTCTCCACCTTTTGTGACAAGTTCCAGAACAAGAAAATGGACTTTTCCTTTTTGGGATCGCGTCAGCGAGGCGATCCCCTTTTTGGCCTCGTTTAGCGAGCGGCAGACATAATAGTTCATACTCTCGCCCAGCGCGGCGTTCACCGCCTTGCGGTACGAACTCTCAAGTGAGAGCAGATCCGACAGGCAGCCCACTCCCGCTTTTCCACCTTTCTGCTTTTCAAGAAATCCAATGCCCTCTGGCATTCCCTCAAAATTGTCGAGCACTGAGTTGGCAAGCAGAATCTGGTTCTGCAGCTTGTCGCGGGTAGAGCGCTGCCGAAGGAGGGTCTCCTTTTGTTCTTCGATCTGTCGTTTTATCTCATCCTGCTGTTGCTGTAAGTTGCTTTCCCGGTCACTGGCTTCAGCTATTCGTGACTTTTTGATAATGAGCTCTTCCAAAACGCTCTCTTCAGTACTGCTGAAGGTATTCACTCTCTCCTGAAGCGTCAGTTTTTTTGTTTCAAGTCGTGCTGCCGTTGCTCGCAGATACTCTTTTTTCGATTCAAGGCTCTGTTTTGTCAAGGCTAAATGGTTGGCGACGCTCTGCTCTTCGGCACTGAGTCTGCGCTCCCTGGCGAGCTCATTTCTCTGCTGCCCAAGCACCGCATTGAGCTGATCGTGCTCAGCCACAAGGCTCTGAAACGAGGCATGCAGCTCGTTGCAGTTTTTTTCACAAGGAGCTTTGCGTTGCAGGAGCTCCTCTTCAAGTAGCTCCTGGTCACCAATTTTCTGCTCTTTTTTGCCGATAATTGAGTGTAGGCGAACCCTCTCCGATGCAAGATTTTTCTGATGCTCCTCATGCTGCAAGAGCTCTTTTTCAAGAGTGTGAATGAGTCTGTTGCTTTCGTTCACGGTTTTTTGTGTGTCCGAGAGAGCGTTCTCCTCTTTGAGCAGTTGCAGCTCTCTCTCCTGGGCGATGCTGTCTTCCGTGGCAATTCTGGCGGTGCACTCCTGCTGCAACATCTCCTCCTCCATGATGCGTTGCTGCAATGGTTCCAGCTTTTCGCGTAATTCGTCCATCGCGAGCCAGGCGAGAGCAAGATCAATCTCACGAATCTTTTTTTTCAGCTCCCTCAGCTTTTCAGCTTTTCTCACTTGCAGCTTCAGGTTTTTGACCTTTTTTTCAACTTCAGCCAGAACATCATCGACACGAGAGAGATCCTGTGACGTGCTTTCAAGCAGCTTGAAGGTCTGTTTTCGCCGCTGTTTATATCGGTTGATTCCTGCCGCTTCCTCAAAAAGCTTCAGCCGCTCTTCGCTTTTGTTGCTGATAATCTCCTCAATCATCTTCAGCTCAATCACCGAGTAGGCATCGCTGCCCATGCCGGTATCAGTAAAGAGATCAAGAATATCTTTTAACCGGCAGGGCACCTGGTTGAGGAGAAATTCGCTCTCGCCGCTACGGTACAGACGGCGTGTGACGGTTACCTCCGTGTATTCGATTGGAAGAACATTTCTCGTATTCTCGATGGTCAGTGAGACCTCAGTGAGACTGAGCGGTTTAAGATTTTTGGAGCCATTAAAAATAATATTCTCCATCTTTGTCGACCGCAGCAGGGAGGATTTCTGCTCGCCGAGCACCCATCGCATGGCATCAACAATATTGGTTTTGCCGCACCCGTTAGGGCCGACGATTGCCGTCAGCCCCTTGTCAAACTTTATTCTGACTTTATGTGCAAAGCTTTTGAAGCCAAAGAGTTCAATTTTTGAAAGATACATCTGGACGGTGAGGGTTTGATGGTCTCAATTCCCGAATGTTCTCCATCACACGCACACTCTGCACTGCTGCCTGAACATCGTGTACTCGCAAAATAGAGGCGCCTTGCATCAGTGCAATGGTTTCCGCCGCAATGGTGGCGGCAAGTCTCTCTGCAGGTGGTGGAGTCTCTTCTCCTGGCGCAGTAATGGCGTGCCCCAGAAAAGATTTTCTTGATACGCCAGCAAGAATAGCTCTTCCAAGATTGCAGAGTGAGTTCAGATGTCCCAAAAGCCGGAAATTTTCCGCCACACTTTTTCCGAACCCAAAACCTGGGTCAATAATAATATTTTCAATCGAATGTTGTTCAGCAAGCGCTATGGAGTTGGCGAGAAAGCGGCTTACCCTCGCGATAATATCATCGTTGCCGGAGTGTGTCGCCGTGCTCCACTGCATCGCTTTTGGCGTGACCGGCGTGTGCATCAATATCACCGCAGCCTGATACTTCCGGCAAATCAGAGGGAGCTCCGGGTCAAAGGTGAAGCCTGAAATATCATTCACCATATCTGCACCAGCCTTCAGTGCCTGTTCCGCAACCTCCGCTTTGTACGTGTCAATTGAGATAAGCACGTCGCAGCTTTTGCGCAAACGGGTAATAAGCGGCACGGTGCGTTCAATCTCCTCTGCTGCTGAGATTTTTTCAGCGCCCGGTCGGGATGATTCACCACCAATGTCGATAATTGATGCGCCATGGCGTACCATCGCAAGCGCATAATCAAGTGCCCGATCAAGATCGACATCTCCAACATCTCCCTGCAACGCACCTCCATCATAGAATGAATCAGGCGTTGTATTCAGGATGCCCATGATTTTTGCTCCCTCACTGAGATCAAGCACTCTGTCGGCACAGTTGATCCGCATACGGTTTACCATCTTTTGAACGCTGCTCATCGCAATAGTGTTACCTCAGATTATTCCGAATGGTACAGGGGTAAATGTTATACAAAAGATCACAAGAGTAGTCCATCCGGAGATTTTTCTTGGAGTATTAAGCTGATGGTCATCTCCAGTTGGCGGATGGTCCAGCCCTATAAGGCGGGAAAGGATGAAGGCCCAGAGCAGCCACCCAGACCATGACCAGTGCAGCATAATCGGAGGAATCACTGCTACAGCATCAGGTTTGATCAGCGAAAGAAGAAGCTCAGCCATAGCGGGAAAGCCAAGGAGTATGATAAAGAGCAGAAAGGTTTTTGCTGCTATGGCGTGCCCCCTTCTGCCGAACATGGCATACATGACATGGCCGCCATCAAGCTGGCCTACGGGAAGCAGATTCAGTGCAGTGACGAGTGAGCCAAGCCAGCCGGTAAAGAGAAATGGGTAGTGGTACATTTCACTCATCGGCGGAAGGTTTTTCGGAGCTATCAGGTATTCAAGTCCTATCCAGAGCAGATTTTTTCCAAGGATGAGGGTACCTGGTTGCATTGCTGCCTGTAAACCTTCCTTTGTCAGGTATTCAGGATGGATGGTATAAATAAAGTTTGCGGGAGGAAGGTTCAAAAAACCGTACACCAGAAGCCCGACGCATACAGCAAAACCGCTTACAGGCCCGGCTATGCCAATATCGAAGAGAGCGTTTGTGCCAGGTATTCTCTCCTTTACCTTTATGACGGCCCCCATGGTTCCAAGGCTGAGCAGAAATGGTAGTGGTGGTACGGGAATAAAGTAAGGGAGTGTTGCCCGAACACGATGGTGCACCGAGGCAAAAAAATGGCCAAATTCATGAACACCTAAAAAGAGGAGCAGTGAGGCTGAGTAGGGAATGCCAAATGCAAGTGCCGTGAACATTTCGGGAAAAGATCCAAAATGTACAGGATGTCCGCTCCAGAATGTACCTGCCCAGAGTGTCGTAAGCACCGTGAAGAGAAAAAGAGCCAGATGAAGAGGGTAGTTCTGCTGGGCAAAAATAGTGTGTTTGGAAGAATTTAGAGAGCTCATAACCTTCTTGCTGAAACTTTTGCCAGAGACAAGACACCCCACTTTCATTGAAGGATGCCCTTTTTTCTCTTTATCATTATTATTTAATCTTTCTCTTTTCCTTTGCCAGCACTTTTTTTGTCACCGAATGTTGCAACCAACCCCTTGACCAGCTCTTCTTTTTCGGTCGTATTCAACTTGGCTGTGGGATGAGCTGGCAGATAGATGAACACTGGCATTTTTCCTTTTCTTACCTCTTCAGCAGCTTTTTCCCCTTCATTTTCCTCTGGCCGTCCCCATTCCGAGACATTGAATGCATCCCGTCCGAAAGAGACATCGACCTGGGTCAGCCATGATGCCGGTGCAACAGAACTATACCATGGCCAGACCGTATTGTTTGAGTGACAGTCTTTACAGGCGCGATTAAAAAGCTCCTGGGTTCGAGGAGAATCCCACTGAGGTTCACCAGTGACAGGAGGATTTTTGTGGTCTCGGCCATAAGGGACGATCTGAATGGCAGCAAAAAGAATTGCGGCTCCTGCTAATAATTTTACCAGCTTCATGTGTAGGGACTCCTTTTTTTGTGACGTTGCTGAGGTATAATGAAACGTAACCTTTTAACCAAACACCCCGCATGAGAGCCTCTGCGGGGTGTAAAGGTTTGCTCCAATGAGCTCCAAAGTTTCAGGAACGAGGTCAGGCAATAGCCAATGCTTCCTGCACTTTCTGTGCTGCGTCGCGCAATCCTTTCGCCGCAATAAGATTCAGTCCCGATTCATCAAGCATTTTCTGCGCGATCGGTGCATTGGTACCTTCAAGCCGCACAATGACCGGCAGGTGAAGATCAATCTTTTTCGCTGCTTCAATAATTCCGCTTGCAACACGATCGCAGCGAACAATACCACCAAAAATGTTGATGAGGATAGCCTTGACGTTTTTGTCGCTCATGATGATCTTGAATCCCTCTTCAACGGTCTGGGCATTTGCTGTGCCACCAACATCAAGGAAGTTTGCAGGTTTGCCTCCAGCGAGCTGGATCATATCCATGGTGCCCATTGCCAGCCCTGCGCCGTTAACCATACAGCCAACATTGCCGTCAAGTCGTACATAGTTAAGATTTGATTTTGATGCTTCTACCTCAAAAGGATCCTCTTCGTGGATATCACGAAGTTCCACGAAATCCTTGTGGCGATAGAGGGCATTGTCATCAAAATTGATTTTTGCGTCGAGCGCAATCACTTTTCCCTCCTTGGTGATGACCAGCGGGTTTATCTCTGCAAGAGATGCGTCGATAGAGGTATATGCATTATAGAGGGCAGTGATGAAATTGACAGCATTTCTGAATTGATCGCCCTGAAGGCCAAGGAAAAATGCAGCTTCACGTGCCTGAAAACCCTGCATGCCAAAAAGAGGATCAATCTGGATTTTCAGGAGTCTTTCGGGGCTCTCTTCGGCAACCTTCTCAATCTCCATGCCGCCTTCGGTTGAGATCATCAAAACATTCTTTGAGGTAGAACGGTCAAGAGTAATGCCGACATAAAACTCCTTTTCGATGTTCATTCCCTCTTCGACCAGCAGCCGTCTCACCTCTTTGCCCTCAGGTCCGGTCTGGTGAGTGACGAGTGTCAGGCCGATCATTTCTGAGGCAATAGCAAAAGCCTCTTCGGGGGATTTGGCGAGTTTTACCCCACCAGCCTTTCCTCTGCCACCAGCATGAATCTGTGCTTTTACAACCACGACAGATGATCCTGTCTCCTCAAAAAGCTGCTTTGCCGCCTGTTTTGCTTCATCAGGAGAGAGAGCCACAATTCCTTTTGGCACGGCAACCCCGAATTTTCTCAGGATATCCTTGCCTTGATATTCATGAATGTTCATATTTTTTTGTCTTGGGTTACTGACTACACTTTGCACAGAATCAAGCAGAGGGAAAAAAGATTGTGCAAAGAAGGCATTATAACGAAAATTACGATTATGGTACAACCTCCTGTCATTATTTTACCGATTTTTGAGGAAATCGTGGCACAGTTTGAGATGATTTGATTTCAATAGTTTTCAGATGCATATTTTAGTGTTTTGTGAACAGAGTCGGGGCGCACCGTTATCAAATGAGGTGCAATGGTTTCAAAAGGATGACGGTCAATGCTGATTACCTTCTATGTCTGATTGGTTTGTACATATCCCTCTTTTTGAGTTTGCAGCTCCCTGGTGGCTGATGCTGCTGCCTTTTTTGGCATTGTTTGCGTGGTTGAAAGAGCGGAGGGAGCGGCAGGGGAATCCCGGTATACTTTTTCCCGCTCTTGAGAGACTCAAGGCTTCCGGATTTGAAGTGCGCCGGTGGCTGCGCGTCTTGCCTCAATGGTTACGGTGGAGTGCGCTTCTGCTCTCTGTTCTTGCGCTTGCAGAGCCTCGTTTTCTCTTTCGTCAGACTGAAGCTGAGGCGCGGGGAATTGATGTGATGCTTGCGCTTGATATTTCAGAGTCCATGTTGCAGAGGGATTTTACCGGTAAAAGCCGCCTTGATGCAGCTCGGGAGGTTGCCCGCAGTTTTGTGTTGCGCCGTTCGAATGACCGTATTGGCCTTGTGGTTTTTCGGGGAGAAGGGTATACGCAGTGTCCGCTGACGCTTGATCATGAGGTACTTGCCATGTTGATTGACCATCTTTCGCCTGCGGTGATACGGGATGACGGGACGGCTATCGGCACGGCGATTCTCATTGCGGCTAACCGGCTCAAGGCCTCTGAATCGTCGCACAAGGCTATTATTCTTGTGACGGATGGTGAAAATAATGCAGGAGAGGTCGGGCCAGCAACGGCTGCTGGTCTTGCTGCGAAAAACGGTATAAGGATTTACGTGATCAACGCCGGGTTTAAAACTGTTGAAGATCGACTAGAGTTGCCTGGTGAGAGTGGAAGCCATGCAGCAGCAGACGAGGAGTCACTGCAGAGTATTGCCCGAACGACCGGTGGCAGATATTTCAAGGTGGACGATTCTGCTGGATTGGATAAAACTATTCGCATTATTGATCGGCAGGAAAAGAGCCATCATGCAGGGCCGATTATGGAACAGCGTTCTGAACTGTTTTTCGCTCTGTTGCTGGTTGCTGTTGTGTTGCTGCTCGTTGAGGTTATCTTGTCGCATACTCGATTGTTGAGGATACCATAGGGTCGAGATGACAAGAGAATATTGAGTGTACAGGAGTGTTGCCATGTGTTTTGCCTTTTCTGAAAATATTGGATATCTGCTTCTGTTGATTCCTCTTGCCGTTTTGCTGGGCTATGGGGCCATAAGAGAGGTACATATCCGTGCGATTGTTGTTGCGGCTCCTTTGACCGATGCGATGATGCCGCGCATCCTGTTGTGGATGGTTATTCAGAAAAAAGTGTTGCTTTTTTTTGGTATTGCCAGTTTGCTTGTTGCCCTGACAGGTCCAAGCTTGTGCAGCGGAGGGAAACCGGTGCTCCGAAATGGTGCGGATCTGCTTTTTATGCTTGATGTCTCCCGCAGCATGAGGGCAAGAGATGTCTTGCCTGATCGTCTTGGACAGGCGAAACAGGAGATTACCCGTATCAGTCATGATGTGCGTGGTGGTCGGCGGGCGACTCTTCTTTTTGCAGGAGCTCCGCTTGCGCAGTGTCCGCTTACCACAGATCAGGCGGCGTTTGACGCATTGCTTGGTATGGCTTCCCCTGAACTGATTGAAGAGCAGGGAACAGCATTCCGTTCGGCACTTGAACTTGCCGTGACCCTTCTCCACCCAGCCTCGGAAAGTCGAGGTGCATCAGAGACGAAAGGTGAAAAAATTGTGGTGTTATTAAGTGACGGGGAGGATCATGCTGGAGATGTTCGTGCCGCGTCTCTTCAACTGAAAAAAGAGGGAATCCATCTTTTTGTCATTGGGGTGGGTATGCCTCAGCCCGTTGTTATTCCATCGGAAGGGGGCGCCCCCAAGCGTGACGAGCGTGGACGGGTGGTGATGAGCAGCTTCAGGGCTGAACCATTGCAGAATCTGGCTCGTGATGCTGCTGGCGCTTACTTCCGAAGCAGGTCGGAACATACCGTTTCCAGGGAGGTCTCTGAAAGGATTAACCGTATTGCAGCAGCGTCACGCTGGGTGATGGAGCCTGCCGAGCGCGAACCGATCTCAAACTATTTTATTGCAGCAGCTTTTGTTTTTCTCCTTGCTGAAACCATGATCGGCAGAGGTGTTGGGAGAGTTCAGTAAAGCGTCCGGTGTTGTGCAGCTTCGAGAGAGCGTCCCTTTTGTTGCTGAAAAAATTGTTACATTACCTGTGTAATTAAGTACAGTAAGATCCGTTTTCAGATAAAAAACAGATTATCATTATGGAGCAACAGAATTCCGGTAAAAGAGTTCTTGACTCTATCGAAAGAGCAAAGTTGGGAATCAAGGTTTTCAGCATGCCGTTCGATGAAGCTGAAGAGGTTATTGATGGTTACGTCAGTGGGGGGGATTATGATCCCGACTCGGTGGAGCAGTTTAAGGATCAGCTTGATACGCAACGTCATATTCAGGAAAAGAGCGTTGAGCTCTTTTCGACCAGCGCCGAGATAATCCGGCTTATGGTGAATGCCTTTATAAAAAACATGCCACACTCTTCAGATGGAGACGGTTCTCGTTCCTGAACGTTAGGCAAAACATTTGGAACCATGCAGTTTGATCCAAACAAATTTACCCTGAAGGCACAGGCGGCACTCCAGGCAGCAGGTACTCTTGCCGGTAGTCGTCAGCATCAGCAGATTGAGCCGGAACATCTGCTCTATGCAATGTTTGACGATAAGAGTAGCATAGCGTTTCAGATAGCGCAGAAGCTCGAGGCTCCTCTGGAAACGCTGCTGGCTGCACTTGATCGTGAAATTGAGAGGATTCCGAGGGTAACCGGAGCTTCCGCCACAGGCCAGTATCTCTCTCAGAATCTTGGCAAGGTGTTTGACGTGGCGCTGAAAGAGACCGAAAAGCTGAAGGATGACTATATCAGTTCAGAGCACCTGTTGATTGCATTGAGCGAAGCCGGGGTTCCGGTGTCGCGCATGTTGCGTGATGCGGGATTCAGTCGCGATGCTATACTCAAAGTGCTTATCTCTATAAGGGGGTCGCAACGAGTGACCAGCCAGAACGCCGAGGAGACCTATAATTCACTGAAAAAATATTCGCGTAATCTTAACGATCAGGCTCGCAAAGGCAAACTTGATCCTGTGATTGGTCGTGACGAAGAGATCCGCAGGGTGTTGCAGATCCTCAGCCGTCGTACCAAAAACAATCCTGTCCTTATTGGAGATCCTGGCGTAGGAAAGACCGCGCTGGTCGAGGGAATTGCGCAGCGCATTGTCGCTGGCGATGTGCCTGAAAATCTGAAAAGCAAGCAGATTGCCGCGCTTGATATTGCTCAGCTTGTCGCTGGCGCCAAGTTTCGTGGAGAGTTTGAAGAGCGCCTCAAAGCTGTTGTCAAAGAGGTGCAGTCGGCCGATGGCGAGATTATTCTGTTTATTGACGAATTGCATCTGCTTGTTGGCGCGGGTTCCGCCGAGGGGTCAATGGATGCCGCCAACATTCTCAAGCCAGCGTTGGCCCGTGGCGAATTGCGCTGTATCGGCGCCACGACGCTTGACGAGTATCGCAAACACATCGAGAAGGATGCAGCTCTTGAGCGTCGTTTTCAGACAGTGCTGGTTGATCAGCCGAGTGTGGAAGATACGGTATCAATCCTGCGTGGACTGAAAGAGAAATATGAGATTCATCATGGCATCCGTATTAAAGATGCAGCTCTTGTGGCCGCAGCAGAGCTTTCCAACCGCTATATTGCGGATCGCTTTCTGCCCGACAAGGCCATTGATCTGATAGACGAAGCATCATCCCGACTCAGGCTTGAGATCGACAGCAGTCCGGAAGAGCTTGACCGGATAAATCGCGATATTCGTCGTCTTGAAATCGAGCGTGAGGCACTGAAACGCGAGATTGAAGTAGGTGGATAGATAATAAGCTTTTGGGTTAAAAGGTTTATTTCAACAACAACAAAATTATAACGTGTTGATGATGATGAAAATGTTGAAAATAGTTGCTCTTGCGTTTATGCTTGTGGGAGTGTTCGCTTCTACGGCAAGAGCCGGGTGGGATCCTGCTGAAGAGGACAGGGCGAGAAGTGCGGCCGACTCTTTCAAAAAAACTGCGCCATGGCTTTCTCGCTATTTTGAAAGTGCTTATGCCTATGTTATTTTTCCTGAAGTGTTTAAGGGTGGTTTTTTTATACTTGGAGGAGGGCATGGAAAGGGGTATGTCTATGAGCAGACGCAGCTTGTCGCACGCTCATCGGTGACGCAGTTGAATGCAGGGCCTCAGCTTGGTGTGCAGTCTTTTTCAGAGATTATCTTTTTTCAGGGCAAGGGAGATTTTGAAAAATTCCAAAAAGAGAATTTTGAGTTTAATGCCCAGGTTACGGCTATCGTTGTGACGGCAGCGTTATCAACCAATACTGATTATTCAAATGGTGTGGCTGTTTTTGTGCTTCCAAAGGCCGGGATAATGGCGGAAGCCACTGTTGGCGGCCAGAAGTTCTCTTATAATCCCTATCAATGAGGTTTTGATAAGCATCGAAAGGCTCGTGGAGGTGAAAACGGTGTTTTTTAACAACGATAATTTTTGCAATGAAGTATGAATTAGTGGTGGGCCTTGAGGTCCATTGTCAGCTTAATACCGTCAGCAAGGCCTTCTGTGGTTGTTCGGCACAGTTTGGCAAACATGCCAATACGAATGTGTGTCCTGTCTGTCTTGCGCTTCCAGGGGCTTTGCCGGTTCTGAATCGTCGTGTGGTGGAAGATGCCGTCAAGCTTGGTCTTGCAACGGGTTGCAGCATTGCTTCACATTCTGTACTTGCCCGGAAAAACTATTTTTATCCTGATCTTCCAAAAGGGTACCAGATTTCACAGTTTGAAGAGCCGATATGCAGTGAGGGCAACCTGCACATTGATGTCGGAGAGGGGCGAAAAGATATTCGGTTGATCAGGATTCATATTGAGGAGGATGCCGGTAAATCGATACATGACATCGGCGAGGAGACCTATATCGATCTCAATCGGAGCGGGGTTCCGCTGCTTGAGATTGTGAGCTATCCGGATATTCGTACTTCAAAGGAGGCCTCTGCCTATCTTCAAAAATTGCGGCAGATTGTTAAATATCTTGGTATTTCGGATGGTAATATGGAGGAGGGAAGCCTTCGCTGTGATGCCAATGTCTCATTGCGACCTGAAGGCGCAACGGAGTATGGTACCCGTACCGAAATCAAGAATATGAACTCTTTCAAGAATGTCGAGAAGGCCATTGAGTATGAGGCTGAACGCCATCGAGAGATTTTGGACAACGGTGGCGTTATTATTCAGGAAACCAGGCTTTGGGATGCCGACAAGGGCGAGACCCGTTCCATGCGCGGCAAAGAGTTTGCTCACGACTACCGTTACTTCCCCGATCCCGATCTGGTGCCGGTGCTTGTTGACCAGGAGATGATCGAAAGGGTGAGGCATGAGCTGCCGGAATTTCCTGAAGTGCGCGCACTTCGTTTTGCTGAGGAGTATGCTATTCCTGTTTACGATGCAGGTGTACTTACTGTTGAGAGGGAAGTGGCCGACTACTTTGAAGAGACCGTCAGGATTTCGGGTGATGCCAAGGCTTCGTCAAATTGGGTGATGGGCGAGGTGATGCGCACGCTCAAAGAGAAGTATCTTGATATTGTGGAATTTTCCATCCTTCCAGAGAGGCTGGGTGGATTGGTTCGTCTTATCGGAGAGGGCGCTATAAGCAATACCATTGCCAAGCAGGTGTTTGAAATAATGATGTCGGAGCAGGCCACCGCTGCGGAAATTGTTGAGCGTGAAGGGCTTGCGCAGGTCTCAGATACCGGAGCGATCGAAACCGTTGTCCAGGAAATTCTTGATGCAAACCCCGGCCAGCTTGCCGCATATCGCGGAGGAAAAACCAAGCTGCTGGGCTTTTTTGTGGGTCAGTGCATGAGCCGGATGAAGGGCAAGGCTAACCCCCAGATGGTTAATGAGCTGCTGTTAAAAAGGCTTGACGGATGAGCTTTTTCAGGACTCACTGTCGAAAAGATCTTTGATGCGAGCTGTTTCAGGCAATGTTTTTGCAAGTTCAGGATTGATGATCTCAATTTTTTTTCGGGCTTCATGAAGTCGTTTTTTACAGGTATCTGCAATCGTCAGACCCTCTTCATAGAGGTTGATGGAGTTCTCAAGTCCTGTTTCGGGATTTTCTATATTGCGAGTGATATCCTCAAGCCGTACTATGAGCTCCTCGATTGAGGGCTTTGTGGAGTGTGAAGCTGCCATAAGTTGTCAAAAGTTTAGATGTTGTTTTTCCAAGGTAGGTAAAGAGATAGATTATTCAAAAGGCAGGTGTGTGAGTGAAGTTTGTTGATAGTGCATCGATATTTGTTCAGGCCGGAGACGGTGGAAAAGGGTGCGTAAGTTTTCGCAGGGAGAAGTTTGTGCCAAAAGGTGGCCCTGATGGTGGCGATGGTGGTCGTGGTGGCCATGTTTGGCTCAGAACCAACCGGCAGTTGACCACTCTTCTTGATTTTAAATACAAAAACAAGTATATCGCAGTTCGTGGTGTGCACGGGCAGGGAGCCCGGAAAACAGGTCGTGACGGTGCAGATATTGTTATCGATGTGCCGTGTGGTACCATAGTCAGAAATGCAGAGACCCATGAGATTATTGCAGATTTGACCGGAGAAGAGCAGGAGCTTTTAATTGCCAGAGGAGGTAAAGGAGGTCGTGGCAACCAGCATTTTGCTACTCCAACCCGTCAGGTGCCGCGTTATGCCGAACCAGGTCAGAAAGGTGAAGGGCTGACGCTGGAAATGGAGTTGAAACTTATGGCGGATGTTGGACTGGTCGGGTTTCCCAATGCTGGCAAGTCGACCCTGATTTCCGTTATCAGTGCGGCAAAACCAAAAATTGCCGATTATCCTTTTACAACGTTGGTGCCGAATCTTGGTATTGTTCGTTATGAGGAGTACAAATCGTTTGTGATGGCCGATATTCCTGGAATCATTGAGGGTGCGGCTGAGGGTAAAGGGCTGGGCTTGCAGTTTCTCCGCCATATTGAGCGTACCAAAATTCTGGCCATACTCATTGCATCAGATTCGATCGATATCGCCGATGAATACCGGACACTGCTTGAGGAGCTTGAAAAATTTGACAAAGGGTTGCTTGACAAGCCTCGAATGGTTGTTGTTACCAAAATGGATATTGCTGCTGAGGATCTTGCGATTCCCACTCTTGGTGAGGGGATAATGGTACTGCCAATTTCAGCAGTATCAGGACAAGGGCTGAAAGAGCTTAAGGATGAACTCTGGAGAGAGGTATCGGGGCGCACCAGAGCTGCTGAACTCCAGGATGAAGGGCTTGGTTAACCATGCAACAGGCTGAACTTTTTGTCAGGTATGCGCGTCTTGTTGATGCCGCTGCTATCTCTGCTATTACTTCGGAGTATGCCCGGCAGGGCATCATGCTTGAACGTTCTCCCGATAATATTGTTGAAAATATTCGTAATTTTTTTGTCGCCGAATATAATGGTGAGGTGATTGGGTGCTGTGCTATTGCCTTCTATACCCAGAAGCTTGCTGAAATACGCTCACTCGCTGTCTTTAACCGTTATAAAATGAGGGGTATAGGGCGACTGCTGGTTGAAAAGGCAGAGTTCGTTTTACGCGAGGAGGGGGTCAAGGAGGTTTTTGTTCTAACGCTCAGTCGTGAGTTTTTCAGTCGGGTTGGGTATAGCGAAATCAGGAAAGAGTATTTTCCCCAGAAGATATGGAAGGACTGCACGCATTGCCCAAAACTGATGGCCTGCGATGAGATTGCAATGGTGAAGGCACTGTAAATTACACAAACAGGGGTTGTATACGTCGTGATTGTTCAGGAAGTTGTTGTTAAAAATAAGGCCGGGTTGCATACCAGGCCTGCGGCTGCGGTTGTCAAACTTGCATCCCGTTTCAAATCAGATTTTTTTATTGAGATGCTGGGCACGGAAATCAATGCCAAGTCAATTATTGGGGTCATGAGCCTTGCTGCTCCAAAGGGAACAAAGTTGAAACTCAAGCTTGAAGGCGAAGATGCAGAGGAGGCAGCCCGTCAGTTGGTGGCATTTTTTGAGCAGGGATTTGGAGAAGTATAGTTTTGCGTATAGCGTTTATATCTCCTTTTTTTCCCTTGAAGGGAGGTATAGCCCGCTTTAGCGGAGAGCTGCAGGGGGCTCTGCGCAAGCGAGGACATGATGTTATCTCTGTTCCTTTCAGGGCGCTCTATCCAGGTCTTATAGCCAAAAGTGCGGAATCCTCATTGCCTGAAAATGCGCGGTTGGTGCTCTACAACCCCTTATCCTGGCCAGGTATAATCCGTCATATCAAGTCACTGAAGCCCGATATCCTGCTTGTCGCCTATTGGACAGGCCTCTTGGCTCCACTCTGTTTTGTGCTGCGTCACCTTACGGGTATCAGAGTGGTCGTGCTTCTTCATAACCTCTCTTCCCACGAATCCTTTTTTTTTGAACCGTTTATGCGGCGAGTGCTTGGGGTTTCCACAGATGGGTTCATGACTCTTTCGGATGCTGTTGGTAGGGAGGTGAGCCTTGTTATGCCAGATACTCCTCAGCTCACGCTCTTTCATCCAGCTTATGAACCGGGAGATACACTGTTTTCGGCTGCCGAAGCACGAAAGGAGCTTAATCTTGATGCCCAATCTCCAGTGCTGCTCTTTTTTGGTTACGTTCGTTACTATAAGGGGTTGGATACGATGCTTCGCGCCATGCCAGCGATTCTTCGGCGGGCACCTGATCTCAGGCTGGTTGTTGCTGGCCATTTTTATGAGGATGTTTCTCGATACAGAGATCTTGTTGATCATCTTGGTATCAGCGGAAGTGTTGAGCTTTATCCCGGCTATGTGACTCTGGAGCGGACCGCGCTCTATTTTGCAGCGGCTGATGCGGTTGTTCTTCCCTACCGAAGCGCAACGCAATCAGGGGTGGTGCAGCTTGCTTACGGGTATGGTTTGCCGGTGATTGTCACTCCTGTGGGCGCTCTTCCTGAGATGGTGCGTCCCGGGGAGACCGGCTGGGTTGCGCGTGATTCTTCGCCTGAAGGGTTTGCCGATGCAGTCTTGCAGTTTCTTGACAACAGGGAGGGGCTTTCTTCAATGCGTCCTGCAATCGAAGCTTTTCGCCATGAATTTTCCTGGGAGGCTTTTGCTGTTTCAGCAGGCAGTTTTCTCGAAACCATAGCGGCAGAGAGGTAACGATGGAGGCGCTGACCTGCATTGTTGTTCTGAACTGGAACGGCGCAGAGGAGACTCTGGCCTGCCTGGAGTCGCTTGCTCCTCTTCTTGTAAAGGGATACAAGATACTGGTTGTCGATAACGGCTCGACCGACGGCTCGCCTGAAAAGATAAGAAAGGCTTTTCCTGCTGTGGAGCAGCTTCGCTTGCCCGCCAATCTTGGCTATGCAGGGGGAAACAATGCCGGATTCAGGCGCGTTCAGGAGTTGCAGGCGGAGTTCGTCATTTTTCTGAACAACGACACCATTGTTGAGCCCGGTTTTTCTGCTCCGCTTGTTGAAACGCTGCGTCTTCAGCCGTTGGCGGGCATAGCTGCGCCGAAAATTTATTATTGGGATCGACCTGATCTGCTCTGGTATGCGGGTGGAGTTGTCCGGTTGTCAACCGGCTTGATCTGCCATGTGGGGCTCAGGCAGAAGGATGCGCCTGAATTTGACCGTCCCGGCTCTACCGACTATGCAACGGGTTGCTGTTTTGCCATGCGATGCCGCGATTTTGAGGCGGTTGGAGGGTTTGATGAGAGCTTTGCGATGTATGCGGAGGATGTTGATCTCTCCCTGCGGGTTCGTGCACTGGGCAAGAGTGTGGTGTATGTGCCCTCCTCAATGGTTTGGCACAAGGTGTCGACCTCGCTTTCTGGCCGACCTTTTTTGAAGCTGGTGAAAAAGAGCCGTGGGGCGCTTCGTCTTTTCAGCAAGCAGCGCGCCTGGAGCGGTATGGTGCTTTATCTGCTTTTGCTTCCCCTGCGACTTTCTGGAACTCTTCTGAAGCAATGGTTTGCGGGGAGGAGCGATGGCGAATAGTTGCAGAACGGTTATCGATGGAGCATATCTCAACGATCCGGCTCACCGGATTCGCTGGAAAAGAACCCTTGAATTTTTGCAAGGCTCCTTATCAGGTGCATCGCTCTCCAGCGGACTCGACCTGGGAGAACGCACACCCTTTACCGCATTGCTTGAGCAGTATTTTGAATGCCCGTTCGAGAACACCGGCGTTGATCTTGATTTTGAACCGTTGACAGGCTCTTTCGGTGTGGTGACTGCCTTTGAAGTGCTGGAGCATCTCTACAATCCCCTTCACGCACTGCTTGAGGTGAGGCATCTTCTTGCTGGCGCGGATGCACGGCTTTTTCTCTCCATGCCTCTCTGGAAGCCCGCATACCTTGCCAGCCCCGACCATTTTCATGAGATGACGCGCTCTGAGGCTCTTTCGCTCTTCAGCCGTGCCGGGTTTGCCGTGCTCCGAAGCGCGGAGTTTCGTATCCGCCACCCGTTGTTTTATCTTACAGGAGTGAAGCCGCTGTTGCGGGCATGGTATGAAAAAGTGCAGATCTATGAACTTGCCGTCCGATAGGGGAGCTACCCGCAGCCCGATTAGCCCGTTCAGGCTTGTCTGGTTTTCCGAGATACAGTGGGATTTCCTCTCCACCCGGAAACAGCGCCTGCTTGCCCGTTTTCCGGATAACTGGAGTATTCTTTTCATTGAGCCTTTTGCGCTTGGGCGAAGCCATCACTGGCTCCCGGTCAAACGGGGCAGGGTCTGGGTGGTCAGCGTTCCCTTTCTGAAGAGTGTTCCCTTCAGGATCGGGCATCTGCTTGATATTCCGTTGCTCCGTGCGCTGCTCTCTCTGCCCGGCATTGTGCTCCTGCTCTTCTGGGTGACGATGCTTGGATTTGGCTCCTCCGACAGGATAATCGGTCTGAGTAATGTCTATTGGGGAAGGGTAGCCGCCCTTCTCCCTTGCCGTCTCCGCTTTTATGATGCCAACGATGACCATCTTGCTTTTCCGGACACTCCCGCGTGGCTGAAGGGCTCTCTTGACCGCTATCTCTCCAGGGTGCATCTTCTCTTCAGTGTGAGCAGCGAACTGACCAGTCAGCTCAAGCTGCCGACCGGTGTTCGCACCGTCGAACTTGGCAATGGCGTGGAGTTCAACCATTTTGCTGTTCCCCGTCCTGACAAGCCAGTTGCGCTCTCCGGTATCAAGGGGAAGATTCTTGGCTACGCCGGAGCGATGGACTGGATTGATACCGCCCTGATTGCTGCAACTGCCCGCGCCTGGCCGGAGTATCAGATTGTGCTGCTTGGCCCCGCCTACGAACGGGAGTGGTGGAACAAACAGGAGGCGATCAACGCACTTCCCAATGTTCACTATTTTGGTAAAATCGACTATGCCGAGCTACCAGCCTGGGTGCAGCGGTTTGATCTGGCGCTGATGCCGCTGCTTGCCAACAGGCTGAAAGGGGTCTCTCACCCCAACAAGCTCTATGAATATACCGCCGTCGGTGTGCCGGTGCTCTCGATGAACTATTGCAGCGCGGTGGAGCGGGCGCGAGAGGTGGTGCATGTTGCGACCTCCCAGGAGGAGTTTGTCCGTATGGTGCCCATGGCTCTTGCTGACGGTCGCGTTGAGGCGCGGCAGGCATTCGCCCGGTTGCATAGTTGGGATGCACTTGCCGCCACGATGGAGCAGGAGTTGAGGAGCGCTTTTCTGGAGAGATGCCCGTGAATCGCAATGCCGTCATAGCCGGTCAGGCTGGATTCTCTTTTGCCGGATTTCTCTTCGGCCAGGTGGCGCGGTTTGGCTATAACCTTGTGGTTGCCCGGCTGCTCGGTGTTGATGCCCTTGGTGTCTATGCGCTTGCCATTGCGGTTATCCAGATTTCAGAGGTGCTTGCCGTTGCCGGGCTTGATTCCGGCCTCCTGCGTTTTGTCAGTCTCTACAGTCACGATCCTCTCCGTCAGAGAGGCGCGATTGGTTCCGCCCTTAAAACTGCGCTCGCTCTCTCGCTCGTTGTGGCGCTCCTGCTGCTGCTTTTTTCAGGCCAGATCGCTTCGCTGCTCAATGGCAGCCGCCTGTTGCAGCTTACGCTCTGCTGTTATGCGGCGGCTATTCCCTTCAACGTGGCAACAGTCCTTTTCGGCCATGCGATGCAGGGTTTTCAGCAGCTCAAGCCTAAAATTATTGCCACCCAGATACTCAGTCCGCTGCTTTTGCTCTTGCTGACGCTGCTTCTCCGCTACACAGCAGGTCATGATGCCGCCCTCTTTTTCCCCTTTGTGCTGGCAGGCATCGGGGCATTTATCTGGATTCGCCCTCGCCTTACAGCCATCACTGGTGTGCTCCCGTCGGATATCCTGCACGCCCGTACGGACAAGGCGATGATGGCT
>CAIWUU010000136.1 GCA_903915955.1 uncultured Chlorobiaceae bacterium | reverse complement strand
TGAAGAAAGTTTGCCCCCAGAAATTTACCCACTGGCAAGTTATAGGAGGAGCGGTTGGATAACGGGAGCCGTGTAAATCGGGAGATTTACGCACGGTTCTGCGAGAGGCTTGAGGTGAAATCCCTTTGGCCTACTTACCAGATCGTGCCCGACTGGGAACTTCGCCGGTGATTCAATGTCTGAAATATGACAGTGAGGGGCGGAAGGTCAACAAAATTGTCTGGGATGAGCACTCCTTTTCTCCGATGCAGTTGATTGACGAGGTTTGGCGGGATATTCCTGATTTTCGTGAGAGTTATGAGTTGCCTGATGGTTTGTTCCGCCTACATATCCCGGTTTATGATGGTCGCATAGTCCGGGAGCTGCTGGTCAATGCGCTGGTGCATCGTCCCTATACTCAGCGAGGCGACATCTATCTTAATTTGCGGGATGATCAGTTTGAAATTGTCAATCCCGGATTGCTGCCGTTGGGTGTTACGCCTCAAAATATCCTGCATCAGTCAGTCAGACGCAATAATGAGTTGGCAAGGGTTTTTCATGACCTCGGTCTTATGGAGCGAGAAGGGAGCGGCTATGATTTGCTCTATGAGGTGCTTCTCTCTCAAGGGCGTCAGTTGCCGAAACTGCGTGAAGGGGTTGACTCTGTCACGGTTATTATTGAAAAACGTATTGTAAAACCAGAGATTATTGATTTTCTGACAAAGTCTGACCAGACCTACTCTCTCAGGCAAAGAGAAAAGATTGTGCTTGGGTTACTTGCCCAGCATGAATCTCTTTCTGCAAGTGAGTTGGTTGGTCTGCTTGAGCTGGTTGACACTGAAGAGATAAAAGTATGGATCGGGCGTTTGCTGGAGTGGGATCTTGTGCGGCAGACGGGGAGAACCAAGGGAACTCGTTATTTTGTGGCTCCGGATTTGTTGAGGAGATTGAATTTTCCAGCTCAGACAAGTTTGGCACGAATTGAATCGTATAGACTTGATGCTCTTGTTTTGGAGGATATTGGCCGCTATCCGGGCTCTTCGATTGGTGAAATTCATGCAAGAATAGGCAAGGAAATCAGTCGGCGTCAAGTCAAACTTTCGCTGAATCGCCTGTGTAATAAGGATGAATTGCGTATTGAGGGAGAAAACAGAGGGCGCATATACTGGTTACTGTAGCAAGTTATCGACGCAATTGGCCCGAATAAAGGGCGTTACGTCGATAACTTGCGTCGATAACTCCTGTGATAAATTTTTAACTCATTTTTTTGAAGCATGTTACAATATCGACGTTGTTTGTCGAAATGTCAAGAAAGTGTCAATAGATGGTCAATACCTCGTCACTCGTTCTCTTTCGTTCCCTTCGATGAAAGAGCCCTTTTCACCATTTTCTCTACATTCGTTTCCATATTTGCCGTCAACAACTCAATGTCAGGATGAGTTTTGGCATAAACACGAAAGATTTCGTCGGCAAATGACTGGCCTATAGCCGACACCCCGTCAAAGTCAAAAATGACGTGGTTGAACCTCTCTATGCGAGCCAACAGCCTTTTCGCCTGGGATCGAGAGACAAGTTTCTCATTTTCATATTGTGCTAACCGAACAGGAATAACGGTTTTGTTAAACTGAAAGTCATCCGGCCCGGCATAATCATCAAAAACCGTCTGGATATCACGCGTCGAATCTCGCTTGACAAGCATATATACCGCAGTACCAGATTCATTTTCAGAAAACTCGGTCTCCAGAATAAAATCAAATGCTGATTGGTCATCATGACGAAAACTCACCCCTTTTGAATCGATTCGGAACTCATCAAATACCTGCGAAGTAAAGAATATCCCTTCTCCTGTATGGTTATCCGGATCTGTCGTCAATTTTCCTTTAGATAATTCAAAGAGAGCCTGGCGCTCATCGTTCAGATTGCATAATCTCTTAATTCTCCTGAAAATGCCCTCTCCATCATCAGCCACCATGATGATGATTTTTTCATTATCTCTTATGGCGGAGATAGAAACATGTTGCCCGCCAGAATGATCAATGGCGTTGTTGACCATTTCGGTAAATCCATATTGGCTTATGTCGACAATGTTGTCAGGCAACCCTTCAACAATAAATGAATAGTGATCTCTCCAGACGTCATCTTCTGTAAATTTATCTTTGAGTTGAAACAGTGACTTGTACTCCCTTACATCCCCCAAAAAATATCTTTTTCCCTTTCCCGTACCGTCAGAGTTCAAGCGTCCCTCTTTTTCGAGGAGTTGTATATGGCTATGTACCGCTTGAGGGGTTATCGAGAATATTTGAGCAATATGTTTACAAATATCAGCAGGATGGTGCCTGACATCCCTGACGATTTGGTGCCTTATGTTCTCGCCTCTTTCTTTATTGTTCACGGGCCATCCTTTATGAAAATTGTTTTCTTAAAGGATAATTGTTTTTTTCTTAAAGGACAAAAGGTATTTTATTCTTTTTCAGTGCATGATGAATAGGGCAAATCCCGCTGTAAACGATAAAATGATGCTTTATTTGGTCAAATACGTTAATTTTTAAAAAAATACGCAGGCAATAACAGTCACTGAAGAGGTGGCGACATGGCAATCGCAGAGCAGATAAAATCTGTCAAAATGTCAATAGACTTTCAATGCCTTCTCATAAAGCCTGAAACGGATGAAGAAAAAGCAGCTCATGGATCTCATTGCCCTTGGCGAAGGTTTCACAACCGAGTTCAAGCAGTCGGGTACGTCGAATCTTGGCCGTGAGATCTGTGCTTTTGCCAATGCTACCGGTGGGGTAATTTTGATCGGTGTGGCGGATAATGGCGAGATCACAGGTGTTGATGATTTAAACCGTCTCAAGTCGGAGGTGCAGACAACTGCCCGTTCTGCTGAACCTTCGATAGCAGTTGATCTTGCAAGTGTTGACCGGGTGCTGTGCGTCACTGTGCCGGAGCAGTATGGCAAACCCTATTCGTTCGGGGGCAAGTTTTTTATGCGTGAAGGTGCTTCATCGCAGCAGATGTCTCGGGAGGAGATTCGGAAATTTTTTTTCAGGGAGGGGCTGATTCATTTTGATGAAACACCCTGCGACCGCTTTTCGATTCAGGATGATTTGACAAGTGATGCCTGGAAACTTTTTCAGCGTCGGGCAAAAATTCCGGTGGATATGGAGCCTTTGACAGCTCTTGCCAATCTGCACCTGTTCAAGGATGGTTCTATGGTCCATGCTGGCGCGTGGCTGCTGGCAAAGGATATCCGCAAATTTACCATCAGTGCTGATGTTGCCTGTGCACTGTTTCTTGGTACCGACAAGGCGCGAATTCTTGACAGGCGCGGTTTCGACAGCGATATCTATACCATGATTGATGATGTGATGGTTTATCTTCTCTCCAAAATCAATGTGGAGTACATCATCAAGCATGTCAAGCGTGATGAGCGGCCTGAACTGCCTGAAGAGGCGTTGCGCGAGGCGGTGGTCAATGCGCTTGCCCATCGCGATTATCGTTCCACGGCAAATGTGCAGGTCTATATTTTCAAAGATCGGGTGGAAATTGTCAGCCCTGGCGGACTGCCTGCAGGCATGACTGAGGCTGATCTTGGCTTCAAGAGTATTCCACGC
>CAIWUU010000135.1 GCA_903915955.1 uncultured Chlorobiaceae bacterium | reverse complement strand
TAAGCATAGACACCGGATATTCCGCCGTCAAGGGCTCCAAGCGCAATGGCTTCAGCGCCCAGCAAGAGTTGTTTCATCGTGAGCTCATTGAAAAAGTTGTCCTTGAAGATGGGAAATTATTCTCTTTGAAGCCAATGAAATCATTCCGAAAGAAGGGAGGGAACACTTGTTCATCTATGAACTGTCCTTATTGGCATCAATAAATGATCTCGCTGGTATTTTGGCGTAATATAGCCGGGGGGTGAAAAATTTTGATAAATAGTTTATTGAAAAAAAATGTAAATTGTGAGCCTATGGCATGTCCGGAAAGTGTCATGCTAAACAGTAGTTCATTTTTGGATAACCTTAGCAGTAACCATTATGAGATTCATTTCAAAAGCGTCTCGTGCGCGGCAATGGATGACCTTATTTTTTGTCAGCGTAAGCATTGTTGCTGTTTCAACAGTATCCTATGCTGCCCAGCATTCTGTTGGGGAACATTTCGGCGGAGGTACCGTGTTTTACATTCTGCAGCAAGGAGATCCCGGTTACGACCCTGCGCAGCAGCACGGGCTGATTGCCGCCCCGGCAGATCTTGACGTTAAAGGTTCGGTTGGAATAGCCGGGATGTATTTCTGGAGTTCCGGGCAAAAGAACTCAATGCGAAAAGAACACTTCGCGTATGAGCAAGTTTTTAATACAAGTACGCTCATCGGTCAGGGAGCCGAAAATACAAAAAAGATATTGGCACTGCATCCTGCGGCTGCACATCCCACTATTGCTGCCGCTGTGGCATCGGCATACAAAGGTGGAGGCTTTAACGACTGGTATTTACCGAGCAAGGATGAGTTGCACAAACTCTATCTCAATAAAGCGGTTGTTGGTGGATTTGCAGACTATGATTACTGGAGTTCGACCGAGAACAGTGCACTTAATGCCTGGGTAGAGCTCTTCGCCAATGGCTATCAGTACCTCGACGACAAGATGGATGCTGATTGTGTACGTCCTGTGCGCTCCTTCTAATCGTAGTGCAAGTTTTCTGAGGGTGAATTCACCCGATCCTCATGTGAGGAGTAAATTCCTTTTAAAAAGCCTCCTGCATCATAGCGATGTGGAGGCTTTTTAAACATGGAGATAGAGTCCTCTTCGTTCTTACGCGTTCGTAATGTTTTTGAAATCCTTGTTGATGGAGTGAAACATTGAGTTGGTTGATGCCTGCATGATAATGGATATTGCGGCATTGGTCATGGCGTGGAGAATCGGTTCAGGAATTATCCTGAATGCCGGGTAGAGAATAAAGCGGACATCAACTTTTAAATCAAGCTGAACTCTGGTTTTCCCCCCCTCTGCCGGGCGCATATTCATGTTGGCAAAGGCTTTTCCCTCAAAGAGGTACTTGGCGGGGTCATCAATCTGGTCAGCAACCGGATGATGTTTCCAGCGGATCGTTTTTCCTACGGTGTAGCGATTGATGATCTCCTTTGAGAGTTCGGCGGTTTCAGTGTGCTCCATATTCTCCGGCAGCTCCAGAAGAGGCTCTTCGCTCTGTTCGACATAAAATATCACATCAAACGGGTTGTTTTGTGGATCGGTAACACGAAAGAGCCACTTATAGACGTTTTCAGTGTCAGTGAGCTCTACGCTGTGGCAGAAAGGGTTGAACCCCATCATCTTTTTGTGGTCGGAGAGATA
Source organism: uncultured Chlorobiaceae bacterium (assembly GCA_903915955.1). Classification (GTDB taxonomy): domain Bacteria; phylum Bacteroidota; class Chlorobiia; order Chlorobiales; family Chlorobiaceae; genus Chlorobium. The sequence continues at coordinate 728 of CAIWUU010000135.1, read as the reverse complement.
GGCGACAGTCTGGTGAAATTCCCCGTGTAATATCCAGTCACCCCTGCTTTTTCCAGTCGCTTCCATTTCCATGTTTCGCGGTTTCCCTGTTTCGTTTACATGAGTTCAGATTGCAGGCGTTCAGCCTGGTCATGCATTTTGAGTGCATTTATAATGTCTTGTATATCCCCCTGCAGAATCTGAGGAAGAGCATGGCTTGTAAAGCCGATACGGTGGTCGGTTACCCGTGATTGCGGGTAGTTGTAGGTTCGAATTTTAGCGCTTCGGTCTCCGGTGGTCACCATGGATCGGCGAAGGTCAGCGCGTTGCTGCTGCTGCTCGGCAAGCTGGATATCATAGAGCTTTGTGCGGAGCATCTGCATGGCGCGCTCCTTGTTCTGGAGCTGGGAGCGCTCCTCCTGGCATGCGGAGACGATGCCGCTCGGCATGTGGGTAATTCGTACAGCAGTTTCAACCTTATTGACGTTTTGTCCCCCTTTTCCACCACTCCGATAGGTATCGAATCGCAGATCCTCCCGTCGGATCTCAACATCGACCTCTTCGGCTTCCGGCAGTACTGCCACACTCACTGCTGAGGTGTGGATACGCCCCTGTGTTTCGGTGTCGGGGACACGTTGTACCCGGTGTACGCCACTTTCGTACTTCATGGTGCCGTAGACATCGTTGCCGCTCACTTCGAGGGTCATCTCCCTGAATCCTCCGGGAACAGAGCTTTCATTGAAATGGAG
>CAIWUU010000134.1 GCA_903915955.1 uncultured Chlorobiaceae bacterium | reverse complement strand
TATCGGGGTGGACATCATCGCCGAGGATGTGAGCAGCAAAGGGAGAATTGACCTGACGCTGAAGGCAGGGGTGAGAACCTTTCTCTTTGAATTCAAGGTGACCGACGGGGAGCCACTTGAGCAGATCAGGAAGATGAAATATCACGAGAAGTATGCAGGTGAACGCTATCTGATTGGGATTGTCTTTGACCAGAAGGCAAGGAATGTCAGCAGGTTTGAGTGGGAGCAACTCTAACCCTTTGCCACACGCGCCCCCTCACCGGTCACCGAGTAAGGCGGAGCCCGTATCGAAGTGCAGCGCGCGGCGAGACGTTTGTGACCCGTAAAATCACCCGAAGCCTTGCCAACATATCGCAGGGGCTTGAAGAGTGTCTCTCTATCGGTAACATGAACGCGCTTCGTGACTGGGGTCATGCCAAAGATTATGTCCGCATGCAGTGGATGATGCTCCAGCAGGAGGAGCCGAAAGACTACGTTATTGCCACCGGTGTTCAGTACTCGGTGCGCCAGTTTATTGAAAAAGCAGCCCAACAGCTCGGTGTGCCCAGGCGGCTACTGCTTGCGGAGACACATATCCTGAAACAACAAACCCGAAAGCAGCATCAGGAACGGTATTAAGCGAAACTGCGTTAGGTACGATTATTGTATCAATGTCAAGTGAGATAAGCAGCTTGTCGCGTTTTTGATTGGTTAATGCAACCGAAAGAATGTTTTCAATCCCGAAGCAGCCCATTAATGAAAAAGGAGTGAGTAATGCACGCTTATCGAACCCATGTCGTTATAGTCGATCCAGACTACACCGTGCTTAAAGGCTTGCCCTTCCGTGTGGGGCAGAGTGTGGAAGTTGTTTTACTGGAAGAACAGGAAGATTCTACGAAGAAAGATTTGGTGGCGGATTTCTCTGAAATAGAGTGGTTGCGGAGTGTTGCAACGAACCCTGTTTTTGACTTTCTGGCTGATGCGGAAGAAGATATTTATAGCCAGGCAGATGGTAAGTCATTGAAATTATGAGAGGAAAAATCGTACTGTTGCCTTTTCCGTTTGACAATTTATCAGCAGCAAAAGTGCGGCCAGCCCTTTGCCTGACCGATGTAATCGGGCCTCATCATCATGTTGTGGTAGCTTTTATTAGCAGCAAACTTCCCGTACAGCATGAAAAATTTGATGTAATCATGCGTCAAGAAGACAAGGAATTTCCGGCGACAGGTTTACGTGTTGATTCGGTGCTGAAGATCAATAGAATGGTAACCGTCACTGCCAAGCTGATGCTGAGAGAATTGGGAATCGTTTCTGGCAAGTACGTACCCGCAATTGATGTGCGTTTGTGCGACCTCTTTCAGATTTGATGTGGACCCCAATCTTACCTATCGCTGAGCACAGGGCAAATTATCGTTCGGATTGATCCGGGATTGAGTCTCTGCGGCAAGAGGCTATGGATGATAAGAGTGAACAACTCTTTCAGCTCGACCAGCAAATCGCGTTGCAAACCAAAATCCTTGCAGGTCTGCAAGCTTCCTATGAAGTGGCGTTTAACCGCAAGATGAATGTGGAGCGCTTGCAACTGCAAAACGCTTTGTTACGTCGTGATGTGGAGGGCATCGAAGTGGTTGCCGAAGAGATTGCCACAAATGATCAGCCCTGAACCTCAAGCCGCAAATCAGCGTAACGCCCAGCGCGAACGGTACCTTGGTTCGCAGCGCCTTATGCAACATAAGCCCGGTCATGCGCCCAGGTATCTGAAACACGCAGCTAATCAACTGATCACAGCAATGCAAAGGCTTGAAAAACTGACGTGCCCCTCACATTCCCGGGAGCGCCGAGCTCCAGGCGGCATCTGCCAAGGGAAATGGTTTTTTGTCAAAAAGATTTATATTTCATGACGTAGTAAAAAAAGTGTGGAGAGGCATCGGTGCGTTACCGTACCGATGCCTCTGAAGGCTAACGAGATACAACGAGGATGACGATGAAAAAGCTGCCAGTAGGCATACAGACCTTCAGTGAGATTATAAACGAGGATTACCTCTATATCGACAAAACGGGGATAGCCTGCAGCTTGGTTAATAACTTTAAATACGTCTTTCTGTCGCGCCCCCGGCGATTCGGGAAGAGCCTCTTTCTCGACACGCTGCACAATATTTTTGAGGGAAATCGTGAGCTGTTCCGGGGGCTGCTGATTGAGAAGCAGTGGAACTGGGAGGTAATGTATCCGGTCATCAAGATCAGTTTTAGTGGCGGAATTGACAGTAAGGAAACTCTTCGCAAAAAACTTTTCTATATCCTGAATGGCAATCAGAAACGGCTTGATATTCGCTGCGACGAGAAAGAGGATCCCAGCCAGTGTTTCGCTGAATTACTCGAGAAAGCTTATGAGAAATATCGATACGTCTTTTTGTCGCGGCCACGCTGTTTCGGGAAAAGTCTGTTCCTCGACATGCTGAAAAATATTTTTGAGGGAAATCGTGAGCTGTTCCGGGGGCTTCTTATCGAACAGCAATGGAACTGGGAGGTGACTTGGCCGGTCATCAAAATACGTTTTGGTGGCGGGATACACAGCCAGGAAACACTTTGCAAAAATCTTTTCTCTATCCTGAATGACAATCAGAAACGGCTTGATATTCTCTGCGACG
>CAIWUU010000133.1 GCA_903915955.1 uncultured Chlorobiaceae bacterium | reverse complement strand
CCAGTCACGAAGGGCGTTCATGTTGCCGATATAGAGGCACTCTTCGAGCCCCTGCGATATGTTGGCAAGGCTTCGTGTGATTTTACGGGTCACAAACGTTTCGCCGCGTCGCGATGATTCGTGGTTAAAGAGGATGCCATTACAGGCGTACATCCCATAAGCTTCACGATAGTTGACCGTCATCCAGTAGGCGTAGAGCTTGGCTACCGCATAAGGACTGCGGGGGTAAAAGGGTGTTGTCTCCCGCTGGGGAATCTCCTGCACGAGACCGTAAAGTTCCGAGGTCGATGCCTGGTAAAACCTGCTCTTCTTTTCAAGCCCAAGAAAACGGATAGCTTCGAGCAGGCGCAGCGTGCCCATGCCATCAACATCTGCGGTATATTCCGGTGACTCAAAGCTGACTGCGACATGGCTTTGCGCGCCAAGATTATAGACTTCATCAGGCTGCACTTCGGCAATAATGCGGGTGAGGTTACTGCTGTCGGTCAGGTCACCGTAATGTAAATAGAGTGCTGAGTGCTGAATGCTGGGTGCTGACTCTTTTTCGATATCGTGGCGATCACGGTAGAGATGATCGATCCGCTGGGTATTCAGACTACTGGCTCGGCGTTTTATACCGTGTACTTCGTAGCCTTTTTCAAGAAGAAATTCAGCCAGATACGATCCATCCTGGCCGGTAATTCCGGTTATAAGGGCAACCTTCATTAGAAATGAGTAGTGTATTGCAAAAAGCTGATCTGCGTTACAGTTTTTATAAGGCAATCAACGTCGCATCAACAAACAAGAAGATATATTGTCCAGTCGATGGTTTACCATAAAACCCTAAGGATAAAAATAGCAAAAGAAGTGCTTATACGATTATGCGGATTCAATTGGCGTTGAAGTCAACTATCGTTCAACAGATTATATAGTTGCAACACACTGACCTCCGCCTGACGAAGAATAGCTCGAAGCGTTCCACGATCCAGCTCTTTGTGATCAGGTACTACCGTTTGCGCCCAAGGATATTCTCGCCGAAGAATCATGTGGCTACCTTGCTGGCGTTTAAGCACAAAACCAACCTTGCCCAAAGCCCTGACCAACTCTCTACCGGAAAGCCTTGGAAGTTGGCTCATATTGCAACAAGCATCGTTTGAAAAGATTCATCGGGAACAGGCAATCCATCTTCCTCTAAAGCCAAGACATAAGCTTGAATTGCTTCGCGAATATTAACTATAGCATCTTCTCGTGAAGTACCCTGTGATACACAACCAGGAAGACTTGGGCATTCTGCAACCCAGTAGCCATCTTCACCCGGATAAATTACTGCTTCTCTCATTCTATTGCTCAATAATATTTCTACTTTCCTCCTCTATCAATATAAAACTATCTAACACAATTATTCAAAAAATCGCTGTAGGCAAGCCGCAGCCCCTCTTCAAGTGAGACTCTGGCTTGCCAGCCGAGGTTGTTGAGGCGGGTGCTGTCCATAAGCTTTCTTGGAGTCCCGTCGGGTTTTGTGGGGTCAAATTCTATGCTGCCCTCGTAGCCGACAACCTTTGCGATGGTCAACGCCAGCTCTTTAATGGTAATATCTTCGGCTGAGCCGACGTTAACGTGGCTCTGCATTGGTGTGGTGACGGCGTTATAGGTCGCCTGATCCAAATTCATGACATGAACACAAGCCGCTGCCATATCGTCGATGTAGAGAAACTCCCGACGGGGAGTGCCGGTGCCCCAAATAGTGACAAGAGGAGCACTCTTGCTTTTCGCTTCGTGAACACGACGTATCAGGGCTGGAATAACGTGGCTGTTTTCGGGATGATAGTTGTCGCCGATGCCATAGAGATTGGTGGGCATAACGCTCCGGTAGTCCGTGCCATATTGACGGTTGTAACTTTCACACAGTTTAATCCCTGCAATTTTAGCAATGGCATAAGGCTCATTGGTTGCCTCAAGCGTACCGGTCAACAGAGCACTTTCACTCATGGGCTGTGGCGCATGTTTGGGATAGATACAGCTTGAACCAAGAAACAGAAGTTTTTTAACACCTGCCAGCCATGCCTCATGGATAATATTTGCCTCAATCATCAGGTTCTGGTAGATGAACTCTGCCGGATAGGTGTTGTTGGCATGAATACCTCCCACTTTGGCCGCTGCCAGATAGACTTGATCGGGCTTTTCATGTTCAAAAAATGAACGGACTGCTGCTTGGTTGGTCAAGTCAAGCTCACGATGAGTTCTGACAAGAACATCCTGCCCACCAAGACCTTTGGCCTGAAGATTCCGAAGGATCGCTGACCCAGCCATGCCTCGATGACCTGCTATGTAGATTTTATTTGACACTGATAACTTTATTTTACGAAACTACTTAGTGCCCACACGACGAATATCCTCTGTTCGATCAAGGGGTGAAAAGCCAAGATCACGGGTAAAGCTATACCATCGAATGCAATGTTTGTAAGTACGCTTGAGCTTCTTCCGGACAATCTTCTTCCGGGGCCCATAGCGCAAATTCTTTTGCTGCTTGAGGATTGAATGGACCCGCTTTGAGTTCAAACAAGATTGAATCCGATACCAAAGCAAGAATGGTATGCCAAGTTCCCGGCTGAAGTTCTACACCAACACTGTTACTCTTGTCATTTTGATATTTTTCAGTACCAAATCGAACAATCTTTGCCACACGTCCATCATCGTAAAACGTGATCAGGGCAAAAACGCCACGAACAGCAATCAATGTTTCGGTTTTTGGATCAAAAGAGTGCCTGTGTGGCCGAATATAACTATTGACTTGAATTGCATTGAAAAGCCGTTGACAGGATTCTTCATACGTCTCATGAATATTGTGGTGCTGTCGGGCACGTACTGATTGCTTTGCCTCGCAGGATAAAGCATTTAAATGGTCAGTAAAAAAAACTGTTACACTCATCCCTGCAAAGCGTTTACAATTTTATCAACCGCTGTTTGTGGAGAAAACAGTTTGGAGAATAACGATTTGCAACGTGCGGCATACATGTTGTCTCTACTGATTTCATCGGCCAGCATTAGAGCATGATGTGCCATATTTTCAACTGAAGAATCTGTGCAACAATAGCCGATTTGTTCACTCTCAATAAGGTGAAGCAGATCATTTCCAGGATTGATACTTGCCAAAACAGGTAGCCCTGCCTGCATATAGGACAAGAATTTACCGGGTATGTTGTGCGTTTTATGGCGAGGATCGAGCGCAACCAAGCCTACATGACATTGCGCATACAAACCAGAAATTTCATCCGGATCAATCTCATCAAAAAAGATGACGTTATCCAGTTGTCGGTCAGTCGCATCTTCTCGCAACCGTTGAGCATCACTGCCCCGCCCAACAAAGAGAAAGCCAATATCCGAACGCTCTTTTAAGCGTTCAGCCAAATCAAGCAAAATCCCCATGCCTTGCGCTATACCCATGTTACCAGCATACACAAAAATTTTCCGTCCTGATAATGAGGTATTGTTCACCGAAATACTGCACCCTTGAGCTGGCGCATCTGCCAACCAGTTCTGCAGGACTTCGATGTCGGCAGAGAATCGTTCATGCGAATCAGTGAAATAAGCACGGTTACCTTGCGTCTGGATTCCAATCACATCAGCAACGGAATACTGGTAGTGAGCAATTTCTTTAAAAAAGCGGTAAGGCAAACCCCTGCCCATCAGTCCCATATCAACCGCCCACTCAGGAAAAATATCACGGATAATAAGGTAATTCTTACAGTTGCTCGATTTTTTTAAGGCGCTGACAATAGGCCCAAGAAAAATTGTTGGAGAATACCACACCACGCCATCCCACCGTTGCTTACCGAGTGGACTCCTGCGCAAATTACGCAGCATAAAAAAAGGCATCAACAACTCACCAATCGTTCGGCGAATGTAATTGATGTCTTTCGTCTTGGGAGTCTTCAGGCGCACAACCTGAACACCGTTCCAAACCTCTATTTTATAAGGGATATGCAACTCTGGCGCTGCCACCATCATTGTCACTTCATGCCCCTGTCTTATGAACTCAATTGACAGGTCACGTAACTGGACTGCACCGGATGAACGCAGTGGCGGATAGACATCCGCGATTAGGGCAATACGCATTCAGACAGTGGACTCTAACAGAAAGCTATCCCGCCTGATACTTTTTATAAGCAGCATACGCAGAGGAAAATCAACTTTCTCATCTATACCGACTATTGACTTTGTAACATGAAAACCCTCGTCTGTAAATATTAGCTGCCACTCGTTATGGGATCGAAATCGAACCCCAGTACCAAATGTATTCGCACGAAACGACGGAATTAATCGTGATATAAACTTGCCAATTGCCGATAAAACACCACTACTGGTTATTTTGTATATGAGCCAACCAGAGAAATTTGGTATATACGACTCGTAGATGTACTCATTTACAAATATTCTTCGGGAATTCCCAAACCAATTAAGAAGTGTTTTTGCTTGAAGCGTTTTGGTTGCCTGTTCGCTATCAGCAACTAAATGATGTAAAATAAGGTTAAAGCAGGCAACCGTTTCATCATCTTTTGGCCTCAAAGTCGTACAGTCACCAATGGCTGCATCTATCCCTTTCTTGTTGCATATTTCGACGCTGAGAGGATCCATATCGATAACCCTGATGTTATAACCCAGATTATCCTTGACAGCGCCCGCAAAATAACCTACCCCTCCTCCAATATCTATAATGACACCAGTAACAGGTTTATTCGCTTCAGTAAAACAAGCTTTGAAATCACGAAATTGGTCTACGACGAAATCATTATGATAAAACTCAGTAAGCTGGTTGGCAGCAAGAGTCTTTTGTCTGCTTTTATTCACTCTGTTGTCCAACTATAATTAGAGAATTTTAGATGGCTTATAGCGACGTGCGTAAATCGATTAAGCCTTAATTTTAATGATAGTTAAATGGTACCAACCATTTTATCTATCCAACACAGGTATATCATATCCCTGATTACCTGGACCAAACAGTACGGTTCACATAATCGACATAGCTCAATACTACCCGAAGTACTTGTTTGGATACCGAGCTTGCTTCGTAATCCTGAATCGGCTGCATCACTCTTCTGCTTTTATCATGCTCTGATACAATAACCCGAATAGCATCCAGCACTCGCTCCTTCTTTAATCCTGTCATAATAAGAGTACCAGCGTCCATACCCTCCGGACGCTCATGGGCATTGCGTATAGTAATTGCTGGCAAGTTGAGCAACGAAGCTTCCTCAGTAATCGTACCGCTGTCGGAGATAACGCAAAGCGCCTCCATCTGCAATTTTATGTAATCACAAAAACCGAAAGGTTTAAGAAAGCGGATATGTGGATTGAATTTACTAACATCCAGTGCGTCGAGACGCAATCTGGTTCTGGGATGAGTAGAGATAACAAGCGGAATATCATAAGTTTCCGCAAGAGCATTGAGTGTGTCAAGCAAATCCAGCAAATTCTGCGGAGTATCAACATTCTCCTCACGATGTGCACTGACAATAAAATAGTTGTTCGCCACCAGACCCATGCTTTGAAGCACATCCGACTTCTGCACTTTCGGCATATAATGATTCAGCACCTCTCGCATGTGAGAGCCCGTCTTGATAATCGTTTCCGGGCGTATACCTTCTGCAATAAGATAGCGACGCGCATGTTCAGTCAGTACCATGTTGATATCGCTCAAATGGTCGAGCACCTTGCGGTTCAACTCCTCAGGCACTCGCTGATCGAAACAACGATTACCCGCCTCCATATGGAACACAGGAATCTTTCGTCGTTTTGCCGCAATAACAGCCAAACACGAATTGGTATCGCCATAGAGCAACAGCGCATCCGGCTTTTCGTTTTCCATCACCGCATCGGATTTTTCAATCACGCGAGCGATAGTCTGAGAAGCATTATGACCAACAGCTTCAAGAAAGTAGTCAGGCTTGCGAATATCCAGATCTTCAAAAAAAACCTGATTTAATTCATAATCGTAGTTTTGTCCGGTATGTACCAGCACATGCCGGGTATGGAGATCAAACTCGGCAATCACCCTGCTCATTTTGATAAGTTCAGGACGAGTACCAATGATGGTCATCACTTTAAGCATTGAGTTCGCCCTTGATATAATCCAGTTTCAGCAATAAGTCTTTAACTTGCTCTACAGTTAAACGCTCAGTGTTGTGAGATGTATAATCATCCAGATGTGAAATCTCTTCTTCTCCCTCTGTAAAATATTGTGCGTAATTCAAATCACGGTTATCAGCCGGAATACGGTAATATCCTCCCATATCATCAGCCTTAGCCATTTCTTCTCGTGAAATCAACGACTCATACAACTTCTCTCCATGTCGTGTTCCAATAATACGAACAGGCTCATCATGGCTGAACAACTCTTTTAGTGCTTGAGCCAAATCAGCAACAGTTGATGCTGGTGCTTTTTGCACAAAAATATCGCCCTGTTTTCCGTGATTAAAAGCATACATCACCAAATCAACAGAGTCCTCCAAAGACATCAAAAAACGCGTCATGTTAGGATCTGTTACCGTGAGCGCCTTACCCTCTTTAAGCTGTGACACAAAAAGAGGAATAACCGAACCACGCGAAGCCATTACATTTCCATAACGGGTTGCACAAAAAACAGTCTCACCGTCACGCTGCGATCGAGCCTTGGCAACCATCAACTTCTCAGCCATAGCTTTTGATATACCCATCGAATTAATAGGATAAACCGCTTTATCCGTGCTCAACACCACAACTTTATTAACATTGTTTGCTGTTGCTGCATTCAAAACATTTTCCGTACCAAGCACATTCGTACGAACTGCTTCCATAGGATAAAACTCACAAGATGGAACCTGTTTAAGTGCTGCTGCGTGAAATACGTAATCAACCCCTTTCATTGCTTGAAAAGTGCTGCTGTAATCACGCACGTCGCCAATATAGAACTTCAGTTTAGGATTATTAAAAGCAATGCGCATATCTTCCTGCTTTTTCTCATCACGGCTGAAAATGCGAATCTCACTCACATCAGTTGATAAAAATCGCTTAAGCACCGTGTTGCCAAAAGAGCCCGTACCTCCGGTAATTAAAAGTACCTTATTATTAAACATCAATACATCCTTGTTATTATTTGAACGAGTGCATTAATCCAATCAACTCAGGCCATTCAGGTGCCACATAACCAGTAGCCGTTTGAAAACGGCTGGAATCAAGTGAGCGGTCAATCACCAATTGATCATCCGCACAAATTTCTATCGTTTTCCCATAGGTCTGTGCAACCAGTGTTAACAAATCAAACTTGTTTACAGGATTGGCTGATACGTGGTAAACACCATGCAGTTCAGGGTGAGGGAGCACATAATCGCGAATGACACGCGCAATTTCCACGGTTGGCAGACCAGAAAAAACAGCCCGTCTATAACCTTTGATACTGCCTGTCTGCGAGAGAAACCACCCCAACAAACTGTGCGCTCCATCAAGTTCATGACCAATAATGGAGGTTCGCAAGGTAATCGCATGCGGATAGTCTACTTCACCCAGGCATTTGCTTCGACCATACAAGTCTGTAGCATCAGAGATGTCTGCCTCGGTATACATCCCTTTCATACCCGAAAAAACACAGTCAGTACCCATCTGTACCAAACGAGCCCCTGCTACGCCGCACAGTTTGGCCAAACGATGAGGTAACAGTGCATTAATAGCAATGGCCGCTAATGGTTCATAACTCGCTGCCAACTGCTTGACCAGGCCAACACTGTTGATAACTACATCAGGATGCACGTCATCAAAAAGCTGTATCAAAGCGTCGCTGTTTTCAACATCCACACCGGTGATGACGCAGGAATGAAGTTCGTTTGGAATATGCCTTAGTGCCGCCGACGAGCGTACCGAACCAAAAACCCGGTACCCTGGACTTGCAGCAAACAACCGAAAAACAGCGTTCCCCAGCATGCCATTAGCTCCAAGCACAAGCACTCTTTTATCAGAATTATTCTGTGTCATTTTTTCATTACTCATCTTTTGCGCAAGGCCCCAAGAACTATAGCATCCTTTTGAGCCTGATCAGGATAATTAATCAAAACAGCCCGGTAAGGCCCCTTAAAAACAAACAGGCTCCCCGCCCCCGCACCAACAGTGCCACACGTTTCTATCAGCTTTCCGATATCATCAAGAGAACCAGCACCTCCGATAACCGTCATAGGCAGACGAACAGCTCCGCGCACTTTTGCCGACAACTCAAGATCATAACCCTTCATCTGCCCGTCAAGGTCAATTGAATTGATGACAATCTCTCCCGCCCCAAATATTTCAGCTTGCTTTGCTGCTTCTACCGGCGAAACCTGTGTTTTATTCTGGCCATTATGGGTGTAGACCAGATATTTGCCAAGCAGTGACTTCTTTACATCAAGCACAACCACCACACTTTGGCTGCCAATTTCCGCAGCAATAGCCGTTACAAGTTTTGGGTCAGCAAGAGCCGCCGAGCTTATTGCCACCTTTTCAACTCCAAGCCCTATGATTCGTCCGGCTTGTTCAACTGTTTTTACGCCACCGCCGTAGCATAATGGCATACGACATTCAGCCGCCAATTTCTGAATCATCGCAAAATCGGGCTCAGCTCCAGTTGTGGTGGCATCAATATCCAGCACAATCAGCTCATCAGCCTCTTTTTCATTAAAGATTTTGACGGCGTTAATCGGATCACCAACATATTTAAAAGGGCTGAACTTTACAGTCTTTACCAAACCTTTGTTTCGTACAAGCAAACAAGGAATAATTCTCGGTCGCAACATATTATTTAAACTTCCGCAAAATTTTTCAGTAACTGACTGCCAAAATGATGGCTTTTTTCTGGATGAAATTGAACGCCATAAACATTATCGCGGTGCACTGCGCAACTGAATGGCCCGCCGTAGTCAGTAACCGCCAATACATCTTCCTGCTGATGACACTCAAAATAATATGAGTGCAAAAAATAAAATCGACATTCCATCTCCATCTCTTTAAATAATCCACTATCCGCTGACGGCTTTACATCGTTCCAACCCATGTGTGGGAGGTAAGTACCAATTGGCATCGAAGCTACATCAAACTTTTTCACCTTGCCATCTATCCAGCCCAAACCAGGCAATACCCCTTCGTCGCTGCATGCCGCCAACATCTGCATACCGACACATATACCCAGAACAGGCATCCCTGCTCCTTTGACTAATTGCTCAACACTTTCGCGCATACCCGACATATCAAATTGCTGTATAGCATGGTCGAACGATCCAACACCTGGAAGTATCAACTTGCTTGCCTGCCCCAGATCGTCGGAACACTTTGCTACGGCTACCGGAATATTCAAACGTTTGTACACATTTACAAACGCCAGAACATTGCCCAAGCCATAATCGATAATAGTAATCATTTATAGAGTCTTTTTTCCAAACCTAAGAGGGTCATTGCACGGGATGCAATCTCAATCAAAGCCCGTTTGCTTTTATAGTCATAACTCGATTTGTTCTTTCCAATAAATATTGCTCTGAGCTCATCTACACTCAAATCAAGCTTGTGGGCAATAAACTCAAACTCTCGTTCAAGGAAGTGTTCATCAAGCTCAGGTGTGGCAATACGGTCAAGCGCTTCCTTCCTTGTCATTTGACCGGTGAGGATCAAGCTTGAGAAATGTGCGCGTCGGCGATCAAAACCAAATTTACGCGGCAACCAATAGTCCTCGAAAAACCTGGTGAATCGTGATTCATGATGTTTATGCTGAAATTTTTTCCATCCAAAACTCGCTTCAAGCAATGCTTCGGCATCTTTTTTTACATAGGGAATCAAATCAAGCGGCTTGAAAAGCTGCATCCCAAGAAAATATTTATAATAAATTTTTGATGTAAATACATCGATAATTGGAAAGGTTTTTAAGGGTATTTTGCCATATTTGGAATTTATGTCCAAGATCAACGTTTTATCGCAGCCAGGGTACGCCCCCCACTCTTCAGGTTCACGAATACACTCGGTTGAATAATTTCCGCCGGTTAACACATATTTAATCTTGTTTTCTTTAGCAAATTTATAAAGCGTCGAAAAGAAAGCCGTATCCTGAGGAATATCCTGATGTGGAATTTGAGATTTCAACAGCGCGACCTGAAGGCTCTTGATCTCTTCCCAATCAATCACTTCCGTGTACAAATCAAGACCTAATCCATCAACAAGTTTCTCGATATTTCCTACAGCCTGGTCAGTATTCCATCCAGCATCTACATGAAATAACAAAGGACGAAGCCCTAACTTCTCTTTTGCTATATACGTCAGATAAGAGCTATCCAGACCTCCACTTAAACCAATAATACAATCGAAGTCTTTGCCCTTACCCTTCATTTTAATTTTTTTTGCTGTCTCACGCAACTTCTGCTCACCTCGAATATCAGTATGCCAGTTTGGCAGAATAACATCGTGAAAATTATTACAGTACACACACCATCCACGATCATCAAATGTGATAGTCGAATCCGAAGTATCCATTATGCAGTTATTACAAATTTGATAAACTTGCTTACTCATTTTTTGGATTTCTGATAGGTTTCAACAATAAAAGCAAAGGTTTCATCGGCACAGCGCTTCCAATTGTATTGTTGTGAAATGGATCTGGCTCGCTGAGCAATATCCATTCGTAATGCTGAACATGAAATAATCTTCTCTATAGACTCAGCAATAGATTCTGGATCTTCAGGATTAAAGTAAACACCTCCGGCCCCCAATACTTCCGGCATTGGACCTCGATTCGAGCACGCAATAGGTAATCCAACCGCCATTGCCTCAATAAGAGTCACAGGCATATTCTCACAACTTGAAGCAAAAATAAAGAGATCAGCATTCGCAAGACTGGAAGGCAAATCCTTTTGGGGTAAAAAATCAAGTTGATTAACAAAAATACGTTGAGGATCTGAATAATCTATTGCATCCAACAATAATCGCTGCGCCAAGCCTTTTCCTCCCCCGATCAATGTTAGCAACAAATCATATCCTCGCTTTCGAAGAGTTGCGATAGCTTGCACAACTACCCATTGATGTTTGTACATCTCCGCATTTGAAACATAGACACAGCGAACAGGACGCTCAAAAGTCATAGGCCAAATGTTTTGATGTTGTGTATGCTTGAATTCCTCACCAACCCCATGAGGTATGTAAGCAATTGAAGGTAATTGGCCGCAAGATTGCTGTATTACTTTGCCAGCATATCGGGTAAGAAAAATAACACCTGCAGCGCGCCGGAATGCCATATTTTGGATCGCAAGAATCGCAAACAATCGCAAACGAGCTAGCCCATAACCAAAATACTGCATAACACCCGGTTCGTAAGAAAGCATGTCCTGACTTAATACAACCATTAATTGGAAACGACAAAGGGTACTAGCATCAGTGGTAAACAAAATATCACAGCCTTTAGATTTCACTTCACCAGCGAGTGCGGTTGCCTGCCAGACTACCTGCTCTAAAAGGGAGCGCTCAAGCGCAACCGGATTATGTTTAATCAACCATGGATAATCTGGAAGCTGATTAAGTAAAGAGCGAAAAGCCCAAACATGAATTGCCTTAATGCCATATTTTACTGGATCACATTCAGATAGTATCCCGATGATGTGTGCTTTTGCACCACCAGACCTATTGCGTGAAGCGTCGATGGCTATTGTGATTTGATTAGGATTTTTCAAATAATCAACTTGGTTATGTTGAACCATTAATCGTTTTATTGAACCATACTATTCAGCTAATACCAGAAGGGTTTCCCCCCCTAATAAACGTACTCCTATATCTTTATTTATCCAGTATAATATTTTACGCGGCACAGAAGCCAATTGCGTTTTCCATGTGCGATTTGGAGAGTTTAGTGATGCTCCGGTGTAGCGACAGTCGATAATTTTATAACCACAATCGGCAAGAATTTCAAGTGCTAAATCTTTGGTATAGTAAGTAAGATGACCTACACTTCTCCGTGCATTGAGCAATGGAGCCTTTCTTACGACCCCAAAAGCACTCAGGTCAAGAGGTATATGAAAAACAAATTTCTTCGCATGAGATTTAAGTCCTTCCAAAAAAGTAAATGGATCACGAACATGCTCAAAGACATCAAGCATTATTAATACATCGTAGTGCACAGTATTGAGTTCATGAAAGTTACCAAACTTGAACCCTCCCCCCCCCATCGACACAACTTTATCATCAGCCCAAAACCGTGACACTTGGGATGAAATATCATAACCAAACAGGGTGCTTAACGGAAAGCTTTCGCGTAAACAGCGAAGAATGTCGCCGGTGCCACAACCTACGTCACAGATTGATGCTGCATTAATTTGATTATCCTTTAAAATAGTCACAATCAATTTTGCTTTCCATGGAGCATCTTCGCGATGCCAGTTTGGATTATCCTCAAAGTATGTAGCTTCTAAATATCTTTTTTCAGTTTTCATATTTTTTTACATGATA
Organism: uncultured Chlorobiaceae bacterium; assembly: GCA_903915955.1. Lineage (GTDB taxonomy): Bacteria > Bacteroidota > Chlorobiia > Chlorobiales > Chlorobiaceae > Chlorobium. The sequence continues at coordinate 1,667 of CAIWUU010000133.1, read as the reverse complement.
ATCGATAACGCTATTATATAGCATTAAATCATAGAATATCAGATTGTTGATAAGCGGAGCTTTATGCGGTTTCTTGACTTGAAAATAAGTGCTAAAGTTCCAGACAACATAACTATTTGGAAATTCTGAGAAACCCATCTTGAAGAAGGAGTTATCGAAGCGGTCTTTTATCGCTTCAATGCCCTGCTTGATCAACACATCCTTTTAGCTCAAACCGGTCAAATCGTTGATGCTAATTTTGTTGAAGCGCCTCGTCAACGCAACAGTCGTGAAAAAAACAGCTTGATCAAAGCAGGCAAAACGACTGAAGCATGAAAAGAATATCCATACAAGCTGCGTCAAAAAGATATTGATGCACGTTGGGTCAAGAATAACAATATTACCTAACCTGAGCGATGTGTTTAAAGTCGCAATTACAATTTCAATATCAATATCACACAACCCATCAGGTGGTGAGATTTATGGCAAAACATACCAGCATTTCGGCGAAAAAGAAAGAACAAATTCAGGCAATCGAAACAACAGATGATCAGTTTTCAAACACAACAGAATCCATTGATAACAGGTTAGCATTAATCACCGAGAAATCTGTTTTTCGAATCAGCAAATTCCTCTATCGCCTTCATATAGTCATCAGGCCGGCCGATGTCAAGCCAGTAGCCGCTGAATGACTTAATATTAACAGTGCGGTTAGCAGTAAGAAGATCAAGCATTAGATTATCGAAACCATAGAAGCCATCAGGTATATATTCAAGTATATCTCGGCTTACCATATAGATACCCATGCTAACCTCATAAACAGTAGATGGTTTCTCCTGAAACGCACACAGCAGACCGGCCTCATTCTGTACCAGCACCCCATAATCGACTTTCTGTACCCTGTGAAACGAGGAAATGGTAAAAAGATGATTATCTGATACATGTGAGTCATAAAACTCAGCAAAATTCAGATCAGTAAGAACATCACCGTTCAGTACAAGAAAATGCTCAGGCAAATCGCGGATCAAGCGTAAAGGCCCAATCGTACCCAAAGGCTGAGTCTCAAGTGAGTAATCAATATGAACATTCCACTTGGTACCATCACCAAAAAAAGCGCGAATCAATTCGGATTGATGATTAACTGCGAGGGTAATATGATCAAATCCGTTTCTAACTAACTGACGAACAACAACTTCCAATATCGGATAATCTCCTATTGGCATAAGTGGCTTTGGAAGCACAACAGTATATGGTCTAAGTCGTGTACCTTTTCCACCCGAGAGAACAATGGCGCGTTTGCTCATAAAACGTAAACTTCTGTCATTATAAACCGAAATATATGTAATATAATTTTTTTCATAAAGAACTTGACTGTCTTAGCAATATCACGTACCGCATAAATTTGTATAAAGAAAAATCATTACTTAAACTTTTTTTGTTAAAACTTGTACACAAATATCTCTAAAGATATCCGCTACCCCCAGCAGAGCTCTTGAGGGTTCTCCGCATATTTTAGTGAAACCGCTTTTTTTTAATACGCCATCAGACTATACCCATATCGAGTTTGCCACAGTAAAATAGGATCCTTGTTCGGTAACTTTCGAATTTATGAAATCCTCTTGCTGAGGCTTTTATCGTCTGAATTTTACTATTGAGACCTTCTGATACCGCGTTACTTACCCGATGCT
>CAIWUU010000132.1 GCA_903915955.1 uncultured Chlorobiaceae bacterium | reverse complement strand
ATCCGACCGTCGAAAATAAGGTAAGCAGAATCTTTCTCTTTTCTTAACAAATAACCAAGCGGAATAAGATATGTCTACAACAGTCAGGCCTGATGAGGTTTCATCCATACTTCGCAAGCAGCTTGCCGGTTTTGAGTCAGAGGCGGAAGTTTATGATGTGGGAACAGTGCTGCAGGTTGGTGACGGTATTGCTCGTGTTTATGGTTTATCGAAGGTTGCGGCAGGCGAGCTTCTTGAGTTTCCCAACAATGTGATGGGTATGGCTTTAAACCTTGAGGAGGACAATGTCGGCGCTGTATTGTTTGGTGAATCCAATCTCGTGAAAGAGGGTGATACGGTTAAAAGAAGTGGTATTCTTGCTTCTATTCCCGTTGGTGAGGCTATGCTTGGCAGGGTCATCAATCCACTCGGCGAACCTATTGATGGCAAGGGTTCGATTGAAACACATCTCCGTCTTCCTCTTGAGCGCAGGGCACCAGGTGTTATTTACCGTAAATCGGTGCATGAACCGCTGCAGACAGGTCTCAAGGCTATTGACTCGATGATTCCAGTTGGTCGCGGGCAGCGCGAGCTTATCATTGGTGATCGTCAGACAGGAAAAACGGCTGTTGCAATTGATACCATTATCAACCAGAAGGGCAAAGGCGTCTTCTGTATTTATGTGGCAATTGGTCTGAAGGGATCAACGGTTGCCCAGGTTGTCAATACTCTCGAAAAATATGATGCGATGTCGTACACCACCGTTATATCGGCGACGGCATCCGATCCAGCACCGCTTCAGTTTATTGCTCCGTTTGCTGGCGCGACTCTTGGCGAATTTTTCCGCGATACGGGTCGTCATGCCCTGGTGGTTTATGATGATCTTTCAAAACAGGCTGTTGCCTATCGTCAGGTCTCTCTGCTCCTCCGTCGTCCGCCGGGACGTGAAGCTTATCCTGGTGATGTGTTTTACTTACACTCCCGTCTACTTGAAAGAGCTGCGAAAATCACCGATGATATTGAGGTAGCAAAGAAGATGAATGATCTTCCTGATGCTTTGAGGCCGTTAATCAAGGGAGGTGGAAGTCTTACCGCATTGCCGGTTATCGAAACACAGGCTGGTGACGTTTCGGCATATATTCCAACGAACGTGATTTCAATCACCGATGGTCAGATCTTTCTTGAATCTAACCTCTTCAACTCCGGACAGAGGCCTGCTATCAACGTTGGTATCTCGGTTTCCCGCGTCGGTGGCGCTGCGCAAATCAAGGCCATGAAAAAGGTTGCAGGTACCCTGCGTCTCGACCTGGCGCAGTTCCGTGAGCTCGAAGCCTTCTCGAAATTTGGTTCTGATCTGGATAAAACCACGAAGGCGCAGCTCGACAGAGGTGCCAGGCTTGTAGAGATTCTTAAGCAGGGTCAGTATGTTCCTATGGCGGTTGAGAAACAGGTTGCTATTATTTTCCTTGGAACACAAGGCTTGCTTGATTCTGTTGAGGTTCGTTTCCTCCGTAAGTTTGAAGAAGAGTTCCTTGGCATGCTTGAGATCAAGCACAATGATATTCTCACGAAGATTCATGAGGCCGGTACACTGGAGGCTGACGCTGCCGCTAAACTCAAGGACATTGCCGTGAAGTTTATTGATGCATTCAAGCAGAAAAACAAGGCGTAAGAGAGTTGACAGGTTTTCAAGCAATTTATTAACAGTCCCGTAATACATGCCTACATTAAAGGATATACGTGTACGAATCAAAGGGGTAAAATCTACACAGCAGGTAACCAAGGCAATGAAGATGGTGGCCGCTGCAAAGCTGAGAAGGGCGCAGGAAAGGGCTGTTATGGCTCGTCCCTATGCCGCGAAGCTGAAGGATATGCTTGGTTCACTCTCACTGAAGGTAGATACTTCGCGTAACCCCTTGCTTTCAGGTCGTTCCGAGGTCAACAATGTTCTTGTTATTCTTGTCACTGCCGACAGGGGGCTTTGTGGTGCGTTTAATACCAATGCCATAAAGCTGGCGTATAAACTCATTCATGAGGATTTCGCTGCTATTTATGGAAAGGGAGGGGTCAGCCTGATCTGTGCAGGTTCCCGAGGATTTGATTTTTTCAGAAAAAGAGGGTACAAGATTACCAAGGGGTACTCAGCCGTTTTTCAGCCTCTTGATTTCAGTACGGCAAAAGAGATTGCTGATACAGCGTCAGGCATGTATCTTCGTGGTGAGGTTGACAGGGTTGTTGTTGTTTACAATGAATTCAAGTCGGTGCTTGCTCCAAATCTGAAAGCAGAGGTGATTCTTCCTATCTCTCCTGAGGTATCTTTTGTCAAGGAGAGCAGCAGTGATTATATTTATGAGCCTTCACCGGCGGCTATCATTGATGTGCTGGTGCCAAAGCATCTTAATACTCAGGTATGGAGAATGATGCTTGAGTCGAATGCTGCAGAGCAGGCGGCTCGTATGTCTGCGATGGATTCAGCTACCGAAAATGCGAAGGAGCTGCTTCGTGGACTCAACATCAGCTACAACCGTGCGCGACAGGCGGCAATTACCACTGAGCTCAGTGAAATTGTTGCAGGTGCGGAAGCATTGAGTAGTTGATCGAGATCATGACCTTATGACTTCCAAAGCGCCCATCGGGGCGCTTTTTTTTTTGCACATTACCCTCATATGGAGCGGGGTGTTATACAACTCATTCGGGAAATGAATTATATTCAAAAAACTGGTGGTTGATGGTTCAGTCTCTTTTCACATTTCAATGGATGTATGGGCGGAAGCATGAAGATATACAAGTTTGGAGGTACTTCTCTGGGGTCGGCCGGACGGATCAGAAAAGTTGCGGATATTATTGCTGGCGCTGTTGATGGGGGCAAGCTTATTGTGGTAGTTTCGGCCATTCATCGTGTTACCGATCTTTTGCTTGAATCCGCCACAAAGGCGTGCTGCGGTGACAGCGGTTATCGAACGATACTTGATGAGCTTGATCATCAGCACTTGTCATTAGCCGAAGAGCTTTTTTCCGATGACTTTCTTGGCGATGTCACGGCTTTGATGCGTTCTGATCTTTCTGATCTCCATAATATTGTGCAGGGCATTTTTTTATTGAGAGAACTTTCTGAAAAAAGTTTGGCGGTCGTCCTGAGTTTTGGGGAGCGTCTCTCTGCCAGGATTGTGAGTTATTATTTACAGGAGCGGCAGATGCGATCATTCTTTCTCGATGCCCGGGAGTTGATTGTTACTGATGCCAATTATGCTGATGCCCGGGTCAACACCTGTGCCTCTGAACTCCAGATTAAAAAGCGCCTTGAATTGTTTGAGGGTGTGCCGGTGGTGACCGGATTTATTGCAGCCGCCCCCGACGGTACGGTAACAACACTGGGCCGTGGAGGTTCTGATTATACAGCATCTCTTCTTGGTGCAGCTCTTGGCGCTTCAGAAATCTGTATATGGAGCGATGTTGACGGTTTTTTCAGCGCTGATCCCAAACGGGTTCGTGACGCCCGGATTTTGCCTTTCATTACCTATTCGGAGGCGATGGAACTCTCTCATGCCGGGGCAAAAGTTCTTCATCCGCTTGCTGTTCAGTCTGCCATGAAGGCAGGTATTCCGCTGCTGATTAAAAATTCGTTCAATCCTGATGCCAAGGGTACACGCATTGAACTTGCAACGTCACCGGAGATAAGCCGCGCGCTGCCAGTAACAGGTCTCTCCTCAATCAACAAAGTTGTCCTTCTGAACATGTCGGGCAGTGGTATGGTTGGTGTTCCTGGTATTGCCTCAAGGCTTTTCAGTTGCCTTGCGCAGCATCGGATCAATATTATCTTTATATCGCAGGCTTCGTCTGAACAGTCGATTACCCTTGCCATCAATCCTTCGCAGGCGGCAAAAGCGAAAAAAATTCTGGAGGGGATATTTATTCGTGAAATTGAAGCCCGTCAGATAGATCCCCTGTTGATTCGGCGTAATTTGTCGATGATTGCTATTGTTGGCAATAACATGTCAGGCCATCCTGGAGTTTCAGCCCAGTTATTTGAAACGCTTGGCAAAAATGGAATCAACGTTATTGCTGTTGCTCAGGGTGCCAATGAGATGAATATATCTCTCGTGGTAGAATCCCATGATGAGGATAAGGCACTGAACTGTATTCATGAGTCCTTCTTTTTGTCGCAACGCAAGGTGCATCTTTTTATTGCGGGAACGGGCACCATTGCCAAAAGTTTGCTTGGTCAGATCAGCGCCCATCGGCTCAACCTCCAGAAAGATCACGATCTTGATGTGGTGGTGTGCGGTATGGCAAACACCAGAATGTATGTAGTCGACAGTGACGGGATTGATCTGGAGCACTGGCATGACACCATGCATGCAATGTCTCCGCTTGAGGGCCATACCAGTATCGGTGAGTACATTCGGCTCATCCGAGAAATGAACCTGCACAACACCATTTTTGTTGATTGTACAGCAAGTGCTGAAGTTGCTGAACGCTATCCTGATTTACTGCTTGCCAATATCTCTGTGGTGACAGCCAACAAGCTTGGTATGGCTGCTCCATGGCCACTTTACCAGAGCATTCGTGATGCCCAGCGAAAAAGCAATGCCCGTTTTCTCTATGAAACCAATGTTGGCGCTGGCTTACCGATTATCAACACCCTGAATGATCTGAAAAACAGCGGCGACAAGATTATCAGTATTGAAGGTGTTCTTTCTGGAACATTGAGCTTTATTTTCAATGAACTGCGCAAAGGTGGCAAATTCAGCGAGATCGTTCGTCGTGCCCAAGGGGCCGGATATACTGAGCCTGATCCGCGCGATGATCTTTCGGGTGCCGATTTCGCGCGCAAGTTTCTGATTCTGGGTCGTGAACTTGGCTTCAAGCTTGAGTACAGCGATGTAGCGTGCGAGAGTCTGGTGCCGGAGGAGTCTCGTGGTGAGATGCCGGTCCCTGAGTTTCTCGATCGTTTATCAACTATTGATGACTGGTATGCCGATGAAATAGCGAAGGCAGGAAAAGAGGGTATGACCATTGCCTACGCAGGTGAGATCAGGGATGGAGTGGCAAGTATCGGGGTTAAACGAGTTCCGCTCGCGAGCCCCATCGCAGGTCTTCAAGGTTCTGAAAATATGGTGGTCTTCACCACAGAGCGCTATCGGGCAACTCCTCTTGTTGTTCGAGGCCCAGGCGCTGGGGGAGAGGTGACGGCAGGCGGCGTTTTTGCTGATATCCTGCGCATTGCAAGTTATCTGGTGTGAGGAGAATCATTCATGCGTGCTGAAATTGTATCAATCGGGGACGAACTGCTTAAAGGCCACAGGGTGAATACCAATGCCGCATTTATCTCGAATGCTCTTGGCAGTATAGGTGTGCCTGTTAAAAGAGTTGTTGCTTGTGCGGATCTTGAAGATGAGATGCTCTCTGTGCTGGAGGAGGCGCTTCATCGCGCAGATATTGTTCTTGTTACAGGCGGGCTTGGCCCCACAAGGGATGACCGTACCAAAAAAGCTGTCCTACAGCTTCTTCGCAGAGGGACGGAGCTCAATCAGGAGGCATACCAGAATCTTGTTGTTCGGATAAAAACATACGGATTGGAGATGTCGCCATCACTCCGGGAGCAGGCTATGGTGATAGAGGGTTCTCAGGTTATTCCAAATACAAGGGGGAGTGCTGCGGGGATGATTATTTCGTGTGGAGAGCAGTTTCAGCACCACTCTCTGGTGCTGATGCCCGGTGTTCCATCCGAAATGAAGGCTATGATGGAGCTTACGGTTATTCCGCATTTTGCAGCGCTTTCAGATACAACCATTCGTCACACACCGATAAAAACAGTTGGTATCGGTGAGTCGAGGCTTGCAGAGATGATTGTCGATATTGAAGATTGTCTGCCGGAGGGTACAACGCTTGCTTATTTGCCTCATGCTGCTGGTGTCAGTTTGATGATCAGTACTCTCGGTCGGAAGCAGGAGGCGGTTGATCGTGATAACAACAGTGTTGTCGAGGCGATTGCCAAGAGGGCTGAACCATTCATTTATGCGACCAGAGAGGTCACTCTTGAAGAGACTGTCGGGGCTATGCTCTCCGCACAAGGGTTGACTATTGCTGTTGCTGAATCGTGTACCGGTGGTTTGCTTGCCAGCCGCCTGACCGATGTTCCGGGCGCATCTTCATATTTTCTCCAGGGTTTTGTGGTGTACAGCAACCAGGCAAAAGAGAGAAATCTTGGAGTGCCTGCGGAGACGATTGAGAGCTTCGGAGCGGTCAGCGAAGAGGTTGCCCGTGCTATGGCCATTGGATGCCTCGAAACAAGTGGCTCTGATTTTGCAGTAGCAACAACAGGCATTGCCGGGCCGTCGGGAGGTTCTTTGGAAAAGCCGGTTGGTATGGTTTGTCTGAGCGTAGCCATAAGAAAATCAGCCGATGTGATTTCCAGAACGCTCTTTATGCATGGCGATCGTGAACAGAACAAGCTCCGCTTCAGCGAAGCTGCTCTTCGGGAGCTGTGGCAGTGCCTGCGGTGAAATTGTCTCTGATACTATATTGTGTGACCTTATATCGAAAAAATTCGTTCTCCTGACAGCTTATGGCCAGAATTGCAAGATTACCAGATACCGTTGCGAACAAAATTTCTGCTGGTGAAGTTGTGCAGCGCCCGGCTTCGGTTGTCAAGGAGTTGCTTGAAAATTCCATTGATGCTGGTGCCAGCAAGATAACGCTATCCATCAAGGATGCTGGTAAAGAGCTTATCAGGATTGTTGATAATGGTGCGGGAATGGTGCGGGAGGATGCGCTTTTGAGTGTGGAACGTTTTGCAACCAGCAAAATTACCGGTGTTGATGATCTTGATTCGCTGCAAAGTCTTGGCTTCAGGGGTGAAGCGCTTGCAAGTATCTCTTCTATCTCGCACTTCGAACTGAAAACCCGTACAGCACAAGAGAAGCTTGGGCTGAAGTTTCGGTATGAGGGTGGAGTTCTTGCCGAGGAGTCAGAGGTGCAGGGGGAGCAGGGGACGACTATCAGCGTCAGAAACCTCTTTTACAATGTGCCTGCCCGTCGTAAATTTCTGAAATCCAACGCAACCGAGTACAACCATATTTATGAAATTGTCAAGTCGTTTGCTTTAGCATATCCGGAAATTGAGTGGAGTCTGTACAGTGACGACGAGGAGCTTTTTCATGTCAAGAGCCCGAATACTCTGGAAAGGCTTAATGTTTTTTATGGGGATGATTTTGCTGCAAGTATGATTGAGCTCTCCGATGAGAATGATTACCTCTCAATCAAGGGCTTTCTTGGTAAGCCTGCCATGCAGAAGCGACGCAAACTGGACCAGTATTTTTTTGTCAATCGTCGGCTTGTTCAGAACCGGATGCTCTCACAGGCGGTGCAGCAGGCCTATGGTGATTTGCTTGTCGAACGTCAGACCCCTTTTGTGCTGCTTTTTCTTGCGATTGATCCCTCTCGCATTGATGTGAACGTGCATCCGGCAAAGCTTGAGATCAAGTTTGATGATGAGCGAAATGTGCGTAACATGTTTTATCCAGTTATAAAGCGGACGATCCAGTTGCACGATTTTTCGCCTGACTTGGGTGTTACAGAGAGCGAATCATCTATCTTTGGTGCTTGTCATCCATCGCCCGCCCGAAAATTTTCTTTTCCTGATATTCCCCATCGTATTTCCACGACGGATGATCTTTATCGGAATTATCGTGAAGGCTCTCATCATGAAGCTGTTGCGCCAATGGTATCGACATGGCATCAGCCTGAAATCTCTTCGAATGCTCAGCCGTCGACGGGATTCGTTGCCCTGGAGCGTGAGCTGCGGGATGGGAGTGAACAGTTGGCCTCGGTGCTGCTCTCTCCAATTTATGCAGATGATGTTGTTCCAAATCCGACAGATTCAGAACCAAAAATATGGCAGTTGCACAATAAGTACCTGATTTGCCAGATCAAGACCGGGTTGATGATTATTGATCAGCATGTGGCGCATGAGCGGGTGTTGTATGAACGTGCTGTCGATGTCATGAACCAGAGTGTCCCGAATTCCCAGCAGTTGCTCTTTCCCCAGAAAGTGGAGTTTCGTTCCTGGGAGTACGAGCTGTTTGAGGAGATTCGTGACGATCTCTACCGGCTTGGGTTTAATCTGCGTTTGTTTGGCAACAAAACCATCATGATCGAAGGGGTTCCCCAGGATGTGAAACCGGGTACTGAGGTGACGATTTTGCAGGATATGATTGCGGAATATCAGGATAATGCCTCAAAGCTGAAGCTTGACAAGCGCGACAATCTGGCAAAGTCGTACTCGTGCCGCAATGCCATCATGGCAGGTCAAAGACTCTCGCTTGAAGAGATGCGTTCACTGATTGACAATCTTTTCGCTACCCGAGAGCCCTACTCATGCCCGCACGGCAGGCCGGTCATTATAAAGCTCTCCCTTGATCAGCTTGACAAGATGTTCGGAAGAAAATAACCTGCCCTCTTTTTCTGCTTCATCTTGCAGAAGTATTTCATTGTCCGGCAGCCCTTCGTTTTGCTGTTGACCGCTTTTTGTGTACATGGCAAAACAGCAAAAGCCCCTGCCAATTTTGAAAGCAGGGGCTTTTGTGTTAATGAACTTACGACTGAATCAGAACGAGAAACTCATGGAGGCATTAACTTTTACCTCTCTTGGAACCTTGTTGCCATCAATGGTAAATGTATTGGTGGCCATGGCACCATCTACATCAAGCAAAAAGAGCTTGAAGCCCGCAGTTAAGACGCTGCCATTTGATTGGGCAAGATTTTTATAGGCTCCACCGCGTACTTTCAGCCATGATGCAGGTTTTACCTCAAAACCGCCACCAAAGTTTCTGCTTTTGATTGAGCTTCCCACGACAGAACCTGGAGCGACAGTATCATTCTCTGATAAATCAAGGTCTGCTGCCAGGGTCATCCACCCGACAGGCTCAATGGCAACACCGGTACGAATCTGTGGTTTCAGCTCAACAGCGCTGCCTTGAACAGAGGTGGCTGTTACGGTGTCAGTATACATTGGGCCCTCAAACTTTGGAGAGTTAATGTTTTTAGCTACAAGACCGATGTTGAGCCAATTCTCATATTTGTACAGGGCACCGATGTCAATGCCAATTGCCGAAGAGCTTTTTTGGTTTTCCGTGATATCATTGATGATATCTTTTGCATCAACATTATCTGGCCTGTTGACCAGTAAGACCTCATTCTGATACACGGTGCCTTTTATTATCTTTCCGGTAATACCCAGGCCCAGTTTTCCTTTTTTGCCAATATCAAACGGACGGCCGTATGATACAGGTATTTCAATGTACTGGAATGCTTTTGTCATAACGCTGGTGGTATTTAGATCCAGCGTGTTGGTGCCAGCAGGATTCAGAATGGGCAGGGTTTTGTCGGTTATGGTCGTCAATGCCGTGGCAGGGTCAATTCCGCTGTCTTTCAACTGTGTATCAATAGCATTGGCTAATTGTGTGGCATTTAAGAGAGTCGTGCCAGTAGTTTGGATTGCAGTGGTTAATGTTGCCAATTGTGTTGCGGAAAAGTATCCAGATGCTGTATTTCCTGTTCCAGCCGCAGTCACTAAATCCGCAACAGTAAGGGTGCTTGTGGTACTTGTGTTTGGAAGGATATTGATCATGTCCGCTACAGGCATCACATAGCCTTCCATCCCGCCATAAATGCCGAATGAGATGTTTTTAATGGAAAAGCTCACGGGAGCAATAACATTTATGGCAATATTACCTTTGCGGGTATTGATGTCATTAAGAATAGAGAGTGTTTTTACCACATCACCAACTTCCTTGGCACCTGCCGATGTGGTATTGAAGTCTTTGACATTGTCAAAATCAATCGTTGAAAGCAGATCAATATTTTCTGTCAGGCCATCACTTGCTTGTATTCCTGCTCCAGCGCCAGCATTGACGGCAAGGGTGGATTTGCTGAATGCGGCACCCGCCGGGTTCCAGTACGAAGTTAATGCGCCGTTATTTCGGGCGACACCGGCACCACCAATACCCACTGAGCCTGGGGTCTGGAATTCTACCCCTTCCGCGACGAGAGGCATTGAGAGTGCCAAAGAGACAACTGCCAACATTTTTTTCAAGCGAGACTCCATTGATTTGAATTTTTTTGTAAAAGAACGAAAATTTTTGCTATCCCCACATTCTGAGCAGTTTGAGAATGAGATCCGCACCATTCAGGAAACGGGGAAATGTATAACCATAATATGACGGGAAGATAGCTATAACCCCGGTAAAAAAACAAGTAAATATAAGGTGTCAGTCCGTTTCCACTGGGGTATACTAACCAGTTTGCCTGAGATTAGTGCCTGTTAATAAATAACTGTAACAATAGGCTTAAAATTCGTATATTGTTTTCATGGAAATTCATGATGACAACACTGAACGCATCCGCACCCGATTTCAGAAAATTGCGTGGGCCT
>CAIWUU010000131.1 GCA_903915955.1 uncultured Chlorobiaceae bacterium | reverse complement strand
CTGGTGAAAGTAATGGGCATTATCAGAAGGAAAAAGATCCAGACTTGTTCCCGCAAGCGTGAAGAACAAAGCTATTTTTGGGATGGCACTTCCCTCTTCAATACCTGTCAGCTTGAGAGAGACACCGTTGGTAAAACCACGAGGAATGCGTTTCCTGTCGGGGTGTTCTTGCATGTACCCCCATTTGGCGGTTTCAACAAGCATTTCTTCCAGAACAGCCAAATCCCTAAGGTGGCAAGCAAGATTAACTTGAACAATTACTGAAGTACAAGCGATTCTCTTGGATTCAATCGATAGTTCCATTCCCCATGAAACTCATCTCGTTCAATATCTAACTTTGCAAGCTCTTCATCGGAGACTTTAATCCCGGGTTGATACATATTTTCATCAAGCGCGGCTTTGATTCGTAGCCCTGCCGCAGTAGTTGTTGCCCCAATCAAATTGACGACAACTTCTCTGCTTATCAAAGGCCTTCCTCTCCAATTGGCAGTTATATGGCAAAACATACGATGCTCAATCTTGTTCCATTTGCTTGTTCCCGGCGGAAAGTGACAGACCTGAATTGAGAGTTGGTGTTCGTCAGCCAGCTTTTGTAGCTCTCTGCGCCACAGGCGTACCCGATAACCATTACTTCCACCGCAATCAGCAGTAATAAGAAGACGATGGGCTTTTGGATATGCAACTTTACCCATTTCGCACCACCAACGTCGAATACTCTCAACCGCAAATTCAGCGGTGTCATGATCAATGCCGACGTTTACCCATCCAGTATTATTTGTCAAATCATAGACACCGTAAGGTGCGACTTTGCCAAGTTCAGGGTCAATAAAGTCATAGACTCTCACATCCTCGGGCATACCGGCAGGTTGCCATTCCTGGCCAGCGTTTTTAAAATCACCAATATTCTCTTTCTTCTTGGTATTTACAGAGATAACTGGATTACCTGCGGCTTGGTAGTCAGCAACTGTTTTCGCAATATGCTCAAACTGAGCATTTCGATCTTTATGCTTGCCTCCTTCGTGTGTTTTTCGGGTTGACTGCAAACTATAGCCCATCTGGCTGAGCAAGTCACAAATTGTTCGAGGACTGACGGTGTGACCTTTACGCCGGAGTTCTTCTGCCAGTCGGGTCGTGCTTTTACAGGTCCAGCGCAATGGCGACATCGGGTCTCCACGTGTTGAAGGGGCTACCAGTGAATCAAGATCGCCCAGCAAACTCAAGTCTTTATCCGTCAACTTTTTACGCCCACCACCTATCGCCCGAACGCGTGTTTGATCATTCTTTTTGCTTTCAGTTACAGAGACCTCTTCAAGAGCAGTCAATGTGCCTTCCTTGAGAGCCTTCAGTCCTGCATGAATCGTAGTACGTGACATCCCTACCGCTTTTGCAACGGTACTCACGCCACCACGCCCAAGGCTATGCGCTTCGACCGCTACCCACAATCGCAACGTAGCTTCATCAAGTCGGCTTCGCAATGCGTAATATTTTTCCCTTACTAAGGTCATGGTATCCATAACATTATAG
>CAIWUU010000130.1 GCA_903915955.1 uncultured Chlorobiaceae bacterium | reverse complement strand
TGGAAACGGGCTCGCTACATAAGAATTGCTATTCTTCTGGCCTGTGTCACCTGTTTTGGAGCGAGCTGGCTTATTCTCCTGCTCTTTCTCAGTTCGCTGGTTAATCTTGATTTGCCCCTTCTCTTGTCGGGAATATTTATTGTCAGTATGCTCAGCCTGAGCTGTTCACTGCTCTTTTTCTTTATTGAGGTCAATATGACCCTCTCGGCTCTCAAAATTGAGATGGAGAGCCACGATAAAAAGCGTCTTATCATCGAGACCATGGGCTATAAATAACCTTCCGCTAACCGCGAGGGTGAAACGTTTTGTGCACCTCTTTGATAAAGGAGCGATCAATGTGGGTGTAGATCTGGGTGGTGATAATTGAGCTGTGGCCCAGCATCTCCTGGACGGAGCGAAGATCGGCTCCTCCTTCGAGAAGATGGGTGGCGAAGCTGTGACGAAAGGTGTGCGGGCTGACTGTTTTTTTGATGCCCGCTGTGACGGCATATTTGCGTACTATCTCAAAGAGAGCCATGCGTGAGAGTTTTACTCCCCGCGCATTGAGAAAAAGGTAGTCATCAGAGTTTTCCTGCACAAGAGCGATCCGCAGCTCTGCACGGTAGCGATTGACCCATGCAATTGCCGAGCTGCCAACGGGTACCAGCCTCTCTTTTGAACCCTTTCCAAAAATTCGGATAAACCCTTCGTTGAGGTAGAGATTTTGCTGCTGGATAGTGATCAGCTCACTCACCCTCACCCCTGTTGCGTAGAGGAGCTCCAGCATTGCCTTGTCTCTCAAAAGGTATTTGCCGGGGGGCTGGTGGGTGAGTGGTGCATCGAGAATGCGCAGGGTTTCATCAATGGTAAGGACATCCGGCAAGTATCGTGCCTGTTTCGGCTGGTGTATCTTCTCCGTCGGGTTGACCGTGAGCATGCGTTCAATGAGCAGGAATTTGTGCAGTGAGCGGATGGCCGAGATGTTTCTGGCCATTGAACTTGCTTCCAGTCCAAGGTTGAAAAGCTCCGCGATGAACTCCTCAACATGTTTGGATGTTATATCCTCAATCGCCCTTGATTGTTGTTGCATGAAGAGCAGGTAACGCTTGAGGTCATTGTTGTACGACTCTCTTGTATTGGTCGAAAAATTGCGTTCGACAAGGATGTAGTTCAGGAAACTCTCCAGCACTCTCCGGTATTGATTATCCAGACTCTCCATCTTTTCACCTTGCACTTTTATGCAGTCGCTGACAAAATCCTCCGTCAAAACCGGGATACTCTCCTGGCAGGGTGAGGTGCAGCCCTTCAGGGTCAGCAATAAAATCAGGGTGCCTCTGCAGAAACGCCTCAATTTGCAGCGTGTTCTCTTCCGGTTCAATTGAGCAGGTGGCATAGAGCAGCACTCCACCCTCATCAAGCAGCTCTGCGGCGTGATCGAGAAGCTCGGCTTGCAGTATCTGGAGCTCATGCAGCATCTCGGGGCTCAGCTTCCAGCGCAGCTCCGCACGTCGTCCAAGGACTCCTGTGCCTGAACAGGGAGCGTCAAGCAGAATGGCATCAGGATGGAGTTCTGGCTGATAGTTCCGTGCATCGGCGGCTACTGTGGTGATAATGGTAATGCCGAGAGCGTTGGCATGAGTCTCTATTTTGGGAAGTTTTTTGTCGTAGCGGTCAACGGCGATAATCTGCCCTTTGTTCTGCATAAGCTCCGCCATAAAAGTGGCCTTGCCTCCGGGCGCCGAACAGAGGTCAAGCACGACACTTCCGGGTACTGGATTGAGCAACAGGCAGGCGAGCCCCTGTGTTGGATTCTGGACGGTGAGGAGTCCATCGGCCACCGCAGGCTCAAGGCTGTTGAAATCCTTTGAAAGAAAGAAGTTTTCAAGGTTGCACTCCTGGTATTCAGCAGCAGCGCCAGCGTTGGCAAAGAGGCGCCAGGCCAGCGTTTTCAAGCGGTTGATTCTGAACCCAAAAAGTGGAAACTGATTGTTGTATATCAGGAGAGACTCTGTTTTTTCCTTTCCGAATAGTTTCATCCAGCGCTCAATCAGCCACTGTGGGTGCGAGTAGCGAAGAGCAAGCTGCTCTTCCGGCTTTTTCTCTTTCAGCCACTCCTCAAGAGTGACGCTTTCGGGAGTGATTTTCCGCAGGACACCGTTCACTAATTTTGACATCCGCTCGCCTTTGTACTTGCGTGCGAGTTTAACGCATTCGTTGACGGCGGCCCAGTCGGGTACTTTGCTGAGAAAAAGAATCTGATAGACTCCGATTCGAAGAATGTTTTTGAGGACAGGGGCTGCTTTTTCAAGATCGTGGTGATAAAAATGGCCGATAATAAAATCAAGCTGAAGGCGGTAGCGGAGCACCCCATTGACCAGTGCCGTTGAGAGCGCCCGGTCAACTCGGTTCAGCGTGGTGTTGTGCAAGGTCCGGTGCAGAATCTTGTCGGAGTGTTTTTTTCCGGTTTCAAGTGACTGCAGAACATTAAGGGCAAGTTCTCGTGCTGTTGTCATGGGGGTACGTTAAAAAATCATGTTATCTGCGTTGTGAGATTCAGGGTGTTTGTAAAATACTATTCCCTGTTGTAGATTGGCCAAACTAAATGTTCTTTTCAAGATTTAAAGCTATCATCCAGAAAGGCGGAGGGACTGGCCCAGAGAAGCCTTGGCAACCATCATTGCACAATGATCGGTGCCAATTCCACCCCGGAACAAAAACCGGGAATGATGATGGTATGTATGCCTCTCTTCGGGTTCATACCTCACGTCAGATATTTTCTTGTAGTACGGCGTATCACTGTTGTTGTGTGCTCCGGAAGCGGTAGCGCCACTCACTGGGTGGTTTTTGAACAAGCTTTGCAAAACGATATGATGCGCATGAGAGCATACACTGAGTTCATTTCAGAAAAAACCCGCTATTTCGATGTGAGCGAACCTTATACCACTGAATCAGGTGGAGTACTTGCTTCGTTGCGTATAGCCTACAGGACATGGGGTACACTCAATGCCCGAAAAGATAATGTTATTCTGGTCTGTCAGGCGCTTACTGGTTCCGCTGATGCTGATGCCTGGTGGGAAGGGATGTTTTCCAGTGGAGGCGCTTTTGATGACTCTCTTGATTTCATTATTTGTACAAATGTGCTGGGGAGCTGTTATGGCACAACGGGTCCTGTTTCAATCAATCCGCTGACCGGACGCAATTATGGCCCCGATTTTCCACTGATAACCATCAGGGATATGGTGCATGTGCAGCGTCTTCTGCTTGCCGAACTTGGTGTTGACCGGATCAAACTTGCGGTTGGAGCCTCTCTTGGCGGGATGCAGGTGCTTGAGTGGGGCTTTCTCTATCCTGAAGTGGTTCAGTCACTGATGCCAATGGGTGCATCGGGATGCCACTCCTCATGGTGTATCGGGCAAAGTGAAGCGCAACGGCAGGCGATCTATGCTGACCGCGACTGGAATGGTGGCTGGTACGACGGGAGTCATCCGCCAGCGAAAGGTCTTGCCGCTGCGAGGATGATGGCCATGTGTACCTACCGGAGTTTTGAAAACTTCCAGTCGCGTTTTGGGCGATCAGTTCAGGATGGAAAAGATGGGGAAATGTTCAAGGTCGAGAGCTATCTCCATCATCAGGGTCGAAAACTGGTTGAGCGGTTTGACGCAAATACCTACATCACGCTCACCAAGGCGATGGATATGCATGACCTTTCGAGAGGAAGGGGAGAGTACGATGAGGTATTGGGCACCATGCAGCTCCCGATAGAGATCCTCTCCATTAATTCCGACATTCTCTATCCGAAGGAGGAGCAGGAGGAGCTTGCCCGACTTATGCCAAATTCAACTATTCTCTATCTGGATGAGCCTTATGGTCACGACGCTTTTCTTATTGACGTTGCAACCGTCAGCGGTATGGTGAGGAATTTTCTTGATCGTCTTGAAAGGACTGGGAGCGCCGAGCTCCAGCTCGGCAGAAAAAGAGGATAAGATGCTACCGGACGATATGCCGAGCTGGAGCTCGGCGCTCCCAGGTTTTATATCTCTTCAAATCCGGTATAGCGCTGCAATACCTCCGGTACCCTGATATGGCCCTCGGGTGTCTGGTAGTGCTCAAGCAGGGAGACCATGAGGCGTGAGGTTGCGAGGCCTGAGCCGTTCAGCGTGTGGACAAACTCCGGTTTTGATTTGCTGTCGGGCTTGAAACGGATATTCGACCTTCTTGCTTGGTAATCCTCAAAGTTTGAGCAGCTCGATGCCTCAAGATATTTCTGCTCTGCTGGTGACCAGACCTCAATGTCGTAACATTTTGTTGCGTTGGCGCTGATGTCGCCACTGCAAAGCAGCAGCACCCGGTAAGGGATCTTCAGTGCCACAAGAATTGCTTCTGCATGGGAGCGAATCTCCTCAAGCGCTGCGTACGACTCTTCTGGTCGGGTAAATTTCACCATCTCAACCTTGTTGAACTGATGCACCCTGAGGAATCCTCGTGTATCCTTGCCATAACTTCCCGCTTCGCGGCGGAAACAGGCTGAGTAGGCGGTATAGGAGATTGGCAGTGTTGCGGTATCAAGCATCTCCCCCCGATGGAGGTTGGTGACCGGTACCTCAGCGGTGGGGATGGCATAGAGGTCATCTTCACCGATGTGGTAGAGCTGGTCCGCAAATTTTGGCCACTGCCCGGTTCCTCTCAGCGACTCCTGGTTGACAAGAAATGGCGGGAAGACCTCGGTATAGCCATGGCGTTCGCTATGGGTGTTGAGCATGAAGTTGATCAGGGAGCGTTCCAGACGGGCTCCTTTGCCAATGTATACAGGGAACCCTGCGCCGCTCACCTTGGCGCCGCGTTCGAAGTCGAGAATGCCGAGGGATTTGCCCAGTTCAAGGTGGTTTTTAACCGGAAAGTCAAGGTTGTGCACAAAGCTGACCGGCTCACCGAAAATCTCATTATCCGCAGCGTTTCGTCCGGTTGGAACTGAAGCGTGCAGTTTATTGGGAAGCGCCAGAAGAATATTCTCCATCTCCTCTTCAAGCTGGCCGAGCGCACTATCCATAAGGGAAATCTCTTCGGAGACCGATTTCATCTGGATGATCAGCTCATCCGGCGAACCGGTTCCCTGCTTTTTCATCCCGGCAACCTCTTTTGAGACCTTGTTGCGCAGTGCTTTTTGTTCATCAGTACGTTGTACAAGCTCTTTGCGCTCTTTGTCGCACTCAAGCAGCCGGTGCAGTTTTGGTTCCTCTGCAGAGAGTTGCCGGTTGTGCAGCATGGCTGCAATTTCCTCTGTATTCTGACGGATATAGTTGATATCAAGCATGATAGGAGATAGAATGGGTTATGCTGAAAGCAGTGACTTGACAATCTGCTGAACCTTGGTGCCATCAGCTTTTCCTTTGAGCGCTTTCATCGCTTCAGCCATCACTTTGCCCATCTCTTTCATGGATGCTGCGCCTGTTGTTGTGATAATATCCTCTATTACTGCCGTGACCTCTTCGTCAGAGACCGGCGCAGGAAGATACTCCTCAAGCACGGCCAACTCAGCCTGCTCTGTTTCGGCGAGATCAGGACGATTCCCCGCAGTAAACTGCTCAATGGCATCACGCCTTTTTTTTGCAAGACTCACCAGCACTTCCAGCTCTTGCTCTTCCGTCAGCATGGCTACGCCCCCGACACGGATGGAGACCTCTTTTTCAAGCAGTGCGGCTCGGATAGAGCGGATGGCATTCAGGCGGGTTTTATCACCGCTTTTCATTGAACTTTTCAGATCCGGATCTATTTTTTCTTTCAAACTCATGGTTGGTTATGCTCAATAGTTGTTTTACAGAATAAAACGCAAAATACAGGAAAAAATGCGGCTTTCCCACAAGAGCTTATGCGCTGTTTATTCATTGATATCACCGCAAACAGGTCTTATGACAAGCTCTTCCACTGATGTTCGCTGCGGAAGGAGATAGGCATGTACAAGAGGGGTGGAAATATCTTCAGGCATCATCATGACAGCCTTCATCTCCGCAGAAACCTCTCCCCACATTGGCGTATAGACTGCGCCAGGCATCACATTGGTAATTCTGACATTACAGCTTTTTGCATAGAGCCGGATTGCTTCAATAAACCCTTTCTGTCCGAATTTGGACATTGAGTAGAGAGAAGAGCTTTTAAATGCTCTCTCGGCAGCGATGGAGGTGATAAAGAAGATGTGGCCCGACCTTTTCTTTTCCATGACGGGGAACACCTTCTGAGTAAGGAAAAAAGTGCCCTTCAGGTTGGTTGCCATCGTGTATTCATAGTCATCCACGGTTAATTCAGTGAATGGTTTGAACCGGCCCACTCCCGCGTTGTTCACCAGGCAGTCAATGGTGCCGTACCGTTCCAGCGTGGTGCTGACGAGTTGGTCTATCTGTTCGGTATCGGCAATATCTGCCAGAATTATATCCGCAACGGCACCGCAGGCACGGCATTCCTCCGCAACAGCTTCGAGATCCGAAAGCGTTCTCGAAACGAGGATTAGCAGAGGTTCAAAATCGTGATATGTTTGTGAGGCTTTTGCAAAATCAAGGGCAATGGCTTTGCCGATTCCCTTGCCTGCGCCGGTTATGATGATGATATGTTGCATTGTTGAAGGGGAGGTTTATACTCATGAATTGAGCCATGGACAGTAATAAATATCCCCTCAAGTTAAAAGGTTTTATGGTAAAATCATTATCACAGCAGGCCGCTTTCCCGAAAACTGAACCAGTCGGTTTTGCCGATAATCACATGGTCAAGCAGCTCAATCTGTATGATGGCGCTTGCTTTTTTCAGCAATTCAGTTATCTGCTTGTCGGCATTGCTTGGCTCAACATCCCCGGAAGGGTGGTTATGGACGAGGATGATGGCGTGTGCGCTCTCCTTGATTGCGGCTTTGAACACTTCACGGGGGTGAATGAGCGCCGCATTGAGTGTTCCTACAGAGACCTGTTCGGTTTTACTGATCTGGTTTTTGGTGTTGAGGTGCAGGACGAAAAGATGCTCCTTTGTTTCATCAGGGACGCGGCCTGCCATGTACTCAAAAATATCTTTTGCTGACTGGATCTTCCTTTTGTTGTTTTTTGCATAGTGCAACCGCTTGTTCAATTCAAAGACCGCGACAATTTGCATGGCTTTGGTCTCTCCGATACCTTTGATCTCCTGAAGTTCACTGATGGTTACATCGACGAGCTTCTCAAGGGTAAAACGGGCAATGATTTGGTTGCAGGTATCAACAATATTGAATTGTCTGGAGCCGGAGCGCAGGATGATTGCCAGGAGTTCGGCAGGACTGAGTGAGGCCGCTCCACTACTAAGAAACCTCTCTCTCGGCCTGTTTTCAGGGTCAAAATCATGGAGTCGCATCTTTTCATGTTTTTATATGTCAAAATTACGACAGTAATATCGTATTAATTGAACATACAAAAAAGAGAGGGAAGTAAAGAGTTTTTTCGCTTTTTATTCGCCTTCAAAGTCCGCCCAATTATTTGGAGTCTCATACCAGCGGAGCTGTTTCAGTGTCACCCCCTGAGGAAGATGATGGCATATCTGGTTAAATGCCCACTTGGCAAGGCATTCAGCCGTCGGTGGCTCGTCGGTTACCAGTACGCGCGAATTGCGCTTGATGATAAAGTCGAGATCTTCAGTATCATTTTTCCAGACCGCAAAGCCATGATCAAGTTTGTCGTAAATCTGCTCAACCATGATCTCTTTCAGAAACTTGAAATCCATCACCATTCCCTGCTCGCTGTCGCCCTCTCGCTCAATCAATCCCCCCTCAACCGTGGCGACAACAACCCCGCGATGGCCGTGCAGTTGATTGCAGAATGAAAAGCTGTTCGGAAGTGTGTGACCGTAGTCGATCTCTATTTTTCGTGAAATGCGCATGGATCCTGAAAGATTGTCATTTACCGGTTTTCATGTTGGTTCTGGCAAGCAAAGTGTACGCAAAAAAATACTGTTTCGCGAATTTCTGTTTTGTGAAGAGAGGGAGCTAAAAACTTTTTGTGAGCTGGGCAAAGACCAGTGGGCTGTCGGCGGCTGTGTGTTCGCTATCGATTTTCCATGCAACGGTGGATTGCAGACTGTAGTTGTTGGTATCAAACCATTTGATGCCCAGTCCCGCTCCGGCAAGGCTTTGGAGGTTCATGCCTGCATCTGGCAGTGGAGTGGTGTGAAGCGCGGCATAACCATGGTCAATAAAAGCGGAAAGCTCCAGTTTGCCAGGGAGTTCTCCGGTTGAAGCAAAAAGATAGCGTAGTTCAACCGTTGACACAATTGCCCTGTCAGCGGAGGATTCACTGCTCTGATATGCCCGAACGGCGCCTGGTCCTGAGAGTGAGAGTTGTTCAGAACTCCCCAGGTTATTATTGCTCCACTGTCCGTATGCTCCCGTGTAGAGTGATACTCCATGATAGAGTGGCTGGCTCCGGGCAAGAGCCATGTTTATCTTTGTGTAAGATCCATCGGTGTGCAGCCCCTCTGACGATTGATCGTTGGCCAGTGTTTCTGCATCCCTGATGCTCAGTCGTCCGGCAACCAATCCCAGAGAAAATGAGGTGAACCCGCCACCGGCTCCGTTATCAATATGTATGCCGTTGATGCCTGCCTGAAAGGATGTGTTCAGTCGCTGATTTCTGGATCCAGTACTTGCTATTCGGTCATCGAGCAGGCTCCCTTCTTCGGCGACTGTGGCGTTAAGGATTAGATCTCTTCGTCGTACGAGTGAGTGGGAGAGCGAGATACTGAGGTTCTGCGCATTGCCGCTCGCTTGTAATGATGTAAACGCTCCGCCCATTTGATAGCCGATATAGCTGTAGTTCCATCCGATGCTTGTTCCGTATGACATTAATGGCATGGTATAGCCACTCTGTACGGTCTGGAGATTACCGGTTGTTGAACTCTGCATTCGAAGGTTGAGCTGATCCCCGATACGCAATGGAGAGTAGAGATGCACGGTGCCACTGAGGTGGTTTTCTCCGGTTGTCTGGTTTCCATAGTTGTCAATGTTCAGTGTAAAACTGCAGGGCTTGCCTTCGCTGACTTGCAGGGTCGCCTTTGTTGTGCCGGGTCTTGAGCCCGGCTCCAGAATAATGCGGGAGGTGATATTGGGCAGTTCATTGGTTCTCATGACCATGGCGGTCAGGGTGCCATCCTCGAGAGGGAGGTTTACTGGTACCTGATTGGCATAATATTCTAAAACAGATTTCAGGGTTCTTGTTTTGGCGGTGGTTGTCTCTACATGGATATCTTCAAGTACTCCTTCCTGCACCTCAATGATCAGAGTTCCCCCCGGTGTCACTGTTTGGGGAGGAATAAAGAGCGATGCCAGAAAATATCCCCGTTTTCTGTAAGCATTGGTAACTGTTGCTGCTGCGATTTCAAGCTCTGAAAGTGTCAACTCTTTATTTCTGTATCCAGCCATTATCTCTGAGAGCTCACCGCAGGAAAAGATGGTGTTTCCGGTAAAGGTAAAGCTTGAAACTCTGATTTTGGTGTTATCTCTTTCTTGTTCCGGAGGCTTCACCCGTTGCGGCAGATCCGGTGGACGCTGTTGGGGAATGAGGGAGGGAGGTGGAGTACTCTCTTTGAGCAACCGGCCAGCATCGGGAAAGTCAGCGGCAAAGGATATGCTGACCGGTACAGTTAAAATAATTGCTGAGAAAAGTATCTTTAATGACGTGAGCAGACCAACGTTGTTCAATGTAATCTCCTGGTACCAGAATGGTCTGGCTGTTACCCGACTTTAATTAAAACTGTTGTTCGAGCCTCTCCACCAAACTGATCTTTTGCGACCAGCTCAAGCTGGTATTCTCCAGTCGCCTCTTTTGGTGGTGTTCCGCTTATGATTTTTTGTACCGGATCAAATGACATCCACTCTGGAAGTGAAGAGCCATTCAGCGAATGGAGATCGAGGGAGATAACTGCGTCAGGGTTGCTGTGGGTAAACATGCTCAGCAGGGAACAGGTGAAGAATGTCTCTGCAGCTTCCGGTATAACTATGGTGTCATCCGCAATAAAGTTTGGAGCGAAAGAGAGTCCTGTTTCTGTCGATGGAGCTGCTTCTGCGTTGTATATGGACAGCATGCTGTTTATTCTGGTTGCCGTTACCTGGGAGAGAAGATTTATATTTTTGATCGGAGCTTCAGCAAGCCAGCTCAGTGCTGGATCAGCCTCACCGTAGATTTTGCTGAGAGCGTTGGCAGAGATGTTGACCGGTCTTTTGGTGATTGAGAAGCTTTTGTTGTCCGTTACATAGGTAATGTTGTAGTTGCCTGCCTTGCTGCCGGAGCCAAGAAGAATGTCATAGGTGCCAACAGCAGAGCCTGCTTGACGTCTGAGTGAACCGGTTACGTCGCTCAATGCATCCGTAACGGTTGTACTCGCAAGGCTGCCATTGGTTATGGAGAGCGCAAGTGTTGGGTCTGGTTCCCCATAGGTTTTGCTTGCAGCCATGGCGCTGAGAGTAATTGGACGCTGATTGATGGTAAGGTTGGCGCCGGTGTAGTTGATGGCGTAGTTACTGTTGTTGAGCGTATTCTGGATGATTGCATAGCTGCCAATCTCCTCTCCTGGCACTCGTGCAAGTTCGCCGTTGAAACTATCACCTTCAAGGAGACCGCGCCCGTTACTTTGTGTTTCAAACTCCCATGTCAGGCTCGGATCGTTCTCATCGTAGCTCTTGTTCTGGTCATCGGCTGCAATGTTGACTGGTTGTGGTTGCACGGTACAGGCAAGTCCGGTGCCTGCAGAAAACGTGAACCCTGCGCTGCTTGTCAAGCCTTCGGCATAATTGACGGTATAGTTGCCGCTGTTTGAGCTTGCAGTTGGAGCGCCGCTTACCACCGTTGTGCCCATGAGTCCAATATTTTGAGCATTATCTTCGTTATCGGCGAAACCGGTTAGTGTGTACCCGTAAGTGGCATCGGGTATTGAGCCATAGTAACTGCTGGCTTTGCCGCTGGCGAGGGTTGTGTTGACGGAGAGTTGTCCCGGGATAGAGGAGTAGATGAAGCCGTTTCCGGATTCACTCACGCTTGTCGGAGCATAGCTTGTTGCTGTGGCATTGTAGTGGCGGAAGGCAGATGTCAATCCGCCTTTGCTGGTTGCCCCCGGGTTATCCGAATAGATCAGCCAGCGTGCAGTGCCTGCAGTGGATAGCGTTGATCCTGTGTTGTTGTCGAAATCCTGGCCAGCCAAAATGATGCTGTTGCCGCTGGTTGCGCTGGCAACCAGAGTCCCGGCAAGGGTAATGCCTGACCCGGCCGTTGCTCCATAGTTTACGGCGCTGATGTTGCCTGCAGAGATGTTGCGCAGGATGATATCTGCACTTTCCCGGTTGGTTAGTCCCACGCCGTCACGCAGTTCGATGGTTACGCGGCCTGTTCCGGTATCAAGAGCCGTTCCATTGGCCATGGTGATAACGGCATTGCCTGTGGAGCGCATGGCATCAACGACACCGTTTTCCAGTTTGTCGTTCGCTATGAGTGTCAGGTTGCCGTTGTCGGTTATGATATTGGCATTCAGAAACAGACTCTGCCCCGCATGCATGTCAAGATTGCCTCCATTTCCAAGGGGGTTATTGACCGCAATGGCTGAATTGAGGGTGATGTTGTTATTGGCCTTCAGCATGAGATTGTTACCGGTATTGAGGAGTGCCGTGATCTGTGCTGGAGTGAAGGTGTTGTCGATACCGGGGTTGGTATTGTACTCCTGCAGCACAGAGGCCTCTGCAACTTGTGGCGCAACAATATTCACCAGGCCAGCATTGCTCGATCCGTTCATTGAGCTGACAACAAAACTGCCGTTCATGTTGCCCACAGTGAGTGGGGTGATACCGCTCGAACTCATGAAGTCATCTTTTTTTGAGCCGGTCAGACTGTTCTCTGCACTCACAGCTCCTGCAAGAGCGCCAAGCCCATCTCCAAACGTCACTGAGCCTGCATTGGTAAGTGCGCCATTATCCCAACTTGGAGATCCGACGACGTAGTTGCCATTTGGCAGGGCTACGGTTAATGAACCAACCTGATCTCCGGTTTTTGAGCCTGTCAGACTGTTGTTGAGGGTTATCTCGCCGACAGTTCCAGCAGTACCATTACTCCAGGTTACGGCTCCGGCATTGGCAACCCCTCCTTTATCCCACATCGAAGAGGCGACAATATAATTGCCGTTTTTCAGGGCGGTTACTTTATTTGCAAAGGTATTGTCTGATCCAGCAAAGTCATTTTTGGTTGAACCGATCAGGCTGTTGCTGGCCCCTGTTGTTCCGACTGTTCCCGTCACTCCATCACCCCAGGTTACGGCACCTGCGTCGATGAGAGTGCCATTGTCCCAGTTTGGTGAGCCTACCACGTAGTTGCCATTTGAGAGTGCTGTTATATTATAGAGAGCACCGTCATTCACCGCAGAACCGACCAGGCTGTTTGAAACGCTTATTGTACCAACTGTTCCTGCCGCACCATCACCCCATGTCACAGCGCCAACGTCGATGGCGGTTCCGTTGTCCCAGTGAGGAGAACCCACGACATAGTTGCCATTAGTCAGGGCAGCCATGGTATAGGAGAGGCCATCGTTGGTCGTAGAGCTAACAAGGCTGTTGAAGGTGCTTATCGCTCCTGCTGTGCCGTTCACACCATCACCCCAGGTCACGGCTCCGGCATTGAGAAGTAATCCATTGTCCCAGTTTGGTGAACCCACGACGTAGTTGCCGTTTGTCAGCGCCATTACTGTCGAGGAGAGTCCATCACCGGTGGCAGAGCCAATCAGGCTGTTTGCGTTGTTTACTGTTCCGGTTGTAACAGTGCTCCCATTACCCCAGGTTACTGCCCCCGTATCTATGGTTGTTCCATTGTCCCATGCCGGGGAATTGATTACATAATTTCCATTGGAAAGAGCGGTTACAGCAGTGCCAACCTTGTCATTTGCGGTAGTGCCGACCAGACTGTTCGTGGTGTTTATTGTCCCGACTGCTTCGCCAGCTCCATTGACCCAGGTGGCGGCGCCAGCGTTTGCTGCTGCACCATTATCCCAGTTTGGTGAGCCAATAACGTAGTTCCCGTTGCTGAGGGCTGTGACAACCATACCCACATTATCTCCCGATTTGGAGCCAGTGATACTGTTTGATGTGCTGATTATTCCAACTGTTCCGCCAAGCCCATTACCCCAGGTGACCGCACCGGCATTGGCAACCGTTCCCCTGTCCCAGAGGTATGAGGAGACTACGTAGTTGCCGTTTGTCAGCGCGGTCACTTTTGATGATGCGCCATCACTCGCCGTGGAGCCGACAAGGCTGTTGAGTGCACTGATTACTCCGACGCTGCCGGTTGTTCCATCTCCCCAGGTTACTGCGCCCGCATCAATGACAGTGCCATTATCCCAACCTGGTGAGGCGAGAATATAGTTGCCATTTGCAAGAGGAGTGATCGTGGAGAGTATTGCATCATTGAGTGTAGAACCGATCAGACTGTTGGCACTTGAGACGCTTCCACTGCTACCCCCATTTCCGTCAATCCATGTTGCGGCTCCGATACCGGCAAGCCCTGCATTGGACCATTTGTGACTGAGGGTAACAGCGTTGGTATTGCCTGTCAGGGCGATCACTTTTTCACCTGTCTGATCATTGGCTGAAGAGCCGACCAACGTCGAAAGCAGTGTTCCGTCGGGCTTGTAGAGTCTGACAGCTCCGGCATCGATTGCAACAAAATCGTCGAGTGGGCTGGCAACAACAATATTGCCATTTTCCAGTTCGACGATGTTTCCGGAACCATGCTGGTTACCTGCTACCGGGTTTGGATCAAGGAGTGGAATGACGGAGAAGAGCTGGGGAGTTGTGCTTGCATCGATGGTGATGTTGCGTGGATCAAGCAGCAGTAAACCACTCTTGCCGTTTGGCGCGCTTGTGACCACATGGCCAATCATGCTGAGGTTTTCGTGACTTGATACTTCGACATTTCCGCCGTTACCGCTGTTCGTTCCGCCTTTGGCTTCAATTGAAGCGGCAAAAGCTGTCGATTGATCTGACCAGATCACGACAGTGCCGCCATTGCCGTTGTCGAGCGCATTGGCTCTCAGTTTGCTGCTTTCTGTAACGGTGGTGGCTGTTGCGTTGGCAATGGAGGCATCGTTGCCCTGCCATCCTCCACCAACAAGGATGTTTCCACCTCCTGTCGGGCCGTTTGCCTCTATTTGAGCGCCTGCGATGGTGGTTTGGGGAGCAGTAAGAGCAATTTTTCCTCCTTGTTCCACACTGCCGTTGGCACTGATTTTTCCTGAGAGGTAGAGCTCTTCACCGGCATTAATGGCGATGTTGCCTCCATGTGCTCCATTAGCCGTTATATGACTGGAGCCTGTTTGCTCAATGCTGCCCGTCGCATTGATCTGTATCGTCCCAGCGTTGGTGCTGCCATCAGCACTCCATGTGCCCGCATCAAGCAGATTATTTACCTTGACGTTCATATCGGGAGCGATTAATGTGCCTGTGTTGACGAAGGCAGCTCCCTCAATGACAATTTTGCCATCTCTCTCTGTCATGCTGCTTGCACGTATTACACCGCTGTGATTGACGACCGAGCCAATCAGCTCTACAAATTCACCATTCAGGGAGCCCTGGTTTATTAATGACCCTGCGGTGCCATTGTTCTGAAATGAATAGTTCTCTGCAAGAAAGTCGGCGTCGTTGATTGCAAGTGTTGAGGCCACCAGCCCTCCAACGTTAACTGTGGATCCGGGGGCAAACACCATACCGTTAGGATTTACCAGAAAGACTCGCCCATTGGCCGTGAGTGTGCCGAAAATGGCTGAGGGATCGTTCCCGGTAACCCGGTTCAGGAGGGTCGATTGGTTGGTTGGCTGGGCAATGGTGACCGCCTCACTTTTGCCAATACCAAACGAGTTCCAGTTGATAATGGCATGGTTGCTCTGCTGCCCAATTTGCATGGTTGAGGCAGATGGTGTGCTGATAGTGGCTTGTCCAGAAGCAATTTGTCCGCCAGCGGGTAACGCAAAAGTTTTGTCTGGAGGGAGCAATGATTGTGTTACTACTGCGGCAATAATAAGTGAATTCCTTGCGTTGCTCCAGATAAGGCGATAAGGAGTTTTCATTGCAATAGTTGTTAAAATTTCAGAATTTGTCTTTTTCTGAGACCAGAAATGCTATACTATTACGGTTGCATATTACCATAATACGCAATTATTATGTCAATAATACATAGCAAATTGTATTTTTGTTTTGTAACGTGGCAATGATAGTATGCGGCGCTGAGTTTTTTAAGGCGATAGTGACTTAATGGCCGTGGTTTTTATGCAAAAATGGTTGTTCATAAAGAGCGTTTTAGTTGGCACAATTAATTTCGATATATTCAAGAGCGGTTATTCATAATTGTGTAGTGCTGGTTAATTTCCAATTTTCACTCAATGAGGCATATTGTTATTGTAGGCGGCGGGTTTGCAGGTCTCAATGTTGCCAAAGAGCTTGGCAACAGAAAAGAGGTCAAGGTTACTCTCGTCGACAAGAATAATTTCCATCTTTTCCAGCCACTTCTCTATCAGGTTGCCATGGCGGCGCTTAATGCGGGTGAAATTGCCTATCCGCTCCGCATGATGCTTTCGAAGTATAAAAATGTGACGGTGTTTAAGGGAGTCGTTAAAACCGTCGATCCTTTGAAAAAGGTAGTCTATACGGATTTTGGCGAAATTGGGTATGACAATCTCGTCATGACCTGTGGAACAAAGCATCACTATTTTGGCCATAATGAATGGGAGGAGTTCGCCCCGGGTCTAAAAACTATTGCTCAGGCTGCCGAAATCCGCAGAAGGGTTATGGATGCTTATGAAAATGCCGAACGATCTCAGAATCCTGAAGAGAAAAGAAAACTTCTTACCTTTGTCATTGTTGGGGGTGGTCCGACTGGTGTTGAGCTTGCCGGGTCAATCGGAGAGATGAGTCGTTACTACCTGTCGAAATATTTCAAAAATATTGACCCGAAACAGATCCGGATTTTTATTGCTCAATCGGCTCCAGCTCTTCTTCACACCTTTTCTCCGGAGCTTTCGGCAACGGCTACCCGCGCTCTTAAAAAGCTTGGTGTCGAAGTCTTGACCTGCTGCAAGGTGACTAATATCGATGCTCATGGTGTGCAGATTGGCAGTGAGAGAATTAATGCGGGAACTGTGCTTTGGGCCGCAGGTGTCAGGGCTACAAGTATAGGGAAAACTATTGGCTTTGACACGGATCCTTCGGGTAGAATAATTGTTGCTGAAGATCTCAGTGTGCCAGCCTATCCCGATGTTTTTGTAGGAGGTGATCAGGCATGTTTCACTCTGTATGATGGGAGCACACTTCCCGGGCTTGCTTCTGTTGCTCTTCAGGAAGGGCGTTCTATCGGAAAGAATATCTTGCTTGATATTCAGGGAAAACAGAGAAAGTCGTTTATTTACAACGACAAGGGGCAGATGGCGACCATCGGTAAAAACTCGGCGATTGCCGAAAGGGGTAATGTTAAACTCTCTGGACTGCCAGCGTGGATTATCTGGCTTGGTGTCCATATCTATTATCTCAGCAGCGTAAAACACCGTTTGTTTGTGCTTTTGCAGTGGGGATGGTCATACTTCACCTTTGGTCATGGCGCTCGCATTGTCAACAAAGAGTGGAGGTTTTATCCCAATCTTCCCGAACCGGCAGAGCCTGCCGAGAAGGAGGAGCTGATAGCCGATAAAGAGTGTCTTTTCGTTTCGAGGGAATCAGCGGAGGATCGACGATAACATCCGCTCATACAAAGTATCAGGGACAAAAAGAGTTGCGTATACTTTCCCGATACAGGTCAAGCCTTTGGTGGATTTCATCAAGATGGTCGCCCCCAAGTTTTTCGAGCAGGGCGTTGGCGATAACCGGAGCCACAACGGCTTCGGCAACGACGCTGGCAGCAGGAACTGCACAGGTGTCGCTTCTTTCAAAGCGCGAGGGTATCGGCTGAAGAGTTTCCATATCAAACGACTGGAGGGGAGTGATCAGCGAGGAGATGGGCTTCATGGCTGCCCTGAGGTGAATGGTCTGTCCACTTGTCATGCTGCCTTCGAGACCACCAGACCTGTTGGTTTTTCGGATCACGCCATCCCGAGCAGAGAGGTGAAGCTCATCATGAACCTCTGAGCCTGGCTTTCGGGCATTTTCAAAGGCGGTACCTATTTCAACTCCTTTGATGGCCTGAATTGAGAGGATTGCCGAAGCGAGTGCTGCATCAAGTCGACGGTCATGCTGAACATAGCTTCCAAACCCGGCAGGAACTCCGGTGATAAAGAGTTCGATGATGCCACCGAGGGTATCGCCTTTTTGTTTGGCTTCATCAATTGCTGCAACGGCTTCCGTTTCGGTTGCTTTTGTGAGCATTCGTACTGGTGAGAGGTCGGCTTGTCTGGAGAGAGCCTCAGCTCCTTCGCTGAGAAGCAGGGCAAGCTGCGCATCGGGAGATGGTTCGGTTATCGCTCCTATTGAGGAGATATAGCTGCCAATTTCAATACCAAGAGCCTTTAAAAAGATTTTTGCAAATGTTCCTGCGGCGACCCTTGCAGCGGTCTCTCTTGCGGATGAGCGCTCAATAACGGGACGGATATCGTCAAAACAGTACTTGATGCAACCTGCAAGATCAGCATGGCCAGGTCTTGGAATGGTGATTTTTACAATCTTTTCATCAGGCTTCTCAAACTGGGCCATGATGGTTGTCCAGTTTTCCCAGTCGCGGTTTTTTATAACAAGGGTAATCGGTGAGCCTATGGTTTTGCCAAACCGCATACCAGATAACACCTCGGCCTTGTCGCTTTCGATTTTCATCCGTCCACCTCGGCCATGTCCTTGTTGACGGCGGGCCAATTGATGGTTTATCTCCTCAAGGGAGATGGCGATGCCAGCAGGCATTCCTTCCACAATCGCTGAAAGTGCGGGTCCATGCGACTCGCCAGCGGTAAAATATCGTATCATTTTTTTTAAAGACAATGCCCGGCGGCGGCAGGGTGCTGCCGGGCTTGTTACAATGCTTAACGAAGAATCTTTGCGGCCTCTTTTGCATAGTAGGTGAAGATAAGGTCGCCACCTGCACGTTTCATGCAGAGCAGTGATTCCATCATCACCCTTTTTTCATCAAGCCATCCTCGCTGGGCAGCAGCCTTGACCATGGAGTATTCGCCGGAGACGTGGTAGATTGCTACAGGCACATCAAAACGCTCTTTTGTACGATAGACAATATCAAGATAGGCAAGTCCTGGTTTCACCATCACGATATCGGCTCCCTCCATGATGTCGATCTCGATCTCTTTCATCGCTTCATCGGTATTGGCCGGATTCATCTGGTAGGTAGTCTTGTCGCCGAACTGTGGTGCTGAGTGGAGTGCATCACGGAAAGGGCCATAGAAGCTGGATGCATATTTGGCAGCGTATGAGAGAATGCCGACATCGGAGAATTCAGTGTCGTCAAGTGCCTCACGGATGGCGCCGATGCGGCCGTCCATCATGTCGCTTGGTGAGACGAAATCAGCTCCGGAATTGGCATGGGAGATGGCCATTTTACAGAGCACTTCAACGGTTTCGTCGTTCAGGATGATACCGTCTCTCACCAGTCCGTCATGCCCGAAAGGGGTGAAGGGATCGAGTGCGACATCCGTCATGATGCAGAGATCGGGTACCTTTGCCTTGATGGCGCGGAGGGCGTTCTGGATGATGCCGTTTTCATTGTAGGCTTCGCTTCCATCTTCAGTTTTGACTTCAGGAATACCAAAAAGATCAATACACTTGATCCCGAGATCCCAGAGTTCCTGACACTCTTTGACGGCATTGTCGATGGAGTAGCGGAAGCTGCCTGGCATCGAAGAGACCTCTTCAACGACGTTGGTTCCCGGGCAGACAAAGAGCGGGTAAACAAGGTCATTGACCGTCAGGGTTTTTTCCTGCACAAGGCTTCTGATGGCTGCACTTTTGCGAAGTCTTCTGGGACGTTGAACAATATTGAGTAAATCAAGCTGACTCATGGCGGAAGAGCTAATTAGAGTTTAAAAAGCCAAAAATAAGAAAATCTGTGAATATCGCGAAGGATTTCCCCATACCAGCATCTTAGCGGAGAAATCCCATAATAATACCTGCAGCAATGGCTGAACCAATCATTCCTGCAACATTTGGAGCCATGGCGTGGACAATCAGGTGATTATTAGAATCGGCTTTCAGACCCTCACGTTGCACAACGTGCGCACTTTCAGGCATGGCAGATACTCCCGCTGCCCCGATCAGCGGGTTGATCCTGTTCTCTTTTGAGAGAAAGATATTCATGAATTTTGCAAACAAAACACCTCCGGCAGTGGATATCATGAAGGCTACGGCGCCAAGCACAAAAATGTACATTGATTGTGGCGTCAGAAAGGTTGTTGCTTGTGTTGTTGCACCGACCGTGATGCCAAGCATGATGGTGACGATGTCGTAAAATCCATTTTTCGCGGTATCGGCAAGACGTTTTGTCACCATTGACTCTTTGAGCAGATTCCCGAAAAAAAGCATTCCAAGGAGTGACAAAGAAGCTGGAGCGATAAAGCCGGTCATAAGAAGGGCTACAATAGGGAAGAGTACCTTTTCAAATTTGCGGACTGAGCGGGGAGGTACCATTTTTATGATACGTTCCTCTTTTGTTGTTAACAGACGCATGATTGGTGGCTGAATCACCGGTACAAGCGCCATATAAAAATAAACAGCAATAACGATCGGGCCCATCAAATGAGGAGCTAATTTTGATGCCAGAAAAATTGCTGTCGGACCATTGGCAGCACCAATGATTCCGATCGCCGCAGATTCGAGGTTGTTGAAGCCAAGAGTGAGTGCGCCAATATAGGTCATAAAAATACCGAGTTGCGCGGCACCCCCAAGCAGGATAAGCTTGGGGTTAGCAATAAGGGTTGAAAAATCGGTCATAGCACCGATTCCAAGAAAAATCAGTGATGGAAAAATACCCTTGAGCATACCCTGATAGAGAAAATTCATGATGCTTCCCTCTTCATAGAGTCCGAGTTGCATTCCGGCATGTTCAATAAACGGCGTGTTTCCTATCAGGATACCAAATCCTATCGGAATCAGAAGCAGCGGTTCATATTCGTAGCGGATGGCAAGATAGATAAAGAGCAAGCCGACCAGGATCATCAAGAGGTGGCCAGGTGTTGCATTGGCAAAACCTGAGTTCTCCAGAAATCGTACAATTCCTTCCATAATGTTGTTATTCAATTTCTATCAGAATGTCGCCCTGCATGACGGTATCGCCTACAGCAACTCTCACTGTTTTTACAATTCCGGTTTTTTCAGCAAAAATATTGTTTTCCATTTTCATTGCTTCAAGTATCAGTACCGGCTGTTCCAGCTTGATCTGCATTCCTGGTTCTACGGCAATCGAAATAATTGTTCCGGGGAGCGGCGCCTTGATCATACTCAGGCCCGGAGTATTGAGCACCGGCGCTTTCGGTGGAGCAGGAGGAGAGTAGCGGACAAGTTTTGGCGTTTGTGGTGTTTTGATCTCATGACCAAGTTCGACCTTATAGCTTGTCCCGTTTACCTCAATTTCAGCGACGTTTTCTTCAAGGGATTTGATTTCAACATTGTATTTATTGCCACTTATGGTGAATTTGTATCGCCTCATCGTTGAAAACGGTTTAAATTAATAACATTATAGATTTTTGAATTCCATGGAGAGTAGCTTTTTCCCACTTTCTTGATGGTCAGAATAGAGGTCTCCTGATCGTGCAGCTCTTCGAAGTACATTGAAATTGCCAGTGCAACTGCCGCGCTGACCTCTCCCGGAACCATTCTTCCAGCAATCGAGGTGTTGACTTTATCTCCCTCTTTCTGCATTTGTTTTCTGATATTTCGGATGCGGAGCTTCGGAAGGAAACCGAAGACCAGTGAGAGCAGAAAAAGCGACAAAAAGACAATCACGTAACATGATACAGCAAGCGCCAGATGTTCAGCGCCGATTGCCGAAAAGTCAATCGGTAAGAAGAGAGTGATCATTGTTAAATTGACGTTTACCGGTTAAAGTGGCAGTGTTGAGTGCTTTTTTGGGGGATTGCTGTCTTTTTTGGTCAAGAGCGTCTGAAGGGCGCGGATTATCCTGAAACGGGTATTGCGTGGTTCGATGATATCGTCGATATATCCGAATTTTGCCGCCTCATAAGGATTTGCGAATTTTTCACGGTAGTCCGCCGCATTGTCAGCAACAAACTTGGCGCGTTTGTCCGCATCTTCCATGGCATTCAGATCCCTGTTGAAGAGTACCTCAATGGCACCGATAGGACCCATGACGGCAATTTCGGCTGTCGGCCATGCATAGTTGACATCGCCACGAAGCTGCTTGGAGCTCATAACGATGTATGCTCCGCCATAGGCTTTTCTCAGGATGATGGTGATTTTTGGCACCGTGGCCTCAGCATAAGCAAAAATCAGTTTTGCACCGTTGGTGATAATGCCGTCAAACTCCTGCGCACTGCCGGGAAGGAAGCCGGGAACATCGACAAGGGTGACGATGGGAATATTGAAGGCGTCGCAGAATCGGACAAACCTTGCCGCTTTGCAAGATGCGTTGATGTCAAGACACCCTGCAAGGTAATTGGGCTGATTGGCGACGATACCGGTGGAGATGCCGTTGAAGGTGACAAAGCCGATAACAATGTTTCGTGCATATTGGCGTTGTACTTCAAGGAACTCCCCGTTATCTGCAATTGAATAGATAACATCCTTGATGTCGTAAGGAATGGATGGCTTTGCGGGTATGATGGAGTTCAGCTTGTCGTCAAGGCGGTCGGCTGGATCGTCACAAACGGCAGGAGGTGGTTCCTCAAGATTGTTCTGCGGCAGGTAGCTGAGCAGCTTTTTGATCAGCAGGATTCCTTCGGTTTCATCTGCGCCGACAAAATGGGTGACTCCTGATTTTGTGGCATGAACCGAAGCGCCTCCAAGATCCTCATCGGTGATGTTCTCTCCGGTAACGGTCTTTACAACTTTCGGACCGGTGACAAACATGTGGCTGGTTTTTTCGACCATTACCACAAAATCAGTAAGCGCAGGGGAGTAAACCGCACCGCCCGCACATGGTCCGAAAATTGCAGATATCTGGGGAATGACTCCCGATGCCATGACGTTTCTCTGAAAAATACTTGCATAGCCGGAAAGACTTCTTACCCCTTCCTGGATTCTTGCTCCGCCGCTGTCATTGATTCCTATGAATGGTGCGCCGACTTTCATTGCCTGGTCCATCACCTTGCAGATTTTCAGTGCGTTGGTTTCTGAAAGTGAACCGCCAAGAACGGTAAAATCCTGAGAGAAAATATAGACAAGGCGGCCATCAATGGTACCGTGACCGGTAATTACTCCGTCAGAAAGATAGCTTTCCCTGTCAAGGCCAAAATCAGTTGTCCGATGGGTGACAAACATATCATACTCTTCAAAACTGCCTTCGTCCAGCAACAAATTGAGGCGTTCGCGAGCCGTAAATTTCCCTTTTTTATGTTGTGAATCTATGCGCTTTTGTCCGCCTCCGAGGCGAGCTTTGTCGCGTTCCGCAATCAAGCGTTTCATTGGGTATTTATGATGTTGATTAACTAATTTGCCAACTCTCCTGGAGAGAGCTTTCTGTCTGAACGGCCACCTCTTGTCCTGTGAGCTGTTGAATTGTCCCGGTTGTGCAGCGCTTCACCTTTCTTTTTTTGTTGAATACCGTGAATATCGGGAAAAAATGGCAATAACCCTATGCGGTTGTGAATATTCGTTATATTTTACCCGAAATAATTTTCTGTTTATGTGTGTTGAATCAGTAGAATGTGATAAATCAATGACTCCCGATCTTCAATTTGCCCTTGAAATGGCCGAAGAGGCTGGCCGGTTAACTCTCACCTATTTTTCTCGAAAATCACTCCGGGTTTTTACAAAAAGAGATGCATCCCCAGTTACTGAAGCTGATCGGAAAGCTGAAGAGCTGATTCGAAACTTTATCACATCACAATATCCGCAGGATGGAGTGCTTGGCGAAGAGTTTGACGAGTGCCCTTCGGCTAATCGTCGTCGCTGGATTATTGATCCGATAGATGGTACAAAAGCCTTTATTCATGGTGTTCCATTGTACGGTGTGATGATCGCCCTTGAGGTTGAGGGAGTTCAGCAGCTTGGTGTTGTTCATTTTCCTGCTCTTGGTGACCTTTATTACGCTGAGCGAGGGTGTGGAGCTTTTCTCAACGGATCGCAGATAACAGTCTCTTCCGTTTCAAACTTCTCCGATGCAACCGTGCTCTTCACTGAAAAAGATTACCTGCTTGATCCTCAATCCAATCATCCGGTTGACATGCTTCGTCATGATGCTGGCCTCGTTCGTGGCTGGGGTGATTGTTATGGTCATATGCTCGTTGCATCGGGTCGAGCTGAGGTCTCCGTTGATAAAATCATGAGCCCGTGGGATTGTGCAGCACTCATTCCCATCGTGACTGAATCAGGTGGTTGCTGTTTTGATTACAGGGGAACGACGACAATATCAGGCCAAGGATTGATCAGTGCCAACAAGACCATTGGTACAGCACTGCTTGCTAACATAACAGTAGTCAGTAGTCAGTAGTCAGTAGTCAGTAAAATGTTTTTAATCACATTACTGATAACTGATAACTCATAACTGCCTACAGCCCCTCTGCTATTGCCTTGGCGAACCCCTGAGCGTCAAATGATTCAGGGATAATATCGACGTCAAGACCAAGTTTTTCGAGGGCTTTGGCTGTTGTTGTGCCAATGGCTGCGACTTTTATCCCTTCCGGAAGAGCGGTTGTACCCATTGCCTCAAAAAAATTGATTGCCGTCGATGGACTGGTGAATGAGAGACAGGAAAGCTCACCTCGCTCCAGCAGCGTTTTGACTTTTATGATCTCTTCAAGTGAGGGTGGCAGATTTTCATAAACGGTCAGTTCAATGCATCTTCCTCCCCGTTTTTTGATCACCTCAGGTATGGTGCCCAATGAGAGGCTGCCTCTCAGAAAAAGAAACGTATGTCCGGAAATGGTTTCAATGCCAATCTCCTCCATCATGGTGACGGCATCGGCAACTTTAGCAATTGGTTGTGTGACAATTCCATACTTTGCCAGATCCTGTGCGGTCGTTTTACCGACAGCCCACACTTTTCGTTCCTGAAGGGTTTTCAGCTTTTCAGGAGCCTCCAGCATTAACTTTTCAAGAAAAAAGTTGATACTATTGGTACTTGTAAAGAAAAAACCATCAACCGTTTCAAGATCAGGAATAGTCCAGCCCGGAACGGGCCTGATCTCGATTGTAGGAAAAACAACCGAGTTCAGACCATATCCTTCCAGTATCCTGACAAATGATGCCGCCTGATCTTTCGGGCGGGTAACAAGAACAGTTTTCATCAGCGAGTTTTACGGATCTGGGACAAAATTGCATCAGCGCCCTGTTTCAGCAGCTCTTCAGCCAGCGCTATACCAGCCTCTTCAGCCTGCTCCGGAGAAGTGAGTCCGGTTTTTGTAATTTCATCATGCAATCCCACTTTGCCATCCACAGAACCGACATAGGCAAGCAGCTTGAGAGTGCCATTCTTGAACGAAGCATAAGCGCCGATCGGGATCTGGCAACCACCCTGCAAATGACGCAGTAAAGCCCGCTCAGCACGGCAACAATATTCTGTTGTAGAGTGGTTGAGAATTCTTACAATCTCTCTTGTCTGCTCGTCGTCAACACGGGTCTCAATGCCAAGCGCACCCTGGCCGACAGCAGGAAGCATCACCTCATGCGGAAGGATTTCCGAGATGCGGTCACTGAAATTCAGACGGAAGACACCAGCATACGCAAGCATCATGGCATCAAATTCACCGTCATCAAACTTCTGGAAACGGGTATTGAGGTTGCCTCTGATATCGCGGATGTCAAGGTCAGGACGCAGGCTCAGCAACTGCGACATACGGCGAAGGCTGCTCGTGGCCATTTTGGCGTTGGGCGGCAAATCCTTAAGTTTGATGCCATTTTTGGAAATAATGACATCTCTCGTATCCTCACGCTCTGTGAATGAGGTGATGATAAGCCCCTCAGGTGTCGCTGTCGGAACATCTTTAAGACTGTGAACCGCCAAGTCAATCTCTTTGGCAATAAGGTGTTTTTCAATGTCTTTGGTGAAGAGCCCCATATCTCCGATTTTGGAGAGGGGTGAGTCAAGAAGGACGTCACCGGTTGTTTTAACCAGTTTCAGGGTGATATCCAGATAAGGAAAATGTCTGGAAAGTTCCGCCTTGGTGAATTCTGCCTGCCACAACGCGAGCGGGCTTGACCTGGTACCGATGATAAGCTGTTTTTTCAAAGCGATTACGGATTTTTATTTAGTATGACTGATTTGGTTCTTCAAGATCGAAAACATTGCGCACAAGATTGACCCTGCTTGGTATGGAGTCCGTTGTGTCCATTGGCGCCTTGAGCATTTTGATAGGATGGTGTAGGATCTTTTTCAGGATTCTGTCGGTCAGATGCTCCATTCTCAGCAACTCTTCCTCGCTTACCTTGTAACGGTAGCGTTCGAGCTCCTTCTCCTTGATTTCAATAAACTTTGACTGGAGATCAACAATGGTCGGTCGTACCTTAAGAGTATTGGTCCATTGCCCGAAAGCCACAAGCTCCTCTTCAATGATGGCATGAACTTTGGGTAATTCTTTGCTTCTTTTTTCCAGATTTTTATCAATGATATGCTTCAAAGCGTCAATATCCTTGAGGAACATGTTCTGAAGCTTTCCAATATCGGGATCGACATTTCTCGGTAGTCCAAGATCAAGAATAATAACCGGCTTCAGCTTTCGCTTCAGCATGCTCTGATGCATTTCTCGCTCAGTGAGGATGTACTCTTTGGTGCTGACTGCTGTAATGATGATATCGAACTCGTGGAGATGATTCCTGAACGACTCAAATGGAAGTACTTGATTGGTGCCAAGCTCTTTAGCAAGGGCCTCGGATTTCGATAAAGTCCTGTTGGTAATAACAATATTGCGAGCGTTTTTCTGGAAGATATGTTTTGCCGCCAGCTCGCCGGTTTCACCTGCTCCAATGAGCAGTACCTTCTTCAGTGAGAGGTTGGAGAAGATCTTCTGGGCCAGTTCGACAGCAGCATAGCTGACGGATACAGCCCCTTCCATGATTTTGGTCTTGGTCTTGACCTTTTTGGCTACACTGAATGCAGTGTGGCAGAGGCGAGTAAGCAGTATTCCTGCCGACTGCGTTTCAGCGGCTATACGGTAGGCATTCTTTACCTGACCAAGAATTTGCCCCTCTCCCAGAACAAGCGAATCAATTGCACTTGCCACTTCAAAAATATGACGTGCGGTACCACAATAAAAACGGGCAAAAAAGTGTTCAGGTCGAACTTCTTTGCGGGCATCCTTGAATGAGATAAGATAATCCTTGAGATACTCACAGGTTACTTCGTGCATCGCAGGAACCACATAAAGTTCCGTACGGTTGCAAGTGGATATCACCATAGCCTCATGGGCAAGGCCGCTTCCAATAAGGCCAGTAATGAACTCCTTGTTCTGAACTTCTGAAAGGGATATTCTTTCGCGGATTTCAATAGGTGCAGTTTTGTGGTTGACACCAACTGAAATGATGTTCATAGCAGAGTAGTTTAAGTGAGCCGATAACAATTATACAAGCTTCAATGTATCCTAAAAGCCTCTATTTTTCAAACACCACTCCCATTTTTAAAAGTCAAGCCGTGAAATGTTGGTGAAAAAAAGGTCATTAAAACAATCAACAACGTGACAAAGAGGAAGAGAAAGATAAAGAGATATGCCATGTGTTTGATGTCCCATCCAATGACAGGCTTTACGATAATGCCTGTGCCGTAAAGAAGCCAGATAACAACCAGGGTGACAAGCTTTGGTTCAAACAGGGTTATCGCTTCGCCCGAAGCACTCTGTTCAACGATGCCAGCAACAATGGTAATCGTGAGAAAAAGAAATCCAAGAGAGACTGCATGCATGGTGAGTTTCTCAAGCACCTCAAGATTTGGCAGGCGCTGGAAGAATAGTTCAAACCGGTTTTGCTGAATTTGTCTGAAGAGGAGAAGATAGAGTATGCTGTAAATGCCAGCAATTGCAATGGCACTGAAACCAAAGACAGCAGCCAGAAGATGTACCCCTATTCCAATTCCGCTGAAGGTTGTGCCAACACTCTGTATCTGTGTTGTAAGAATTGATGAGATAAGCTGTGCCCCCGCAGCAAAGGAGATGATAAAAAAGCCGGTCTTGTCACTTTTTGTGGTGAGCTCGGTAAAAAGGTAGGTGGTGGTGAGAGTAAACCCTACCATGGTCATGAGATTCATCGTTGAGTAGCTGATTCTGTAGCCCTCAATGGAGGTAAGAAGTCCGAGATAGAGGACGTGCGTAAGAACCGTTCCGATAAGAAATGGCTGCTTGAATCTTTTTGCCCCCTGATGATCACTGAAAAAATGGGCTCCATACAAGTATGTCGTTGCAATATAGAGGATTGAAACGAGCTGATTGAGGAGCAGGAGTGGGGTGTTATTCAGGAGTATATTATTCATCGGATCAGTCAAGAAGGTCGACAAAGATTGTGGTCACTCTTTACAAGAAAAAAAATGTATATTCCGGCCATTATGACACCCAAATATATCTTATTATACAAGGAAAAAAGATGAGATCCACAAAGAATATCAGAAATATAGCCATTATTGCTCACGTTGACCATGGAAAAACAACTCTCGTTGATTCTATCTTTCAGAAGACCGGAGCCTTCAGGGATAACCAGCAGGTAAACGTCAGGGTGCTTGACTCCAACCCCCAGGAAAGAGAGCGGGGCATCACCATATTTTCAAAAAACGCAGCAGCAGTCTATAACGATCACAAGATCAATATTGTTGACACACCGGGACACGCCGATTTTGGTGGCGAGGTTGAG
The DNA here is from genome assembly GCA_903915955.1 of uncultured Chlorobiaceae bacterium. Lineage (GTDB taxonomy): Bacteria > Bacteroidota > Chlorobiia > Chlorobiales > Chlorobiaceae > Chlorobium. The sequence continues at coordinate 3,034 of CAIWUU010000130.1, read as the reverse complement.
CGGATTTTGCAAATGGTTGATGGAGTCCTGCTTCTCGTTGATGCCTTTGAAGGGCCTATGCCCCAAACCAAGTTTGTGCTGCGCAAAGCCCTTGAACTGCACCTGAAGCCAATTGTGGTTATCAACAAGATTGATCGTCCCCAGTCTGATCCGGTCAAGGTTCACGATCAGGTACTTGACCTTTTTATTGCTCTAGGCGCCGAAGAGCATCAGCTTGATTTCCCCTACATTTTTACATCAGCGAAAAACGGTGTTGCCAAATACAGTATGGATGATGAAGATGGTGATATGAGCCTCCTTCTCGACATGATTATCAAGGAGATACCGCCACCGGTTGCACATGACGAGGGAGGCTTCCAGATGCTGGTGACGACGCTTGACTATAGCGATTACATTGGCAAGATAGCCATTGGCCGTATCCAGCGCGGCAAAGTCAGCCCTGGCAGTCAGCTCGCAGTAGTTGGACCTGATGGTGTTATGGGGAAGGGTACCGTAACAAAAGTCTTTCTTTTTGACAAGCTTCAGAAAATCGAATCAAAAGAGGCTACGTCGGGTGATATTATCGCCATTGCCGGTATTCCTGACGCCACTGTCGGAATGACCCTTGCCTCTGTTGACGATCCTGTCTCGCTGGCCTCTTTCGACATCAGCAAGCCGACACTCTCCATGCTCTTTTCGGTGAATGACTCCCCCTTTGCAGGTCTGGAGGGTAAAGAGGTGACCAGCCGCAAAATTCGCGAGCGCCTGATGAAAGAGAAGATGACCAATGTTGCGCTCAACGTTGAAGAGACAGAGAGCCCTGATACCTTCCGCGTTTCAGGAAGGGGAGAGCTTCACCTCTCCGTGCTTATCGAAACAATGAGGCGCGAAGGGTATGAGCTTGCCATTGCAAGGCCTGAGGTGATCATGCGCAATGATGAAGATGGAACGTTGCTTGAGCCGATTGAGCATGTCACCATTGATATTCCTGAAGAGTACACCGGTGTGATTATTGAAAAGATGGGGCGCAGAAAGGCCGAGATGACCCACATGGGGACGCTTCGGGGCGGAATGGTCAGGGTTGAATTTGAAATTCCTACAAGAGGCCTTATTGGTTATAATCTTGAGTTTACCACCGATACGAAAGGCGAGGGCATGTTGTCACATGTTTTCTATAACTACCAGCCATTCAAAGGCAAGTTGCCATCGCGTGAGACTGGCGCACTTGTCGTCTCTGAAGCAGGTATTTGCGTCGCTTATGCTCTGAGCGCTCTTGAAGATCGTGGTACTTTTTTTGTGTCACCAAACACCAAGGTTTATGGCGGAATGATTGTTGGTGAGTCAACAAGAGGTCTTGATATTACGCTCAATGTCTGCAAAACGAAAAAGCTGAGCAACATGCGCTCGTCGGGTACGGATGAGTCGCTTCGTCTCACTCCGCCAAAAATTCTTTCGCTTGAACAGGCGCTTGAATTTATCAATGATGATGAGTTGCTGGAGGTAACACCCCAGAGCATCAGGCTCAGAAAGAAGATCCTTGATGTCAACCTCAGGGCAAAAGCCACCAAAAAGGCGAACGCCTAACTCTCGAAGAAGAGTTTTTTCAGTTCTCTCCGGGCGCTTGACAGAAGCTCCCGGACGGCTGATTCTTCACGATGCGTCAGTTCAGCAACCTCGCTGATAGCTCTTTTCTCCTTCTCCACCATCCTGTAAACCTCTTGTTCTTCAGCTCCAAGTTGTTCAATACAGCGCAGCATCTTCAGGTTGTCACTATCGAGAGAGCTGTTTTTTTCTGAAACGGCAAGACTCTCTTTTCGCCCGAACAGCTCATCAGCCGTTGCTGCCAGCGGGGCATCATTGCTGACCTCTCCGAAAAGCCGCACAAACCCCATAAAGTCAAGCCCAACGGCCTCGCAGGGGGTGATACGGTTTTCAATAATATCGCCGGCAAGTGTTTTGAACTTGTTCTGCAGTTCAGGCAGCCTGACGGCAAAGTCGAAGCTGTCATCCTTGTCGCGCGCATCAGCGCTATACGGCACCTTCATCAGCACGGTAATACCGGCAGCTTCGGCATATTTTTCAGCAATGCCGCTTCCGTCATCGCGGTTAATAATCAGGCCGAGCAGTCGCGATTTGCCTCCAATGGTTCTGAAATAGTTGTTTGCCTGACAGATATTGTTGGCAGTAAAGATGGACTGTCGGTCATTGTTGGTGACAAGAATAACCTCCTCGCTGAGCGAGCGGGCGAGTGGTGTGGCGAATCCCCCGCAGACGACGTCGCCAAGAAAGTCCATAAGGATAATGTCAAGCTGCCACTTGAAGATGCCGAGCTTTTCAAGCACATCGAATCCTGAGATGATGCCCCTGCCGCCGCATCCCCGGCCAACCTGCGGGCCGCCAAGCTCAATCCCGTAAATGGGCTGCGGAAAATCAGCAATATCCCGACGGAAGACAATATCGCTGATGGCGACCTGCTGGTTCAGCGCGTTTTTTTCTGCAAACACATCGGTTACCGTCGGCAGTGAAATGCCTCCGAAAAGCGAGGTTGTGGAGTCGTGCTTCGGATCGCAGCCGAGTTGCAGCACCCGTTTGTTCATCATGGCAAACGTGGCGCTCAGGTTCGTTGTGGTAAAGCTTTTGCCTATGCCGCCCTTGCCGTAAATCGCTATGGTTCTGGTTGTCATCAGGCAGGGTTGCTTTTGTCTGTTTTCCAGAGCAGAATCATTTTCAGGCAGTCTGGATCATTGAATGCCTGCAGGTAAGCTTCAGTTATTTCTCTATCCACTTGATGCTGATGGGTGAAAATCCTCTCGGCATTGAGTCTGTGCTGAGCGATAAGTTCTTTAACCCTCTCAAGATCACCTTTTGCCCACTGTTTGGCAGCCATGAAAGAGAGCTCTTTCTGAAACGCCTGGGAGTAGTCGATGTTGATTCGCTGGTAATAGCCTCCGAAAATTACCTTCCCGTGGAATTTCAGAAAGCGAAGTCCTGTATCAATGGCGCTCATGATGCCTGTGCTGTCAATCAGGACGTCAAACTCATGCCCCGCCAGCGC
>CAIWUU010000129.1 GCA_903915955.1 uncultured Chlorobiaceae bacterium | reverse complement strand
TGTAACAATTTAATTGTGATTAGACTCTATTCTACAGCTCCGTTTATCCTGAAATTGATTTTTTAATAATAAGTTATCAGATAACTCATTATTGATGGTGTTGGCGTATTTTGTTATAGTTGTTCTCTAACGATGACTAAGCGCCAAGGTAATCGGCTTTCAGTTTTATGAGAGTGGTGCCCTTAAAAGTATAACCCTCTGGCCAGGCCAAACACTCACCGTGCAGACACCAATGGGAGAGATAACGGTGCGGAAAGGTTTGGCATTCTATGAGTCCGGTGCCATCAGATCATTTGAGCCTCTGAAAAAAATTGATATTCAGACTCCAATCGGCATAATAACATCATACGATAATGAACCGAATGGCATTCATGGCGACATCAACTCTGTCCAGCTCTCAGAAGATGGCTCAATCGAGGCGCTCAGCACAGTTGACCATGCTGTGGAGGTCTCTTCAGGGAAGAGTGGAGAGCTTTTCCATCCTGGAGTAAAAAATAACGTCTGCGGTGATGAGCGCAAGGTGAGCGTCCCGATGAAGGTTCGCTTTGACAAGAGACGAGTGATGTTTCACGACAACCCGAAGTTCTCTTTCGAGATTGAGCATTGCAGGTTTGAAGTAATAAAAATGGATATGACAACAAAGGAGCCTCTCTACTCCTGCGCAGGTTAGAGCGCATTACTGCCCGCCATCCAGCCGGTGGAAAATGCGGCTTGCAGGTTAAAGCCGCCAATTTCACCGGCGTAGTCGAGGAGCTCACCGCAAAGAAAAAGTCTTGGCACAATTCTTGACTCCATACTCTTGGGGTTTACCTCGCTGAGTACCACTCCACCTGCTGATACTTCACCCTGATCAAGCGGCACTTCCCGAACACGCCCAAGAGGAAACCCCTTGAGTACAGCGAGCAGTGACTGCCTTTTCTCTTTGGCAAGAGTACTCCATGTTACATCTGGCTCAAGAGCAGCCTGTTGCATGAGAAATGGAACAAGCGCCGTCGGAATAGTGCCATAAGCTGCCAGAGCAAAACCGCCACGAAGAGGAGCTATTGGGCAACTCTGCAAAAACTTTCGAACCATCTGAGCACCGTTCTTGCGTGCATGCCGAAGGAGTTGCTCCTCAAGTTCAGCAACTCCATGTTCAGGAAAAAGATCAGCAAAAAGAAGAGCGCTGCCAAACTGAGCGCAAAGCTCGGCAACATCACGCGACAGCGAGAGCGGCGCAGGGCCACTGAAACCACGATGGGTAAACAGGATATCGCCTTGACGCTCAACACGGGTTCCTCCAGCAACTGCTGCAAATCCGGCTGAGCGAAGTGAGAGACCCGAAAGTGATGCGGAGGGAGCCTTTACCGTGTAAACCGGCGCCAACGCTGCGGAAGAGTCTTTGATTGAGTGACCAAATGAACGGGCAATCGCCAGACCATCACCAGTTGTGCCAGTTCGGGAGCAGGAGACACCACCAGTGGCAAGAATAAGCACGTCCGCCGTAAAAGATGTTCCCTGAGTGGTAACAGAAAAGAGCTCACCCTTGCGCTCAACACTCCGAACCCTGCTGGAAAAGTGCTGCTGCACCGAGGATGCTCGCAACAACGCCTCAAATGCAACAACCACCGACGAAGCCTCTCCACTCAAGGGAAAGAGCTTTCCATCAACTCTTTCAACCGTCTCAACGCCTCGTGATCGAAGCAGGGCGAGCAGATCACCACTTGAAAAGCCATAAAGGGCATTACGCAGAAACCTCCGTTCATTGAGCCGAAGAAACCCCTTTTCAAGAAGTTCTTCTGGAGTGCCCTGATGAGTCACATTACATTTTCCGCCACCGGATATCCTGATTTTTGTTCCCGCACGCTCATTGCGTTCAAGGAGCGTAATGGAACAACTCCTGCCCAAACGCCCGGCAGCTCTTCGAGCAGCAATGGCCGCAGCCATGCCTGCTGCACCTGCACCGATAACAAGAATAGTGCTATGCTGCATTGTATCGTTCATCTTGACAAGGAGATGCTTATTGCTCCGGCAATCCAGACCAGCACTTCGGTCATCTCACTCCCGGCACCGAGCACATCGCCTGTCACTCCACCAATTTTTCGGTAGCTCAACTGAGCGATCATCACACCGGCAACAACTGCTGCTGAGATAACAACGACAAAAGAAATGAGGTCGAGATAAAAAAAAGGAACAAGAAAAAAGAGCGTGAGCGTCGAAGCGACAACAATATGAGATGCTCCTGCCCCACTCACAAACGCCTGGGCAGTGCCACCTTCACTACGGGCGTAAGGCATGTATGAGGCAAGCAGCACCTGCACCCATCGAGCAAGCAATACTCCTGAGACAAGAACAGAAAATGCCCCTTTTTCAAGAAGTTTAAGTATGGCAATCCATTTGAGCAGCAGGAGAGCAGAAAGAGCAAGAGCACCAAAAGAGCCAACATTGGGGTCCTTCATGATCCTCAGCGCCGCCTCTCTCGTCTTTCCACCCCAGAAACCATCAGCCATATCAGCAAGGCCGTCAGCATGCATGCCCCTGGTCAACGCCATACCACCAAGCACAACAAGCGCGGCTGCCAGCTCATTCCATGCAAAAAGATGGCCAACATATCCAAAGGCGGCTTGCATCAACCCGAGCAACAGGCCAACCACCGGAAACCAGTAGAGCGATCGGCTGAAGTTCTCCGTATCCTTGCCAGGAACGGTGAGCAGCGTCAAGGTTCTTGTGGCTGTGACAAGGCCGCTCAACATGCCAGCTTACTCTGCACTTTTTTCACTAACCCTTGCTGCGCTGAAGGTCGCCATTTCGTTATAGATTTTCACCGATCCCTCAATAAGCTGCATGGCCAGCGCAGCACCTGTTCCCTCGCCAAGACGAAGATCAAGATCAAGAATTGGTCGGGCACCAAGCTTCTGCATGACCACCCTGTGTCCCTGTTCATTGGAAAGATGGCTGAAAAAGAGAAAATCATCCACTATCGGGCAAAGCTTGAGCGCTGCCACAGCTCCTGCTGATGAGATAAAACCATCAACCACAACTGGAACCCGGCATGAGGCTGCGCCAAGAATAAAGCCCGTGATAGCGGCAATTTCATAGCCTCCAAGTGCCGCGAGTGTAGTAAAAGCACTTGTGCAACGCACGGCATTCACATCAACCGCTCTCTTGATAACCGCAATTTTGTGCTGGAGTCGCTCATCGTCAATACCGGTACCCCTGCCGGTGATGCTCTCAATCGGCACATCAAGCAGCACAGAATAGAGCGCTGTCGCGGGAGTTGTATTGGCAATCCCCATCTCTCCCGTACCGAGAAGATGATAGCCTGCCTCACGAGCATCTACGGCAAGCTCCGCACCGGCAAGAAGAGCCTGCAATGTCTCCTCTTCACTCATAGCAGGTCCAATGGCTATATTACTGCTTCCCGGACATACCTTTCTTTTGACAAGGCCGGACATATCTGGAAAATCATGGTTCACACCCATATCCACAACATCAAGGTCAGCTCCAGCATGACGAGCCAGTACATTAATCGCCGCTCCACCATTGAGCATGTTATAGACCATCTGGGGAGTCACCTCAGCAGGAAATGCCGAAACGCACTCTGCTGCCACTCCATGGTCAGCCGCAAAACAGCAGATTTTCTTTTTGGAAAGTACCGGTTTCAGCGATCCCGTTGCCAAAACATATTTCAGTGCAATCTCTTCAAGTCGTCCCAGACTTCCCTGCGGTTTGGTGAGATCATCGAGATGTGCCTGCGCTGCCACCATTATTGAACAATCTGCAGGCTGAATTCGGCTCAGGAGTTGCTGTAACTTTTCGTGCATCATTCCACCATTAAGATTATGAATTAAATACTCCTTAGCTCCACAACCAGCTACTTCAGCCTGATCGGCAGACCACTGCAGAGCAGATAGGCCTCCGTAGCTATCGAAGCAACTTTCTGGTTTATCATGCCAGCTCTGTCGCGAAACCTTCTGGCCATGGCATTTTCAGGAACTATTCCCATACCAACTTCATTGGAAACAAGGATAATGTCACAGAGCGGCTGACGAAGAGCCTCAAGAAAAAGCTCAATCTGTCGATCTATCTCCCCTTCACCTTTCCCTTCAGCATAGTGCATAAGATTACCTGCCCAGACCGTCAGGCAGTCGAGCAACACAACATCAGTACCTGCGGGAAGCTTCTGGAGGGCAAGCGCAAGAGTGAGTGGCTCCTCAATGGTGGTAAAATGCGCACCCCTCTCCTCTTGATGTTTGCCGATTCGGTTACGCATTTCGTCATCAAACGGCTCGGCAGTAGCTAAAAAAACTTTGTTCTCGTAAGAGGCTGCAAGCTGCAAGGCAAAAGAGCTTTTACCACTTCGCGCGCCCCCGGTCACATAATAAACTGTACTCATTTTTTCACGAAGAACTCAGGAATAGACCCAGACAGAGGCTGGTGGAATATTTTTCACGACAAACCTCCTGCGAGCCTTTCTCTGAAAATTGATTTCCCCAAGAGGATCATTGAGGCCATAGGTGTACATGACACACCATTGAAGAAGACCTCTGCTGTAGAGGGATTCAATAATGGGAATAAATGATGATTTAAACGGATTGTTGATGAGCGGAATTGAAAGCACAAGCCCGAACCGCTCGTCAACTTTCTGTAACTGCTCAAGTGCACAGCCATTTATCGTCTTCAAGTGAGGATAATTCTGCCTGAGAAGAGCGCAAAACTCCTGGTCTATTTCAACCAGGAGTGGGTTAAGGCCTGATATATGCTTTGTTATTGCGCCGGTTCCTGCTCCAATCTCAATAATATTGACTTCATCTAGCTCTTTAATTGAAGTAAACATTGCCTTTGCCAAAAACTCTGAAGAGGGTATGACTGAACCGATACTTTGAGGATTTTGTAAATATTTTTTAAGAAAAAGAATCTTTTTACGCATCTACCTGGCTGATTATTTTAGTTTTTAGTTCAACAAAGGCAAAATTCTGGTAACCGTTTGCCGCTGTACTGACTTGAGCTCTGCCAGATCAGAAATAACTGCAGCCGACTGGTGGAGGAGTACATCCTTGTTGATATTTTTTGTTGAATCCTGATCCTGCACCCATTGCCCCTCGATCCTCTTTATGCTCTCTATTTCAGATTTGAAAGAGGAGTCCTGAAGTAATACTATTTTCTTCTTGCGAATCTGGTTAAGGGTGTTCAGATCAAAAAGGTAGGATTGGTACTGGCGGTTTTTCGAATTCCTCTCCTGCTGTTTCATGCGAAGCTGAGCAATATCTTCCGGACTGACCTCGGATGTCGGCCTATAAAATGCCCGGGATATGGTGCTCCATGGAAGGCTGCTTGTATAGGTATCCTCACCAACGGCAGAGGTATCAATCATGGAGGGCATAACAATATCAGGCAGTACACCTTTATGCTGGGTACTTCCACCAGAAATCCGGTAAAACTTTGCGATAGTAAGCTTTAGCTGCCCAAGATCCGGTTTTTTCCCAAAAAAAGAAAATGGCCTTGCAAGCTTGATAATACTTTGAACAGTCCCTTTACCAAACGTCCTTTCCCCTATAATTACCCCGCGTCCATAATCCTGAATTGCAGCAGCAAAAATTTCAGATGCCGACGCACTGTACCGGTTGACAACAACTGCAAGCGGACCGCCGTACAGCACTTGCCGATCCTCATCTCTCAGTACCATTTTTCCACCGGCAGCATTACTGATCTGTACCACAGGACCAGTTGAAATAAAGAGCCCGGTAACATTGACTGCCTCTTCAAGCGATCCCCCACCATTGTCACGAAGATCAATGACAACACCATCAACACGTTCGGCATTCAGCTCGTTCAGAATTCTGGTCACATCACGGGTTGTGCTGGTATAATTTCCTGTATTCTGCCGTTGCCCCTCAAAATCAAGGTAAAATGAGGGAATGGTAATCACTCCAATTTTCTGGCCATTCTGCTGAAGAATACTTTTCTTTGCCGCCTGCTCCTCAAGATCAATCTTTTCGCGCTGGAGCTGAACTATTTTGGCCGGACCCCTGCCACCCTGGCTTGCAGGATAAACTTTCAGGCGAACAAGAGTGCCTTTCTTGCCACGAATCAGTTTTACAACATCATTGATTCTTAAGCCAGAAACATCAACCATTTCTGTAGTTTTCCCCTGACCAACGCCAATAATTTTATCCCCTTTTTTCAGCAAGCTACTCTTGAAGGCAGGCCCTCCTGGAATAATCTCATTAACGACAGTGTACTCACCTTCCGTCTGGAGCTTGGCGCCAATTCCCTCAAGCGAACGACTCATGTCGATCTGAAAGTTTTCAAACTCCGCAGGAGAGAAATAACTGGTATGGGGATCGAACGAAGTGGTCAGAGCATAAGTGTATGCCTGAAAAGCATCATCCGATTTCTGGCGATTAAGAAGATTCAACCTGTTCGTGTAGCTTTTCGCAAGAGATTCCCTGATAGTCTTTTTCTGTTCTCCCGAATATTTAAGATTCAGCCACTGGTATTTCAGCTCTTTTCTCCAGAGATCGGCAAGCTGATGCCTGTCGGCAGGCCAAAGATCGGACTTACGGTCAAGATCAAGAGCCTCTGATGTTGTAAAATTAAACTGCACGGTATCAACGGTTGCCCTCATGAACCGCATTTTCTCTTTTGCCCGTTTCAGAAAGAAGTTGTAAGTGGCAAATCCGGAAGTTGATTTACCTGCCAGAAACTCGTCATCAAGACGGTTTCCATAAATTTTGTGCAGACTTTCAACTTCACTCGCAACAAAATAGCTTTTGGAGCCATCAAGATTATCGATATAGCGATTGAGTATCTGCTGAGAAAGAGAGTCATTAACCGATATCTTTCTGTAGTGGTTCTGCTGGAGCGACTGAGAGATATACTTCCCCGCTTCCTCCTGAGCTGAAGTTGGTACAAGGGTAACAACAGCCAACGTCTGAGAAAACTTTTCAGCATTTTTGGCATACACCGAAACGGTACTTCCCAAAAGCACGACAATGAGAAGCAGACTTTTTCTACACATAGGAGGTGTTGGTGGCAGTATTGAACGCTATTCTTGAATGAGAATATATTATATTGAGAGGCAATTGATGAATACAACGAGTACAACAAGAGTGTGGTATTCTTTGGAAAAATCAGAGCTATAATAATAATAAAAGGAGAGCTTTTCAATGCAAAAGAAAAAAATCAGTTTTAAAGAACTCGGTCTTGTCAACAGCCGTGAACTTTTCAGTAAAGCCGTTTCGGGAGGATATGCTATTCCCGCATACAATTTCAATAATCTTGAGCAGATGCAGGCAATCGTACAGGCCTGTGTTGAGACCAAATCTCCCGTCATTCTCCAGGTTTCAAAAGGTGCAAGAAGCTACGCCAACGAAACACTGCTTCGCTTCCTTGCCCAGGGCGCTGTAGCTTATGCGGCTGAACTCGGCACACCTGTTCCAATTGTGCTTCACCTCGATCACGGCGACAGTTTCGAGCTCTGCAAAGACTGTATTGAGTCAGGATTCTCTTCAGTCATGATTGATGGCTCTCATCTTCCTTATGAGGAGAACGTCGCACTCACCAAAAAAGTTGTTGAGTTTGCCCACCAGTTTGATGTCACTGTCGAGGGGGAACTCGGAGTGCTTGCTGGCATTGAAGACGATGTCTCTGCAGCACACCATACTTATACACAACCGGAAGAGGTTGAGGATTTTGTTGCAAAAACCGGTGTTGACAGCCTTGCTATCTCCATTGGCACCTCACATGGCGCGTTCAAGTTCAAACCCGGTGAAGATCCGAAAATTCGCCTTGATATTCTGACTGAAATTGAAAAACGCATTCCCGGATTTCCTATTGTGCTGCACGGCTCCTCTTCCGTACCTCAAGAGCTGATAAAGATGATCAATGAACATGGTGGGAAATTGAAGGATGCCATCGGTATCAGTGAAGATCAGCTTCGTCTTGCCGCCAAATCTGCCGTCTGTAAAATCAATATTGATTCTGATGGCCGCCTTGCCATGACTGCCGCAATCCGCAAAGTCTTTGACGAAAAACCTGAAGAGTTTGATCCAAGAAAATATCTTGGTCCAGCCCGTGATGCTCTCAAAAAGCTCTATGCCCACAAGATCATTAACGTGCTCGGATCTGACGGGAAGGCGTGATTTCCGCAGGGGCAGCCCCCGCGGCTGCCCTTATTCATCCACCCAAAAATCGCAGTGCCGCATAAGCAAGCAACCCGCTTCCGGTTTCGAGCACACCTTCTTCGGGATTGAACGTTGGAGAGTGGAGAGTATTGCTTTTGTCGTTATTGGGCATGCCCGTCCCAATTTGCCAGAAGGTTCCCGGACAAACCTGAAGATAGTGTGAAAAATCCTCCGCAGTCATAATCGGCTCACTGTTGAGCACATTCTCACTGCCGAGATACTCCGCACAGATCTTCTCCGCCTGCTCTGTAACCGCCGGATTATTATACAGTACAGGGTAGCCCTGCCTGATCACAAGTTCAGCCTCAACACCAAGCCCGGCGGCCACATGCGTGACGGTCTGACGCAACCGCTCTTGAAGCTGTGATCGCAGCTCCTCATTCATGGTTCTCATTGTGCCAGACATGGTGACCTGCCGGGGAATGACATTTGTCGCATTACCACCATGAATTGACGCTATCGAAACAACCGCAGGCTCATGCGGCGGGGCAACCCGACTGACAAGATGCTGAACCGCCGTAATGATATGTGCCGAAGCAAGCACCGGATCCGCCGCTTTATGCGGTGCGGAAGCGTGACCACCCTGCCCTGTTACCGTGAAGTACAACTCATCGGCCGCCGCCATAAAACTTCCTCTGCAAAGGGCAACTTTGCCACTTGGAACACTGGGAAAACAGTGCTGACCAATAATAACCGATGGATTAAACATCTTGAACAGACCTGCATCAAGAAAAGGTTTTGCCCCTCCTGGAGCTTTCTCTTCGGCTGGCTGAAACACAAGAAGCACGTCACCCGCAAGCTGCTCTTTCATCCCCGAAAGAATTTTTGCTGCGCCAAGAAGCATCGCCGTGTGCATGTCGTGACCACAGGCATGCATTTTTCCAGACTCAAGGGAACAGAATTCGTGCAGGTTCTCTTCGTTAAGGGACAAAGCATCAATATCAGCACGTAACGCCACAACCTTGCCTGTAGAGGATTTGTGTGTTCCCTTGACAAGAGCAACGACACCAGTCTCCAGCAGCGGCTTTTCTGGCGTGATGCCAAGAGCAAAAAGATAGTCATTTATCAGCGCGGTAGTTCTTACCTCTTCACAGGAGAGCTCGGGATGGCTGTGAATATCCCTGCGCAAAGCGACTACTTCCGAAAAAATTTCAGCCGCGCGCTCCCGAATCTGTTCGGCAAGCACTGTGGTATATTCTGTATTCATACTAACCTCACAGGTTTCGTTCAAACCATTACATCTCCATAAACCGCATAACTTCAAGCGCCTTTTCTCTCATTGTATCATCTTTTTCCCTGAAAAAGGGCGATGTATAACGGATCAGGTATCCATACTTCTCAAGATTGGTGACCAAACGAAAGAGATCATGCGTCTGAAGCCTGAAGGTTAGAACCATTCCGACTCCCTCCGGCGCAGCCGGGTACATACCACAACTCAAAACGGTAGCATCATTTTTTTCGAAGGTTGCAATAACCTCGGAGAGTTTAAGATCATAAGCAGGTACATCCAGTTCAAGGGTCACCGCGCCTTCCCCCAAATGGAAAATATCGTTAAGCTGTTCCAGAAGAACAGCCTTCTCTACCACCCCTACATAGTGTCCATCCTCTTCCGACACAGGAATAACGGCACAAAGAAATGAGCCCATTCGCGCAATAATCTCAAAAAGATGCTCATGCAGTCCAATACTCTCTGCATGTTCAAGTTTCAACTCTTTCAGCCGTTTTTTGGAGTGCTGCGAAGGCAGCAGATCATGGATAGTGACCATCGCCCGTATATTTCCCTCATGCAGAACAGGTGCACAATCAAGCCCATCCTCCTCCATCAGAGCAAGAGCCTCAACAACCAGGTCATCATCCGTAAAAACCGGAGAGGTTGTATCAAGATGATGCTCTATATATTCAGTCAACAGCATGGTTCAATTTTGTTCACTCTTTTTTCATGCCTACCGCCTTCAAAATCGGTATTAAACCAATTGTGAAGGGCCTGCTCAATGGTAGCCACATCAGTAAATCGCGCAGGAAAGCAGATAATATTGGCATTATTGTGCTGCCGGGCAAGTGATGCAAATTCAGGATTACAGGCAAGTGCCGCACGAATACCTTTGACTTTGTTTGCAGCAATTGAAACACCAATACCTGTACCACAAAGTAACACGCCCGAATCGCATTGCCCTTCAGCGACCATGAGAGCAACTTTACGGGCATAATCGGGATAGTCAACCGACTCTTCACTATACGGGCCCAGGTCGTTGATCTCATAGCCGTTACGTTCAAGCCAGGAGAGTACCGATTTTTTGAATTCAAACCCGGCATGATCGCTTCCAACTGCAATTTTCATAATTCGTTGACGTTAAATTTTGACAAAGATTTTTTATGGGAAGAGCTGGTTAAAAAGAGTTTCTGACTGTTTACAGGGGCATCATCGTTGCTGATCATAGAGTAGGTTCCATCAGTATTCATCTGCCATGACTTGACATTATCGCTCAGAATCAACTCGAGATCAGAGATGACAACCTTGATAAGCGATTTATCAAAAACCGGAAAGAGCGTTTCAACCCGATCGTCAAGGTTTCTCGGCATAATATCGGCGCTACCAAGAAACAGCTCCTCTTTTCCACCGTTATGAAAATAGTATGCCCGGCTGTGTTCCAGAAAACGTCCGATAATGCTGACCACCCTGATGTGTTCACTAACGCCTGGAATGCCAGGCTTCAGACAGCAAATTCCACGAACGACAAGATCGATCTTTACACCAGCGCAGGAGGCTCTATAAAGCGCCTGTATGGTTTGAGCATCCACCAGGGCATTCATTTTCATGATGATTCTCCCCTTGTTCTCACGGTAGCTCCACTCAATTTCCCTGTCGATCATATCAATGATCCTTTTGCGGGTATTGATCGGTGAGACAAGCAGTTTTCTATACGCTGTATGTTTGGAATAGCCGGTCAGCGCGTTAAAAAGTTCTGCGACATCGTTAGCAAGCTGCTCATTGACTGTAAAAAGGCTGTAGTCAGTATAAATTTTACCGGTTGCCGGATTATAGTTTCCGGTGCCAAGATGGAGATACCGTTTCAACTGCTGCTGTTCACGTCGAACAATCAGGGTAAGCTTAGCATGAGTCTTGAGTCCCGGCAAACCGTAGACGACATGTACCCCCACATCCTCAAGAGCCCGTGCCCAGACAATATTATTCTCTTCGTCAAATCTTGCCTTGAGTTCCACAAGAGCAGCAACCTGCTTTCCCTCTTCTGCGGCTATCATCAAGGCCTCAACGATTGGTGAATTGCTTCCCACTCTGTAAAGTGTCTGCTTGATTGAGAGGACATCAGGATCAAGAGCTGCCTGATGAATAAAATCAACGACAGGCTGAAACGAGTCATAAGGGTGATAGAGAAGCCGGTCTTTTGCCCGTATTGCACTGAATATATCCTCTCCAAACTCCTCTTCAATACGGTTATTCGGCACAAAGGGCTCATCTTTCAACTCTGGCCGTTCAATCTTTAAAAGATCGATAAGGCAGCCGAGCCCAAGAGCGCCATCTATTTCATAAACATTTCTCTCAGTAACCTCAAGATTCTTTATAAGCAGTTTTCTCACCGACAAAGGCATCGCAGGCGTTATATCAAGGCGAACAACTTTTCCGTAACGGATTGACCGTAACCCCTTTTCTATGGTCTTGAGAAGATCACCCGCTTCATCCTCTTCAATTTCAATATCTGCGTCACGAATCAATCGGAAAAGATGAGACTGAATAATCCGCATCTTCGGAAAGAGGTGTGCCAGATTGTTTTCGATAAGATCTTCGATCCATATAAACCTTATGATCCCGTCATCATCGTGAAAACCCTTGATGTCATTGAGCCGGAGAAGTCGGGGAAGAATACTCGGAACTTTCACGCGAGCGAACTTCAGCGACTTGCTCTCCTCATCTTCCAGCTCAATGGCAAGATTGAGCGAAAGATTCGACATAAAGGGAAATGGATGTCCCGTGTCAAAGGCCAGCGGGGTCAAAACAGGAAAAATCTCCCGGCGAAAATAGTGACTCAGTGAACGCTGCTGAATCGCAGAGAGCTCGGAGACTCGAAGAAACTCTATCCCTGCCTGCTGCATTGCAGGCACAAGATCCTTATAAAAACATTCATTGCGCTGATGAAGCTGCTGCTGAACAAGCGCGCGTATCTTTTCGAGCTGCTCGACCGGGGTATAGCCATCTATCGTGCGATCCAGAATTCCAGCTTCATACTGATCCTCAATACCAGCGACACGGATCATGAAGTATTCATCAAGGTTTGAACTGAAAATGGAGATGAATTTTACCCGTTCCAGCAATGGATGCGCCTCTGCGTTGAAAGCCTCTTCAAGCACTCGCTGATTGAAATCAATCCAGCTCAACTCGCGGTTAACGTAGAGAGAACTATCAAAAAAATCTGGCGGAGAAACTCCATCTCCGCTATTTTCACTCCATCTCCTCATCATAATCCTTAAACATCAGGTGAATCGAATACTTCCATCTTCATAAACAACGGCGTCAAGAGGTTCATCCCAAGGGTCAACGGGAAGCTCGTAAAGCCTCTGCTGGAGGTAGGAAAGCCCTACACGAAAGGGGTGAACTCCCCGATTGCCAAGTCGCTGCAAAAAAAGATCATACAACCCTTTCCCATACCCTAACCGATATCCTCTGCTATCAAAAGCCAGAAGAGGAAGCAGCACAAGATCAAGATCTGATTCATCAACTGCAGAGTAAACATCAGGTTCTGGCTGCCCAAATTGCGCTGTTCGGAGAAGATCTCCCTTGTGGTAGAGGGCAGAGAGAAGATCACCGTTTCGAACAACCGGAACCGAAAGCCGTTTGTGCATTGCGGTAAGCCCATCAACGATCAATGCTGTATCAACCTCAGCAAAAGCTGTAATGGAGAGATAGAGATGAATATGATGAGCACAAACAACTTCAGGCAATTTAACAAGATGACTGGCAATAGCCACATCCATCTGAAACCGCAATTTTTCAGGTATAGCGCGCCTTCGAGCAATCATCATTGCTCTCAGATCAACTTTTTCAATACCTCTGCCTTCGTTCTGATCCATAGAGAAACACCCCTGACCCATTCGATTATTAAATCGTAAAATAGCAAAATAGAGCGTTTTCTCTCTATACATGCTCTCTTTTAAGAACGACAAACAGTGTCGTATCCCCAACCAGAGAACTCTTGCTCTCTGCATGACCTTATTTATATTTGTCGTATCTTTGCGGATTACTTCGCGGCGACCTTGTTACACTGCGGCTCCACTTTTTAATCCATCCTAATTTCTACAAGAGCCATGAGCTTGATTTTTCAGAAGGCACACCTCCTCAATCCACTTGAACATCTTGATCTTGCCGGGTCGCTGAAAGTGAGCGACGACGGCATCATCGAAGCTGTTGTTTATGGGAATGAAACGCTTGAAGCATCGCCAGATGACCGGGTTATCGATCTTCGAGGAGAGATCGTCGCCCCAGGACTGTTCGATATGCACTGTCACTTCAGGGAACCGGGCCAGGAGTACAAGGAGACACTTGAAAGTGGAGCAAGAGCTGCAGCCGCTGGCGGTTTTACCGGTGTTGCGCTTATGCCGAACACGAAACCAGTTATTGACAGCCCCCTCGGTGTCGCCTATATCCGCCATCACTCGGCAACGCTTCCTGTCGATCTTGAAGTTATTGGGGCAATGACGGTTGACAGCAAAGGGGAACATCTTGCGCCATTCGGCAAGTTCAGCTCCTACGGAGTCACCGCAGTGTCAGATGACGGCTCAGCAATTCAGAACAGCCAGATCATGCGACTGGCCTTTGAGTACGCCTCAAACTTTGACCTGCTCATCATTCAGCACTGCGAAGAGCGCTCCTTGACGATGGGTGGCATCATGAATGAGGGGCTGTTTTCAACCAAACTTGGCTTGAAAGGAATACCTGATGTCTCTGAAGCGATAACGCTCAGCCGCGATCTGTTGCTGATGCGCTACCTTGAAAAACACAAGCTGCACGACCCGCTCATAAGACCACGATATCATGTCGCTCATATCAGCACAAAAGCGGCGCTTGATCTTGTCCGCCAGGCAAAACGCGAGGGACTGCAAGTGACCTGTGAAGTAACTCCACACCATTTCACTCTCTGCGATGAAGATCTTTTTCTTGCTGAAAAAAAGGGCAGCTATATCATGAAGCCCCCACTTTCATCAAAGGAAAACCGTGAAGCTCTGCTTGATGCGATTGCTGACGGCACTATTGACGCTATAGCGACTGATCATGCGCCCCATGCTCTCCACGAAAAAGAGTGCCCTCCCGATCAAGCCTCGTTTGGCATTATCGGCCTTGAAACCTCTGTGGGACTCACGATAACGGAACTGGTACACAAAGGCATTATCTCCATGAGCCGCGCCATCGAATTGTTGTCGATCAATCCAAGAAAAATCATGAGACTGAAGCCGATTCTTTTTGCCGTCGGAGAAGAGGCAAATTTTTCAATTATTGATCCGGATATCCAGTGGAGTGTATCGGCAAGTGCACTGAAATCAAAATCAGCTAACACTCCATTTCTCAATCGCTCTCTGAAAGGAAAAGCATGCGGCATATTTCATAAGGGGAAATTTATTGCAGCGGGAAACCTGTAATCGCGTTTTAATAAATCCTGTGCAGGTGCGCTTGGTTGTCGGTTTAATTTTTATTACATTGCCTTGCTTTTTTATTCGATAATTTAAAAAAAGCAGAGCGACTTAAACCAAAAGAATTACCTCACGAGTCATGGCAAAGAAACAGACGTTTGCAGATAAAGGCAAAAAATCCGGCACCAGTGATTTCAAGTGTGCAAAACTTATTTTTTCTGTGAAATCAGAGAAAACAAATGCGTGGAAATTCATTGAAAAAAATGTTCGGATACCGAATGGAGAGAATGAACAGACCATTCTTGCAAAAGCGATTACCGACTACACAAAATAAGCACACAGGATATAGCCTCGGGGCATCACAGGATGCCCTGAATCTCTCCCCCTGCTTCATCACCTCTTTTTCTTTGCTGGTATGGCAGCACATCCCGACTCTTCAGGAGCAGAGCTATCTCTGAACTGGTTTGAGGAGTGGTTTAACCATCCACTCTACCTTGAAGTGTATAGCCACCGTGATGATAATGAAGCTGCACAGTGTATTAAAACCATCCTCTCACACTCAGGCCTGTACCTGAAAAAACCCGCATTGCTCTCGGTACTTGATGTTGCTTGTGGAGCTGGACGACACGCACTTGAGCTTGCCAGACTTGGCTATAAGGTAACAGGTAACGACCTTTCCCCTTTTTTACTGGAAGAGGCCAGAAAAGCCGCACAGAAAAGCAAGCTGCAATTAAAGCTGACCAGTTGTGACATGCGGCAAATTCCGTCCGAGGGCGCCTACGATCTTGTCGTTCAGCTTTTTACCAGTTTCGGTTATTTCGAGATGAAAGAGGATGATCAACTGGTACTCAACAAGGCTTACCACGCTCTTCAATGTGATGGATGGTATATTCTTGACCTTATTAATCCACTCCACCTTCTGCGCAACCTGGTTGCTCACTCCAGTCGAACTGCAGGAGAACTGACTATTATTGAAGATCGCGCCATCAACCAAGAGAGGATCATCAAAACCATAAGCATTATCCCTCCTCTCGGCAGACCAGTCACCTTCAGTGAATCAGTTCGCCTTTACCGTGAGACTGAGATTATTGCCATGCTTCAAAAAGAGGGGTTTACCGTAACCAGTATCATCGGCAACTATGCAGGAGACCCTTTTACAGAAGAGGAGTCGCCACGAATGATGATTTTCTGCCAAAAAAGGTAATAGTGCGTCACCAACTCTTGAGCCAATGACGCAGAGTTGATCATTAAAGCATATTGCGATCACGATACCACTCGTAAGCATTCTTGATACTGTGTTCATGAGGTTCATACCGCATGTTCAGTTCGCGAATTGCCTTGGTAGAATCAAAATAGAGGAAATGCGAAGCTACCCTGAACATCGACATGTTGAAAAGTTTAGATATCCGGTTCTTGTTTTTGTAAAGATCAAGCCCTGATTTCAATATTTTTGCTGTCCAGAATGGAAGAGGGAATCGCACTTTTGGCGCGCCGGAAATGCGCGAAATGGTATCTGCAAGTCGTTTGTAAGAGACGTTTTCACCACCAAGAATATAGCGTTCTCCAGTTTTTCCTCTCTCCATTGCCGTAATGATGGCATCCGCAACAATTTCCACATCGACCACACAAATACCGCCAAGGGGATAAAAGGGAAGCCTTTTGTTGTAGATATCCTTGATAATCCGTCCAGCATTGAAATTGATATCCCCAGCGCCAAACACAAAAGCGGGATTGACAATAACGCAATCAAGCCCTTTTTTTATAGCTTCAGCAACCTCTATTTCAGAAAGGTGTTTCGTCCTTGCATATTCAAGACTGATCGACTCAAAATTCCAGACAACAGATTCATTTACCGGCTTTTTGTCGAAGGCAATACCCACGGCAGTTATGGAACTGACATGCACAAACCGTTTAACCCCGGCGACGAGTGATGCCTCGAGAATGTTGCGAGTTCCGTCGACATTGATTTTATAGAGCAGGGCATTCTTTTTGTCGCCCATATACGTAAGACCCGCTGAGTGATAAACAAGATCAACACCTTGCAATGCCGAATCAAGCGTAGCCCGGTTCGTAATATCTCCATAAACAAGATTAACCTTCGGTAGAATATCAGAAAGCGAGGTTAAATCCGAATTTTTACGAACAAGAATAAATATTTCATCATTACCACAAGCAAGTTTTTTTACAAGGCTTGAGCCAATAAAACCAGTTGCGCCCGTTACAAGGATTTTTTTATTCACCAATATTCTTCTTCAATCAATTAACAAGCCACCATTTGACACTCATCAACAAAAAAGCACCAGTAATCACTGGCAGCTCATGCAGTCATTATTGTCCAACAGCAGTATCATCGACAACAATTTCTCCAGCAATTATCTGGTTGCGGATACTCTCAAGTTGATCATGGTTTTTGGTTCCGACAAGAGATGCGTTTTTCTCATTATAGACATAGTCCGTATAACGATCCGCAAGGCCATAGACCACCACACGCCCCCCCCTGAAACTTCCATCAACCACACTTTCAACGGTTTTAAGCACTGCCCTGTCAACCGCTTTGGTCATGCTGGAAAGGACAAATCCAGGTGCATCCTGCTCTTGATCCCGATCGGTACAGATAACAAGCGCTTTACTCTCCCTTGCTGCTTCGATAACACCCAGCCCACTTGCTCCAGCCGCCTCATAAATAATGTCTGCCCCCCTTCCATACTGCCCAAGGGCAAGCTCCCGTCCCTTTGCAGGATTGGAAAAGGCACTCCCTGTCATGCCAATATAGCCCGAAATAACTCTGATATCTGGATTGATGTCATGCACGCCTCTTATAAAGCCAGTCTCAAATTTCTTGATGACGCTCGACTCCATCCCACCAAGAAAACCAACTATTTTGGTTTTCGTTACAAGTCCGGCAAGAGCTCCAGCAAGGTACGATCCTTTCTTCTCTTCAAACACAATCCCTTGAAGATTTGATGGAATCGTTGCATTTGGCTGAGCGACATAGTCTATGCAGACAAATTGCTTATCGGGAAACTCGGCTGCAATACGGGAAATATCATCACTAAAGAGCAGACCAACTCCAATAATCAGTGCGATATCAGGATCTGTTGCCATCTGACGCAACGCCGACTCACGATCCCCACCCTCTCCTTGTGGCTCAAGATAGGTATAATTAATCCCATATTTTTTTTTGGCAAGCTCAAGACCATTATATGCAGAATCATTGAACGACTTGTCCCCCCGTCCTCCAACAGAAAAAACAAGACCCGCCTGAATGCCAGGATTCGGAGATTGCCCTGTTCCTGTTGTTTCTCCTCTTTTCCCTGAACAGCCCGTAACAACAAGCAAAAAGCAAAGAAAAGCAGAGAGCCGAAATTTCATCAGTAGAACAGAAATAAGTTATTGAATACCTGTTAATAACAGCTCGCTTTACCAGACCCTCAATTTATAAAAAACTCTCTCCAATTAAAAACGTAAATTGAAAGTCAGTCGCTTTGCAATAATCACATTTTGAGAAAATGAATATTTTCAAAGTGAGTGAAGCAAGTTTTTCGGAATGAAAAATTGGGAGATTTCCTTATATGTTCTTATACTTAGGAAAAGTATTTTACAATGGAAAAAAGAGATTATAACTTACTCTATAATATAATGATATGATTTTTTGGCCAAAGCCTTCCTTACTCGTCCGCATGGCTCCGGCGCTGAAAAGGATCCTCTCTTTCGGTAGTGTCGTTCTCTTATGCCTCACAACTTCGGCAGTTCAACTTGCTCAGCCAGAGCCAGCCCTCGGGTTGACCGTTTCAGTTTTTCAATTTGAACTGCCTGCAACCACCTCATCCAGCAGTAAACTTGAACAACCGTCAATACTTCAGACCACGTCATCTTCCGTGACTCCCCGTCAGACCTCCCTTACTCACATGAGGGACTTTTTCAGTAATGTCTCTCAATATTTTGGAACACGGTACCGCTTTGGCGGCCAGACTCCAGCAGGATTTGACTGCTCAGGCTTTGTACGCTTCATGTTCGACAAGGTATTCAACATGAGCCTTCCACGATCATCAAAAGAGATGTCTGCCTTGGGCAATAAAGTCAGCAAGAATGACCTTCAACCCGGTGATTTGGTCTTTTTTCACTCCAAGAGCCAGCTTATCAACCATGTAGGAATCTTTATCGGAAACGACACTTTTGTCCACTCTTCTCTTACAAAAGGGATTACAGAAGACCAACTGAAACACGAGTATTACGAAAAGCGATTTGCAGGCGCTGTTCGATTGCTTGAGATCCCAAGATCAACATTCCCCGCCCCTCAAAAACAGGATACAGAAAAAGAGTTCACCAAACCATCCTGAATAAAGAACCCCTCGGCAAGCAGCGGGGTATTTTGAAGAAAACTCTATCACACTTTACGCCTCAAGAGGCGGGGAATATGACCCATAGAGATTTATTTTTGGAAGAGTGCCTCTTTTTCGTAGGAAAATCTCTCTGATGCTTGTGGCAGTCGTCTGTTAGCACCAATGTAGTGTACCGGACGACTTTTGGTGAAATGCCACTCGAAGCTCCGCCTCCACCAGAAAAGATGAGCATCTACTCTTTTCTTTGCGACCAACAGTCCCTCCCTCCCTCTCTTTTTTTTCCTGCAAGCACTGAGCACTGAGCACTGAGCACTGAGCACTGAGCACTGAGCACTGAGCACTGAGAACTGAGAACGGAGAACGGAATATTTCGCTGCGCAAACTTATTGGTAATGACATCTGATTTTCTTTTTTTACAGAAAATCTGGCACTTATTGAATTGTTCTTTCTATACCAGTAACTCTTCGCTGCCTAAGTCTGGTCAAACATCTTCTGAATAGCAGAAAGGAGTGTGTCGATTGAAAATGGTTTGTGGATAACGTCCACTTCCCGCTCAACGCCCCCCTTGCTTGAAAGAATGTTTGGCATATAGCCAGACATGAACAATGTTTTCAGGTTTGCTCTTATTGACGTAAGCTGTGCAGAGAGATCGCACCCGTTCATCTCCGGTAACACAACATTTGTCAGAAGCAAGTGGATGTCGCCACTATAAGCAGAGGAGATCCGGATCGCATCAACGGGAGTAGATGCTGCAAGCACCTCATATCCATTATTTTCAAGCATCAGCTTGCAGATGTTTAGAATTTCGGGATCATCTTCAACAAGCAATATCCTCTTTTTACCATGAATGAAAGATGGTACCGATGGTTCATCTCCATCCAGATCAGCATAACCTGAATGTCTGGGCAACCAAATCTGGAAAGTTGTTCCCCTGCCTTTCTCACTCTGGCACTGAATACCCCCATTATTCTGTTTGACTATACCATAAACTGCCGAAAGTCCCATACCTCTCCCTTTTCCTGCCTTTTTTGTCGTAAAAAAGGGTTCATAAATATGCGGCAAATCCTTTTTTTCGATACCGCATCCATTATCGGTCACAACGAGCATTACATAGTCGCCAGGCTCAATAAATGAATGACCACCATTGCATGCTTCGTTAATATGCTTTCGGCAAGTTTCGATGGTAATTTTTCCTGACCCGGTTATGGCATCCCGGGAGTTACAACAGAGATTAGCAAGAATCAACTCAATTTGAGCAGGATCAATCTTGACCAATGTACTTTGCCTTTCAGGAATCCATACCAGAGAGATATTTGTACCGATCAACTTTCTCAACATAACAAGCATCTTTTCAACGATCAAGTTGAGGTCGAGCACTATCGGCAACACCATCTGTTTTTTTGAAAAAGCCAGAAGCTGGGTCATCAGTCCGGCAGAGTGTTCCGCAGCTCTGAGAATTGCCTGCAGATTATTGAGCAACAAGTCATCAGCAACCTCTCGTTTCATGGCCATTTCGACATTACCAAGAATCACTCCCAGCATGTTGTCAACGTCATGGGCAACTCCTCCGGCAAGTTTGCCTACCAGCTCCATTTTCTGTGCCTGCAACAGCGTGTTTTGCATTCTCTGCTCCGATAGTTCGGCGCACTTGCGAGAAACAATATCCGTCACAATATTGGTCAGGGCAACAACCATCATAGAATCATCCTCATCGTAATCATAAGGTTTATCACCCACACAGAGAATCGAAGCAACCGTTGTTCCCTGCATCAACGGAATAAAGAGGGCTCTCTTCATGTCGCTACAGATATCATACAAACGGAATGATTCGTCATCATTAAAAATTAATGTCCGATCCCATACAAGATCGTCAGATACCTCTCCTTCATGCAGCAACAGCTCACCAGCCATCGCACCACCTGCCCCCTTTTTATGGTGCAAACCGGATAAATGACGTAATGAAAATGGAATAGTATCATCAGAAACTAACTGACGGAATCCCGTTGGGCTCCCTGTCTGACGTTGCGCTTCATCAAGTGTCGCATTCAGCAACTCATCAACAGAGTGTGTATCAGCCATACCAACAAGATGCCGACGAAACGCACTCTGAGCTTCAAACCGCTTTCGTTCAGTGATATCAATCCCAACTGCGATCACAAATGGATTATTGTCCATAATTATCCGGCGGCCAGTAATCATCCTCCACTGAAATTTTGGTCCACCGCGCAGAAAAACTCTCCCTTCGGCAATTACCTCAGCACCAAGCTCAAGAACATTGCGCATAGAATCTATTGCAAATGCTTTATCGTCCTGATGAAAAACCTCCATCGCATCGGCATGAAGCATCTCGCTCTCCGGTTTTCCGATGATTTTATCCCTGAAATAATCGTTCCAGCAAATCAGTCGACCATTGATATCACAGATTGTAAAGGAGCCTGGAATACTCTCTATAATAGCCTTACCGAAAAAACCTTCATAGTCCATGATCTTTGTGGTATGGGACATGAGCTAAAACTGGTTTTATTAAAAACAAAAAAAACAATTTAAAAAATAAATCACCGAATAAACAGTGTCATTTCGTTAGAACTTTATTGTTAAACGGATAATGATCGAAAATAACGCGATTGAACTCATGGAAATTACCTTTGGAAGACAATAATGAGACCATATTTTGTACGACTTGCACTTTCTGATCCCCACTCTTGTGATGAATTGATTATTTTCCGCAACCGGCAGGAACACCGGCGGGTGCATTACAGGATTTAAATCCCCTAATTGTCTTTATGAAATTCTTTTTTAAACGAACCGTTATTTTTCTTTTTTGGATCAGTGTTACAGTTGCTCTCTGTTTTTTAAGTCTTGGTATTCTGGTTTCCCATTATGCCGACACGCCGGTAAAATCTGATGTCATTATTGTACTGGGAGGCGATAATGGACTTCGGGTACGCAAGGGTGCTGAACTATACAAGAAGGGTTATGCCGGTCATATCATTCTGACGGGTATTGATGAACAGTTTTACCGTCCAAATCACCCGAACTGGCGAGAACGCCGCATGAGGGCAATGGGAGTCCCGAAAGAGGTGATTATGGTTGATACCAAGTCCGGGACAAGCTGGGAGGAGGCTGTGAACACATCCAGGACAATGGAAAGAAAGGAATGGAAAAGCGCAATTATTGTAAGTGACCCTCCGCACCTGCTCCGTCTTCATCAGACATGGAGCAGAGCGTTTAATGGATCGTCAAAGCAGTTTATTCTGGTACCAACAGAGCCAAAATGGTGGCACCAGATTCTGTGGTGGAGAAATGAGAAAAGCTACCAGTTTGTTATCAGTGAGATCAAAAAAAATCTCTTCTATGTCGTGGTACACTATTGAATCGGATCAGGCACCAGCCATCATGGCTTCAACATCAGCCTCAACAGTTCCTATAGGCTTGATACCAAATTTCTCGACCAACGCTGCCGCTACATTCGGAGTGAGAAACTCGGGAAGTGTTGGACCGAGGCGAATGCCTTTTACACCCAGATAGAGCAAGGCAAGCAGTACCGTTACAGCCTTCTGCTCATACCAGGCAATGTCGAAAGAGATCGGCAGATCGTTGATATCCGCAAGTCCGAAAACCTCCTTGAGTTTCAGGGCAATCACGGCAAGCGAGTAGGAATCGTTGCACTGACCGGCATCAAGCACGCGTGGAATGCCACCGATATCGCCAAGCTCAAGCTTGTTGTAGCGATACTTTGCACATCCGGCAGTCAGGATGATGGTATCGTTCGGCAATGCCGCTGCAACATCGGTATAATAACGTCGTGAAGCATGGCGACCATCACAACCCGCCATCACGATAAAACGCTTGACAGCGCCGGACTTCACGGCATCAACAACCTTGTCGGCAAGCGCAAGCACCTGATTGTGCGCAAAGCCTCCGACAATCTCCCCATTTTCAAGCTCTACCGGTGATTTACAGGTTTTTGCAAGAGCAACAAGCGCTGAAAAATCTTTCTGGCCGCCCTCTGGTCTGGCGGGAATATGTTTCAGCCCTGGATAACCCGCCATGCCGGTAGTAAACATCCTGTTGCGATACGCTTCACGCACAGGAACAATACAGTTTGTCGTCATGAGAATCGGGCCATTGAAGGATTCGAACTCCTTGTCCTGAGACCACCAGGAACCACCATAATTTCCGACGAAATGAGAATATTTCTTGAAAGCAGGATAATAGTGTGCCGGAAGCATTTCGCAATGCGAATAGACATCAACACCTGTTCCTTCTGTCTGTTTAAGCAGATCCTCCAGATCACGCAGGTCATGACCTGAAATCAGAATACCCGGATTCTTGCCGACACCGGTTTTCACCATGGTAATTTCGGGATGCCCGTAAGTTTCAGTGTTTGCCTTGTCGAGCAGCGCCATTGCCTTGACGGCAACACCACCAGTTTCCAGTACAAGGGCGGTCAGCTCGTCAGCCGAAAGATCTTTGGTCAGTGCAGCAAGGCCTTTAACGTAAAAAGCATAGATATCATCATCATGATAGGCAAGAACGGCTGCATGATCGGTATAGGCTGCAAGTCCCTTGATGCCAAAGAGCACAAGGCTTTTCAGGGAACGAAGGTCTTCGTTTTCACTGAGGCTGTCGAGACCGACAGAGAGTGATTTTAAAAGGAAATCTTCCTTTGAGCTGCCACTCCATCGAGCGGCGTCATGGGCAGGCTTCTGATCCTGCGCAAAATTCAGCTCATCGCGCAGAGCCAGAGTTTTCAGTATCTGCACGACAATCGCATCTTCATCAAAGTTGGTATTGGTAACAGTGACAAAAAGCGACTCACTGATAAGCTGACCAACTTTTCTTGATACGCCTTCTGGCAGTTGTTCAGCCGAAAGTGCGAGCCCTTCAGTTGCATACACAAGCACATCCTGAAGTTTTGCGGTCAATTCATCCTTTCCGCACACCCCTCTCGCTCTGCATCCAGTACCGTGAATGCTCTCCTGACATTGGTTACAAGACATTCCCATCGTTTTCTCCTCTTTTTTGCTAATTGAACAAATACATCTCATTCCTGCTCGTCAGTGAAAGAGACTCTTTTTTTTAAAATCTTGTTTCGGACGCCGAGTTGCACCTCGATATGCGCTTCGCGCCACTCGGCGTCCGACGTATATATCGAGGCGACCAGCACCCACTCAACAAGCAACGGTTGAACTGCCCGACAACCGCAGTGCTGCATTCCGATCGTCCATTGCGCCAAGGTTGTCGCCTTTTTTTTCTCTCAGTAAAGCCCTCTTCAAACATGCGGTACGTAGCATCCAAAAGTTTTTTGGTTTCCGCTCAATGATCTCGCTGAAATCATCAATTGCGCCATCAAGATCACCTGTTTCAACTCTTGCCATACCACGATTGCCATAGGCATTAACAGCTTCACGAAACCGAAGCCCAATTTTCAGCGCCATCGTATAATCACTGACAGCTTCCTCAAACTCCCCGCAACTTGCACGATCATTGCCCCTGTTATACCATGCCTCCGCATTCTCCGGATGCTCCAGAATAATCCTGCTTATCTCACAGGCCGTGCCCCGATAACCACCCATCGCATCCTTCAGCATATCACCGTCATTTACTTCAATTGTCCATTATCCTAAACCCACTCTTCTGACAAAATTTCACCCTGCAAGCTGACTACAACCTTTTTCACCGGCACCTTGCGCTGCGCATTGCGAAGCGCCTGTGCCACAATCGACATCAAACCGCCACAACAGGGAACCTCCATGATTGCTACCGTAATAGTATTGAGACGAGCCATATCAACCATTGCTGTAAGCTTCTCAACATAAATCTCCATATCGGAATCAAGTTTAGGGCAGGCAATGGCCAGACTTTTTCCACGCATGAAGGAGCCATGGAAATCCCCGACGGCATAGGCGGCGCAATCGGCAGCAAGCAAAAGATCTGAACCCTGGAAACAGGGGGCTTGTGGTGAAATCAGATGAAGCTGAATCGGCCATTGACGAAGGGCACTCTCAGCACCCCCGGAAGGCGCAACACGACTGCCTCCCTTTTCACCAAAATCCACCATCCGACTCCCAGGGCATCCCCCCTCATGATGGTGGTTGGCAGTATGAGCATTCTGAACGACAGATGTTGCACCTGCCTCATTCTTCAGAGGATTGACAAGAGAGTTCTCTTCGAGGAATTCCAGCGCCTGCTGCAAAAAAACGCTCTGGCCATGATCGGCAAGATGGCGCAAATGAGCGGCTATAACATTGGTACCACCTGGCACAATACTCTCCTGCATCACCCTTTTTTCATCATAGGGCTCAGCTTCACGACTCTCTATCTTCATCGCTCCAGTCGGACAATGACCGAGACATGCCCCAAGACCATCGCAAAACAGATCGCTGATCAACCGGGCCTTTCCATCAATTACCTGCAAAGCACCCTCGGGACATCCCGGAATACAATCACCGCAACCAGTACATCGCTTCTCGTCTATCGTAATAATCTCTCTCTTCATCATTCACTCCCCTCTTGTAATTTTTAGCTTGGCTCTTCCCCATCCTTCAACGCTGGCATCAGATTACCAGTCGCATTGAGCTTCCGAAGAAGCTTCCCTATAGTTACCTGTTCAAATTCGTTACTAACCACCTGCTCAATCCGCATGATTTCGTGGCGAAGGACACATCGCGAACGATTGGCACAAATTTGCTTGCGAAACATGCACTCCGACACCTGCACTCTCCCCTGAAAAATCTCAATCAACTGCCTGACACCAATATCATCAGCATCTTTTTCCATCATAAACCCGCCCTGAACACCCTCCTTCGAAACAATTAAACCGTGACGAATCATCTCCTGCAACACACCACGAAGAAACTGATAGGGCATATCCTGCTCAGCCGCAATCGACTTGGCTGAAACATAACTGCCTCGTTTTGCTCCGAGCATCAAGAGAGCCCGTATTGCGTAATCCGTTTTTTTTGTCAATACTTTCATAGCTTCCCTTAATTGATATCAATATAGTATCAGTTTAAAGCAAAACAAAAATTTCTTTTTATAAATCAGGAAGTGCTTGATGACGAAAGAGAGCTTTCCGGAAAAGT
This sequence comes from uncultured Chlorobiaceae bacterium, assembly GCA_903915955.1. GTDB lineage: Bacteria > Bacteroidota > Chlorobiia > Chlorobiales > Chlorobiaceae > Chlorobium. The sequence goes on along the minus strand of CAIWUU010000129.1, from coordinate 11,256 downwards.
GGTGTGAGTGACTCTCTTACAGTGGCAACTGCGCAGAATGCAGCACATAGGAACGCCGATCCCCAGCTCGGCAAAAAAAGAGGATAATATGCCGAACTGGGGATCAGCGTTCCCGGGTATATGTGGATACATCCTTAACAAGTGACCGGAAATTCTCGGGACTACAAATATTGCATCACCGTAGCACTACCTCGTTATAATTTATTCGGGAAATCGAGGCAAGCAAGTAACGCCTATGGCGGAACCATTACGCCTGTAATGAAGTCTGTGTGCGACAGGGTAGTAATTCCGGTCAATGTCGCAAACTGCAGACCTGCTCCAGCGCCACCTCCATCGGCATCATAGTAGAGAGCCTTGTTTGCTGTGTTGAAAATGAGATGTTCGTTACCCCCGACAGTTCCCTTTGTAACACCTGCACCAATCAGGATATCCGAAGCATTGAAAACACTATCAGAGCCCCTGACATTGGCAAAGAGGCTTGCCAACAACTCGATTTTATCACTGCCGGACTGGAAATCCGCGATAACGTCAATGTTGTTCTGTCCCAGAAGCTTGGAGAACTGGAAGGTATCGTTGCCAGTACCACCAGTCAGCGTGTCGTTGCCATCTCCTCCATCGAAAGTATCATTGCCTGAGCCACCATCAAGAGTGTCGTTCCCTGAATCACCAATCAATATATCGTTGCCATCCAGACCACTGATGGAATCATTGCCAGAGCCACCATTGAGAGAGTCATTACCAGCGCCACCATTCAAGACATCATTGCCGGAACCACCATTGAGAGTATCATTGCCGCCACCGCCATAAAGTGCGTCGTTCCCGGAGTCGCCATTGATCATGTCGTTGCCACCCAGACCGCTGATAGTGTCGTTGCCACTCAAGCCGTTGATGGTGTCTTCCTCATTCGTCGGCAGCGACTGGCTCACAAGAGTATGGGCCGCATCAATAACATTCGCACCGCTTGTCCCATTGATGAACACACCGCTGACATTGGTAACGTCGATCGTGAATGGTTTGTCGAAAGTGTTGTTTGCTGAGTCCGTGACCCGCACGGTGATATCGTGTGACACCGCTGTCTCGTAGTCGAGTGCGTTGGTTACGACCAAATTTGCTCCGTCGAGTCCAAACAAATTTCCAGGATTGCCAAGCAATAAATAGTTGAATGTTTCGCCAGCATCAACATCGACCGCAGACAGAGTAGCAACGACTTGTCCAATGCTGGCATTCTCGGAAACCATATTGTTCGAAAGCGTGATGTCAGTCGGCGGATTGTTGATGCCCTCAATAATATCAAAGAGCGCCTTAATCAGGGCATCATTATCTTCAGCGGTCATGAATCTGCCACCATTGTCACTGGCAATTGACTCAAAAGCCGTCGTATCAAAGTACGGTGTTCCGACAACAATCGTGAATATTTGAACTTGTGACGCGATCTCGTCAGGAGTGACAGGTTCATCTGTATATTCAAATGGAGGAAGAGAGTCACCATCTCCAAAAATACCTGCGGAGGCAACCGGAGTGCTATCTCCAAACGAAAGACTGAATGTATCGACCGAGCCACCAGCGCCTGTCAATGATGCATGTGTTTCAACGGTAGCTCCGACACTATGAGCTAATGCTGTCACTTCAGCCGCCAGATCGCCATCCTTCGCTGGTGCATCAGTAAACATGGCGACTCGCATGATACCGGCACCAAACCTCCATTGCCCCATACTCCCGTTCAGTGCAAGGCGAAGCCCGTCAAAGGCAGTTTCCTCCCAGTCGCCCCCATCGCCTAAACCAATGCTGTTGATCGCGTTAATTGCCGCAGATTTCCTGTCTGCAAAGTTGTCTTGTTCTGTAAAGGGCAAAACCACTTCGGACGGTTCGCCATTGGTAATGTCCTTGAAAGTTACCACCCCAATGCGTGCATCGGCTGTACCATCAGCGAAAGCAGCATCGACCAGATCGGCAGCGACCGCCTTCACGCCAGCGATATCATCACCCATACTACCTGTGGTGTCCACCACTATAGCAAAGTCTGTTTGGAAGGTCAGCCCACTCTTTTGAAGCTCGTATGTCTGGTGGCCACCTTGATCATCATCAAACTGTACGGCCTCTATATTCACGAGCGTATCCAAGCCAGCATCCTCACCCCCGCGCACATTGCCAACCGACCATGTCCCGTCAGGATTTTTCCGGATGTCATAGTCCAGCGGTGAACCAAAATAGATTGCGGTGTCAATGCCGGAGCCCCCATACAATCGGTCATTACCGCCAGAACCAAACAGAAAATCATCGCCAGAACCAGACTGCAGTATGTTCGCGGATGGCCCTCCAATCAAAAGGTCATTCGACGCTCCCAGCGCATATAAATTCATATTAATATCGCCGGTTCTGGCGACATCAATTGCAGTTCCGCTGGTATAAGCATAGATAGCTTTATGCAGATCCACATCATCACTACCAAATACGGATGGGACCGGTTTACCAATTTCCCATGCCTGTGCAATGTAAGAGATCTCCTTGTCAAGGCCGAGTTGCTCCCATATCGTATTGATGTATTTAACATTGGCACCCTGGTAATCGAGCAGGCTGATATTATCACGTTTTCCAGTCAGTGCATGACCTAATTCGTGAACAAGAGCGCCAAGTTGTGAATGCAATACTGCCTCGCCTTTATCGTTTATATAACTGAGATTTTCGATGTAGGCAGGATCTATTTCAACCCGGCCTGCATTTAAAAAACCTCGATATTGACCCGAAGCGTAGCTAATATTTATGGTGTGTCCGTATGTGGCAATCCAGTCATCAAACATCTTTTTCGCTATGGGCGAATCCTCATAAGCTGTCTGCAAATCTGAAAGGATCGACGCCTTCTGCTCAACCGTGAAACCCTCAATGGTTGTTTTTGCTTCGATGTCTGAAAAAGAGGTCAATGTATATCCGTAATGCTGCAATGCAATATTTGAGATGGGCAAGGCTGTCTCAATAACCCCAGTTTGTACTTCCAGTTCCCAGTCTCCTCCCTTGCTTGCCGAACCCGTCAGGTCATCTGATGCCGCCACATCGGCTCCGGTCATTTGCGACAGCATGTCAACAAATACTCTTCCCTCAGCGCCACCAGCAACATTACAGCCATAGAGCAGCAGGTCGCCACTCTCCGTCAGGGCATGTCCAATACCTGAAAGTTGAGTAACATACTGACTCAACGAAGCTCTGTCCAGCTTCGTGTTGCCAATGGTCATAGAACCGGGAGATCCATGCGAAATGATCTGGACAGAATCATAGCCACTTTGCCCGGAAAGAGCACTGGCTATTTGTGCAATGCCGTCCAAGTTTGCATCAAGCACCTGATACTTCGTGCCTGAGTCAAGTTGCAGAATCAATGACTTATAATCACTGACGCGACTGTCAATAAATACTATTGTTTTAGCCATGATCGTACCATGTTTTGATTATTGTGTACTGTAAAGGCTCTCTTATTTGTAGCTTGTGCCACATAACTGCCGCAATCTCAATTATCGCATCATTTTGCAGGAATCAAAGTTACACAATATCTCTACTGTAATGCAAAATACACGTCTGTTATCGCATAAAAACACGGGCAACAGCTTTGACACGAATATGATGCAAATAAAACATCAATCTTCATCCGAACAATCACTTAACACATCAGCAACAACTTCGGGAGAAAGCTGGCGAGTCACCTTGGCACCAAGCTTGCGGATATCTTCAACTCTGCCGATAAGGTTTCCCCTTCCCTCCTTGATGCGTTTCAGCGCAACATCAAACGAATCAGAGACGCCAGCAAGTCTTTTGCGAGCCTCCATCATGGCATCGAAAATGAGCAGAACCTGATCATAAATTTTACCCGCTTTGTCAGCAATAAGCTCGGCATTGCGGTTCTCGTTCTCACGACGCCAAATCTGGGCGATGAGCTTGAGGGTAATCATCAACGTCGTCGGACCGCACAGGACAACATTTTTACCGGCAAGATTGTACATGATATCGGGATCAGCCTGCATCACAGCCTGCCATGCTGACTCAAGTGGAATGCAGAGAATAACAAAATCGAGGGTACTGTTACCACCGATGCTGCTGTACTCCTTCGACTGTAATCCGGCTATGTGGCGACGCACTGACTGCACATGCTCCTTGAGGGCTAAAGCACGTTCTGTATCCTCGTCAAGGTTACAGAAGCGTTCATAAGCAGTCAGCGACACCTTGGAGTCAACAATAACCGCCTTGTTACCCGGCAACATGACCATAAAATCAGGACGCTTCAGAAAACCCTCATCCTCCCGAAAACTCTCCTGTGCGGTATATTCACGCCCTTTTTCAAGCCCCGAAGCCTCAAAAATCCGTTCAATAATCATCTCACCCCAATCACCCTGCTTTTTGGAGTCGCCCTTGATGGCACGGGCAAGGGTGTTGGCCTCGTCACTCACTCTGCCGCTCAGTTTCTGCAATTGACGCACCTCCTCAATGAGCTGGCCCGACAGCGCAGTATCCGTATCATGCACCTCCTCAATTCTCTTGCGGTAAGCCTCAAGCTGCTCGCGCAGAGGCTGCAGAAGAGAGTCCATCCGTTCGCGGTTTTCCTGCCCCAGCACCCTCCCCCGCTCCTCAAAAATCCGGTTGGAGAGGTTTTCAAACTCTTTTTTTAATCGCAATTCCGACTCCTGCATCAAAGCAATTTTTTCGGCTCCATTGCGCTGCTCGTTACTGAGGTCAGCCTCAAGCCGGGCCTGATAAATTTTCAGATCTTCAAGTTCCTGAGATTTCGATTCCAGCCGGATTGAGAGAGAGTGGGCCTCCTCCTCAACACGCTGGAGACGCTGAAGCTCAGCCTTCAACGGAGCATCACGAACCATGCGATGTGCCACAAAAGCAAGCAAGAGAAAAAGAGCGAGAAGAATCGAAAAAGAGAGCACTTCGACCATGATTGATAATGATGAGATAAAGGGTTAAATCAGTTATTCCTGAAAATATACGACAGAAAATTCGTCAAAACCGGCTGGACGTATAAAAAAAAGATCGACACCTTTTGGGCGTCGATCGAAAACAGAGAGATCTGCCCGGTTAACATAAACAGAAATTCTTCCCCGGAAAGATGGTTTTTGATGCTGAACACCCCTACGGCACCACCACCTGCTTCGTCTTGCTGCGCACCTCAACCCCGGAATTCACCTCTGCAAACCGCTGCATTGCCAGAAGCTGCTGATGCGAAAGAAATGAGCCCGGCACAAGAATACAGCGCTTTGGCTTTGCGTAGTGAAGCCATGAAATAATCTGCTGCTGCTGTTTGTCACCGAAACGGTAGAGCCAGAGCACTGCAATATCAGCTTTGTAGAGCTCCACCTCTTTCAGGCGGCTTGTACCCGATGCCATGAGCATTGAGCAATTCCGACTCCAGATTTTGACCACCTTCTCTTCAGGACGCACAATAACAATAGAGGGCAGGATAAGTGTCGTATCTGCCTCGATAAAGTGTTTGCGGGCAGGCACCTGCGCAATAAGGGAGTCTGGAGTATAAAACTGCACTACGGCTGTAGGTGCATTGAGGCCGTACTCCTCCATCTGCTGGACAATACGCTTCTGATCGCGAGTCGCCTTGCCAGCATCAATCAGCACGGTTTCAGTGCCTGAAGAAAAAAGAGTGGCAAGGTTTTTACCGAGATTGACAGTCACCATAGCAGGAGCAACAGGCTGGGGTTGCAGAAAAAAGGAGTACCAAAAGAGCAGGTTTGCTCCGATGAGGAGCGTCACCGCAACCTTCCCCCACACTTTTCGATTGATGAAATAGAGAGTAATACCGAGCATCGCATAGTAGATCCAGACCTCTACCGCATCCGGCTTAATCGTGATGGAGGCGTAGGGTACCCGGCTGAACCAGAGTGCTGACTGAAGGGTAAGCTCTGCAAGAAAAAATGAGCTAGCCGCAAAAAAAGAGGCGACATAGCCCGAAACAAGATTCACCAGCAGCATCGGGACAAGAGCGTACATCAGCAGCGTTGAAAAGAACACAACAGGAATATTGGCAAGAATGCTGATCACCGAAAAGGTGCCAAAATAGTAGGCGATGACGGGCGACACCCCGATAATGGCCGCAAGGGTAATCATGACACTGCTGAGCAATGCTCCGGCAACACCCTTAAGAAACCCTCCCCCTTTTTGCTGCGAAGGAACAAAAACAGGATAGATCAGAAATATTGCCAGCACGGCACCATTGGTCATTAAAAATCCGGGATTCAGCAAGTCGAGTGGATCAACAAGAAGAATCAGAATATCGGCAAGAGCGAGAGAATTGACGGGATACGTTTTTCTGCCGAGTGCCTCCCCTCCAATCAAAACCAGGGCCATAAAGGCTGCACGTTTCACTGAGGCTGAGTTACCAGTCACATAACAGTAAACAACCAGGATAAAGACAAAAAGCAAAAAGGAGAGCCATCGCCCGATTGTAGTAATTTTCAGGCGCTGAAGGAAAATCTGTATGACAAGAGCAAGTAACCCCACATTCATCCCTGACACCGCAAGGATATGAGCAGTACCTGTCATCTTGAAGGCTTCAAAAACCTCATCCGACATGGTCTCCCGTTCGCCTGTAAGAACACCGGATGCAAGCTTGCGCTCCTGCCCCTCCGGGATGAGCTCTTCGAGGCTCTTCATGATATAGTTGTATGTGGGCTGCACAATGAACCGTTCAAATCCATTGAGCCTCGACTCCCCATCGTACAGCACCTGCCAGGGACCAGAACAGTAGAGCTGTACCGAAAGCTGTTTCATACGTGCCGCCTTGCGGGGATCAAACTCTCCCCGGTTTGAGGCTTCGGAAATAAGGTCGAGCTTACCCTTCACCCGCACCATATCACCATTCTGAACCCTGGAGCCCGGCAACCCTCCATTGCGCATGAAGACCTTCGCCCTGTCATGCAGCTTCACCGTCCTGCCGTTATCAAAAACCTCTTCAACCTCCATAATCCAGCCAGCTCCAGACTCAGAGAAATTTGGTCTCCCGTCAATACGCCCATAGATGAGTACGTTTTTTCCGCAAAAAGACAATAGCCCATCACGAGGCGCATAGGCATACCGATAGGCACTGAAGGTCGCAAAGCAGAAAAGAACGAAAAAAGTATAGCTGATCGCACTAAAAAAAAGTGGAAAGGATGAACTTTGGCTTCTCATCTTTTCATAGAGAAGAGTTGCCAGAAGAGCGAAAAGGGCGAAGGCGCACAAGAGCAGCCAGCTCTCAAGCGGAAGAGGCAGGTTTACCCCTGCCACAATCCCCACAATAACCACAGCCAGCAGCCGCACTGCCGGATAGGGCGCCAGAGAAAACTGCTCAGGCAGCCGCAGCTCCTTTATATTTTTTACGTTAGGCACACCATTGTTTTTGTATATTCTCTTTTTTTTATTCAAACCTCTCAACGCTAACCGTCACTCTCTGCATGCTTGTCAAAGAAATTCTGGGCTCTGCCGCCAAACCTGTCTTCAGTTTTGAGTTCTTTCCCCCCAAAAAAGATGAAGAGTGGGAAAAACTCTTTGAAACCATTGCTGCCCTCTCACCGCTCAACCCCTCTTATGTCAGTGTGACCTATGGCGCAGGCGGATCGACCCGTTCACGAACCCACAATCTGGTAACAAGAATTCAGCAGGAGACTGGACTGACTGTTGTATCGCACCTCACCTGCATCTGTTCTGACAATGAGGAGACAGGCACTATTTTGCAGAACTACAGGGAAAACGGCATCAACAATGTGCTTGCCTTGAGAGGTGACAAACCTGCCGGAATGGTATCAATTGAGGAGGCCATCAAAGACTTTCCACACGCCATAGATCTCGTCCGCTTCATCAAAATCAACTACCCCGACATCGGCGTCGGCGTTGCTGGTTTTCCGGAAGGGCACCCCGAGACGCCGAATCGAATGAAAGAGATTGAGTATCTCAAAGAGAAGGTCGATGCTGGAGCTGACTATATCGTTACGCAGCTCTTTTTCGACAATCGTGACTACTTCGACTTTGTGGAGCGCTGCCAGATTGCCGGTATTACCGTACCTGTTATTCCAGGAATCATGCCAATCAGCACAAAAAAAGGGATGATCAGAATGTCAGAACTTGCACTTGGAGCAAGAATTCCTGCACCACTCCTGAAAAGAGCAATGGAGGCCAAGAGCGATACCGATGTAGCGTCAATAGGCGTTGAGTGGGCCACAGAGCAGGTACAAGAGCTGATCGACCATCATATCAAGGGCATTCACTTCTACACCTTGAACATGGCCGACGCAACTCTCAGAATTTTCAAAAACCTGCACCCGTAACCTGATTACCTGTCACAACAGCTCACTCTGGATGAGCTGTTCAAGGGTTTCACGTTTGCGGACAAGCTTCACATCGCTTCCGTTCACCATAACCTCTGCCGGTCGAAGCCTGCCGTTGTAGTTACTGCTCATGACCGCCGCATAAGCACCGCACGACATCACCGCAAGCAGTTCTCCCTCTTCTGCCGCATCAATCTTTCTATGACGAGCAAAAAAGTCGCTCGACTCGCATATCGGCCCAACAATATCAGCAACAACAGTTTCGTCATGCCGGGTCACAGCCTGAACTTCATGGTGCGACTGATAGAGTGCAGGCCGAATCAGCTCAGTCATCCCTGCATCAACCACAAAAAACTCTTTTCCTGCATGGTTGCGCTTCTTGTAAAGAATCTTTGTCAGAAGCACTGAGCCATTGGCCACCAGGTATCGTCCGGGTTCAAAAATCACGGTAACACCCGCAGGCAACAGCATCGGAATGAGCTTTTCAGCAAACCGTTCAATTGGCGTCGCAGGTTTACATGGATCGTAGGTCACTGGAAACCCGCCACCGATATCGAGGAATTCAATGGCAAATCCCATCGTTTTTGACAAATTATAAAGAGCAAGGAGTTTCACGGTCGCCGCCACGTAATATTCCGGATCGAAAATCTGCGACCCTATGTGCATGTCAAGAGCGACAAGTCGCAGATTCGGCAACTGACGGAGAAGAGCAAGCACCTCTGGAAGCTCCGCTTCATCAATCCCGAACTTCTCCTTGCTGTCACCCGTCGTAATGTAAGGATGAGTTTCAGCCGTTACATTCGGATTGATCCGTAACGCAACAGAGGCAATTTTACCCATCTCTCCTGCAATCTGGTCAATAGCCTGAAGCTCCGACAACGATTCTGCCTTGAGCATGAGCACTCCACACTCAAGAGAATACGCAATTTCTTCGTATTTTTTCCCAACTCCTGCAAAAATAATTTTATCAGGAGCAACGCCTGCCTGCAACGCCCGATAGAGTTCTCCACCAGAGTTGACATCGCATCCGCACCCAAGCTCAGCAAAGGTCCGGATAACAGTGAGATTATAATTAGCCTTAACGGAATAGCAGGTAAAATGGGGTAACGCCTCAAAAGCCTGTTCAAAAGCCTTGTAACTCTCCACAAGGCTCTTGGCTGAAGTCACATAAAGGGGAGTTCCAAAAGTGCGGCCCAGCTCTTCAAGCCTGACCTCTTCACAGTTGAGCCTCTTGTCGGTATAATGGAAATAATTACTGTCAAGCACGGTTCCGTTACCTTTTTTTTAAGGATTATGAAAGATGGTGAAAAATAGCTTTTCTCCTGTTATGAGAGAAAGAAAAAACCATAACTTGCAAAATCACCTTCTTGACCTTATATTCAAGACTGTTTACAATTTTACACACCTGATCGAAGTTAGTTATCATGGCAAAAGGAAAAGAGAATAGAATCGTTATCACTCTTGAGTGCACTGAAGCAAAAAAAGAGGGTAAAACGGTATCAAGATATACAACGACAAAAAACAAGAAAAACACCACAGAACGCCTTATCTTGAAGAAGTACAATCCAAACATGCAGCGACACACCCTGCACAAGGAGATCAAGTAGACACTCTTTGTCTGGTAGAGACATAAGGAAATGCCCGAATGGCGGAATTGGTAGACGCACGCGTTTCAGGGACGCGCGCCGCAAGGTGTAGGAGTTCGAGTCTCCTTTCGGGCACTAAAAATAATTCAAGGGCACCATGCAGTTGAATATGCTTGACAATAGAGCAGCGGTACAATCAGCTCAGACGAGGTTTTTAACATACAACACACAGGTATGCACCTTTTCTTGAGAAGGTGCTTTTTTTATGCTTTAATAATCCAAAACATCTGCCGTAGTGGATCATACCAAAATAAACCTCCTTGTCAAGCTTCAACACCTTGATAATCAGATAGAAAGCATAGTCAGTCTGCAGAAAGGACTGCCAGAAGAGATTGATGCGCTGGATGAAGATTTGATTTTCACAACTCGCCAGATCGAAACGCGCAAAATAATAGCTGACGACCAGTTGAAGCAGCGATCACGACTGCACGACACTATCAACGATTGTAAAAACAAGATTCTGAACTTCAAGGAGAAGCAGACGCTCGCCCGCAACAACAAGGAGTATGACGCACTCTCCAAGCAGATCGAATATGAAGAAAAAGAGATAGCCCAGGCTGAGATTCAGCTTCAGGATATTGTCCATGCTGTACAGAAAGCACAGGAGATCCAGAAAAAGGGGCAGCAGTTGATTATTGAGAACCGTTATGACGAGATTACCGAAGAGATGATGCCCGACGACGTCCTGCACCAGCAACTTGAAGACCTGAAAAAACAGGTTGATCAGAAAAGAGAGGAGCTGGATAGTATTGTTATTGAAACCGCAGCGGATGTTGACTCACTGAAAAATAAGATTGAAACCCAGCGGGCTGTCATTGATCGGGAGGCAAAAAGGTTGCTCGACAAATACGACCACCTCAGAAGTGGGAGCTTGCGCAATGCAGTCGTCAAACTAAACCGCAACGCCTGCTCAGGTTGCAACACAAGAGTTCCAACCAATCGTCACACCATGATTGTACAGGGCGGCTTCTACCTTTGCGAATCGTGCGGTCGTATTGTTGTTCATGAAAAACTCTTTGAAGAGGCCGAAAACTGAAAACTGATTACTGACAACTCCTTAACCTCGTTCTTTGTAAAGCTGAAATCGCAAGTGTGCAGTCGCCGTGCAGCCGTCAGGTTGCGCAGAGGAAAGTCCGAACTTCACAGGGCAGGGTGCCGGTCGAGAGCTGCAAGGCTCAAGCCCGGGGATAACGGCGCAAGCCGGTTATCACAGAGAGTGCAACAGAAAACAGACCGCCCCGAATTACCAATGGTAAACCGGAGTAAGGGTGAAACGGCGGTGTAAGAGACCACCAGACAGTGCAGTAATG
>CAIWUU010000128.1 GCA_903915955.1 uncultured Chlorobiaceae bacterium | reverse complement strand
TTGCGCTTATACATTATTTTTCAGGTGCAAGGGTTTTGGGCTATTTCCTCCATTTTCCCTGCACAAATATATGAAAAATATAGACTTAATCAAATATAAAATATAGCTTTAGCGCTTTTTCAGCAGACCCTAATTATCGAGTCAATTGAGTCTGGAGAGTGAGAATCACCCTTACATTTCTTTCTTTTCTTGACTAATCAAGTCTTTATATATTTCTTCAATTTTTACCCTGGCCCAATTTGTTTTTCGCAAGAATTTCAAGCTGGACTTAATACTTGGATCATTATAAAAACAACGAATTTCTATCATTTTATAGAGTTCATCCCAGCCATAGTGATTTACAAGATCAGAGAGTATTTTTTCAAGAGTTAATCCATGCAATGGATTATTTGGTTGATCATTCATATTTCTGTGTTTTTTGTATGTTCTTATAAACTGAATGAATACAGGAAAACAGCCTCTATTCTCAAAATTTATTGCATCATAGAGGCTGCCGGAATGAGCTGATAGCTTAACAGAAATAACGTCCAAAAAGATCTACGCGCCAAGCGCCTTACACTGCGTGAAGAAATCGCGCAGGCGGTGGGTGCCATAAAGCGGGGCTACAAAGTCTACCCTGCTGAGCGTGGTGGCAAAGAGCGCAACGTCGTGCACATCACGATTGAAGAGGCCAACAGCCGCAACCAAAGTGTCTGCCACCCAGAGTGGCAGGGGAAAAACAATTGGCTTCGTTTGGGCAAGTTCCATCGCCAGATCAACCATTTCGAGGTAGGTGAAGACCTCGGGGCCGCCAACCTGAACCTCTTTTGCTGTTCCATCAACAGCATCGACGCATACCTTGGCAAGGTCAGCGCCGTGAATGGGATTTGAGCGCGGGTAACCATCTCCCACCATCAGCATAAATCCCTTGCGGGCCCTGGCAACAAACTGCCCGATCTCCGAATAATAGCCTGTCGGGCGGATAATGGCCGACTCAATCTTCGCCGCTTTCAGCTCTCTGACAAACTTCTCATGAGCCTGGACGTTCGGGATATTCATCATCCGATGGGCATCAAAAACCGAGACGTAAACGAATTTCTTGACCCTGGCCTTCAGCGCCACCTCAAGGAGATTCATATTTGCCTGATAGTCCACCTCAAAGATGGTATGCACAAAATCAGGCTTGATCATGCCAAGTGATGAAAAGACAACATCGATGCCATCACATGCCGCGGCAATGGTTTCGGGCTTTGTTGCATCGCCAACCACAACCTCATCAACAAGGTTCTCAAGAGCAGGTGCAAAGTAAGGGCCGGGTTGCTTCACCTTGTCGGGGTTCCGCACCAGAGCGCGTACCCAATATCCACGATTTTTGAACTCCAGCACGGCATAGCGACCGAGATAACCGGTTGAACCGGCCACAAGTACTCTCTTCATTGTTTGGCTGATAAGGTTAATAAATAGTTATGAACTGACACGCTTCCGGTTTTCAACCGGAGTCATAACACGATGACTGTGGGGAATATAGAAAGAGCCTCTGTTGTTCTCCAAGATTTTAAGCTTTGCCAAAAATCTTTGGTATGCCGACTACTATTCTGAATGCCATTTTTGCAAGCGGTTCATACCTCATGCGACTGTTTTTAGCTGCTACCGCCCGTAATTTTGGCACGAGAACGGCTGCAACGGTTTCAGGCTTTTCTGCAATAACGGTTAAAAAGCGCCGTGCCTCTTCGGTTGCATCCCGAAGCAGCAGCTCGGTCAGCACCAAGCCAGGGCTCAGCTCATGAACGCCAATACTCTTTATTCCGGCAGCTCTCAACTCTCTGGAGAGAAAATGGGTCACCTCCGCCACTCCCCTTTTCGATGCCTTGTGCGGCACCGCTGAACGTGAAAAAGATGCTCCAATTATCGAAAAACCCAAGTTGAAAATATGGTAGCATGGCGTATCGGAGGATGGCTGACGCAGCATAACCTTGACCGCTTCGGCGCATAAGGCGAGAGAGCCAGTAAGATTTGTGGTGCATGTTTCAACAATATCGACCGCATCAAGCTCCCATAACGGTCGCTTGAACATCCCCGCTGTACCGGCATTGTTAATCCAGCGATCCACTTTTCCAAGCTTGGCAACGGCAAAATCTGCAAGTAACCTGACGCCCGCAGGATCACCGACATCACAACCCATGCCATAAATCTCCCCTTCAGGCACAGCCACCAGAAGAGCGTGTAATGCCTCCTCAAGCCGCTCAAAATTTCTGCCACAGATAACAACACGATCACCTGCAGAAAGAAACTCCAACGCAAGAGCATACCCCAATCCTTTACTCCCGCCTGTTATAACAACGCCGAGAGAGTGATCTCCACTATTTTTTTTCACAAGCTTATGGCGTTTTCTTTGGCATGTTCAATGTTCATACCGACGAGATAAAAAAGAGATTTACAATACTGGAACCATTCTCTGACCCGTTCTCCCTGCTATCAACAGCAAGTTTTCAACTACAGAATATACTCCCAAGCGAACAAAGAGTAAAAAATCCTATCCTGTTGTTATTAGCATAATTAAAAGTCTTCTCCAAACGCCCCTGAATTATTGCAGGATATATCACCCGAAACTCTTAACTTCAACCTGCTGTAGAAAACATCAATCTCTTTGGCATTCATGAAATTTACCGTTACCACAAAAGACTCAAGAACGGCTGCGCGGTGCGGTATTCTTCAGACAGACCACGGGACTATTCCAACTCCGGTCTTTATGCCGGTGGGCACCCGCGCGAGCGTGAAGTCGGTTGAGCCACATGAGCTGAGGGAGCTGAATGTCCATATCATCCTGGCCAATACCTACCATCTCTACCTGCGACCGGGCACCGATATTCTCCTGAAAGCCGGAGGCATCCACAGCTTCATGAACTGGCAGGGTCCGCTTTTGACCGACAGTGGCGGCTACCAGGTCTACTCGCTCTCCGATCTGCGCAAGATCAGTGAGGAGGGAGTCATGTTCAAATCGCATCTTGATGGCTCAAAACAGCACTTCACCCCTGAAAATGTGGTGGATACCGAGCGTATCATCGGCAGCGATATTATAATGCCGCTTGATGAGTGTCCCCCCTCAACCGCTGAAAAAGAGTATGTCCGCATCTCCGGAGAGCTGACCATTCGCTGGGCTGAACGGGCACGCAACCATTTCAGCCAGACCTCCCCGCTCTACGGCCACGAACAGTACCTCTTTGGCATAACGCAGGGTGGCATCCATGCCGACTTGCGAAGCATATCGACCAAAGCGCTGGTTGATCTTGATTTTGATGGATATTCAATCGGTGGCATGGCTGTCGGGGAACCTGCCGCTGAGATGTACCGGATTCTTGAGCTGTCGCACACGCTGCTGCCTGAAAAGAAGCCACGCTATCTGATGGGTGTTGGCACACCTGAAAATATTCTGAACGCCATTGAACGGGGTGTCGATATGTTCGACTGCGTCATTCCGACACGCGAAGGGCGTAACGGAAGGGTCTATACCCGACATGGAAAGATGAATCTTCGATCAGCAAAGTATTCCGCTGATTTCAGTTCAATTGACGAAGGATTCGACAATGAGGTGTGCCGAAACTATTCGCGAGCCTATATCCGCCATCTGCTGAATGTGGAGGAGATTCTTGGGCTTAAGCTCTGTACACTACAAAATATTTCGTTTTTTATGTGGCTAACGGCGACAGCGCGAACAGAGATTCAGAATGGCTCTTTTTTGGAGTGGAAAGATGATTTTCTTGAACAATTCAACAAACAATGACAACGCATAAGGTCTTTCTCCTGAGCCTCGGCTGCTCAAAAAATACGGTTGATTCTGAACGGCTGATGGCACAGGCCGAAGCTTCGGGCATCCGCTTTACCGATACTGCCGATGAGGCCGACACGATTCTTGTCAACACCTGCGGCTTTATTGAGGATGCAAAGCAGGAGTCGATTACTGAAACACTTGCTGCGATTGATAAAAAGGTTGAGGGAACAATTCAGAAGGTTTTTGTTATGGGTTGCCTCACCGAACTTTACCGTAGAGAACTTGCGGAGGAGATGCCGGAGGTGGATGGCTTTTTCGGCACCCGTGAACTGCCTGAAGTGCTTGTTGCCATTGGAGCCTCATATCGCGAGGAGCTTTACGACCATCGCCTGCTGCTCACTCCGCCTCACTCCTCATACCTTAAAATTGCCGAAGGGTGTAACAGGGGCTGCTCCTTCTGCTCTATTCCAAAAATCAGAGGTCGCTACAAAAGTCAGCCAGTTGACCAGCTCCTGCGAGAAGCCGCGCTGTTACAAAAGAACGGTGTCAGGGAGCTGAATGTTATTGCCCAGGATATCAGCATGTTCGGCTACGACACCAAGGGCAAATCAATGCTCAATGATCTTGTGCTCCGGCTCTCGGATATGGCTTTTGACTGGATACGGCTGCTCTACGCCTATCCGGTACAATTTCCCCTTGAGGTGATTGAGACCATGCGGGAACGGGAAAATATCTGCAACTATCTCGACATTCCCTTGCAGCACTGCAATGACCGTATTCTCCGTTCCATGAGCCGAGGAATCAACAAGCAGGAGACTATACGGCTTCTTGAGACAATCCGCGACAAAAACCCCGACATACGCCTGCGCACCACCATGATTGTCGGCTATCCTGGTGAAACCCGCAAGGAGTTCGAAGAGCTGCTGGAGTTTGTAGAGGCAAACCGTTTTGACCGGCTTGGCTGTTTTGCCTATTCCCATGATGAGCATGCCCCCTCATTCGCTCTTGAGGAGAGCGTAACAGCAGAGGAGAAACAGGAACGGGTAGCTGAGCTGATGGAGCTGCAGGAAGAGGTTGCCACAGAGAATAACCGCCTCTTCGAAGGGAAAACGGTCAAGGTACTGATTGAGCAAATTGATGACGGCACCGCTTTCGGGAGAACAGAGTACGATGCCCCGGAGGTGGATAACGAGTGCATTGTTTCGACTGAAAACTCACCACTCTCGGTCGGTTCATTCTCCATGGTAACCATCAGTGACACCACGGCGTATGAACTGTTTGGCAAACTCTCGCACAGTTAACTAATGCACAAAAAGGCGAACCCGAAAAAAAAATTCTGGGCCACTCTTGGCCCGGGACTCATTACCGGAGCAAGTGACAATGATCCTTCAGGAATAGCAACCTATACCCAGGCAGGGGCTGCGTTCGGGTCACAGTTGCTCTGGAGCGCTCTTGTAACCTACCCGTTAATGGTGTCAATTCAGGAGATGTGCGCCCGGATAGGATTGGTAACCAACAACGGCCTTACCGGCACCATCAAGCACTATTACCCGAAGTTTCTGCTGTATGCAATTCTCTTGATCAGCTTTCCCTCCATCACACTCAATATAGGTGCCGATATTGCTGGAATGGGTGCAGTGGGCAACCTGTTGTTCCCGGCTGTCCCGGCATTTTCCTTCTCAATCATCTTCACACTGCTGATTCTCTACAGTGTCATCTTTTGGTCGTACCATAAAATATCCCTTATCCTCAAATGGCTCTGTATCAGCCTCTTCAGTTACATCCTGATACCGTTTTTGATTGAGGTCAACTGGAACCGGGTGCTGCAGGATACTTTTTTTCCAACGTTCACACCCGACAAGGCCTACTTTATGGCTCTCGTAGGTATTCTTGGCACCACAATATCGCCTTACCTCTTTTTCTGGCAGGCATCCATGGAGGTTGAGGAGCGCCATGATAAGCGGCTGATTGTGGACAAAAAAAATATGGATAACATGGGAGCTGATGTCAAGGGAGGGATGCTCTTTACCAATGTTGTCTTCTATTTTATCATTCTTGCAGCAGGCACCGTACTCTTCAATGCTGGTATTCGCAATATCAATACGGTTGAGGAGGCTGCCCGAGCCCTGCGACCTCTTGCGGGTGATTATGCCTATCTCTTGTTTGCCTTGGGTGTTATAGGTACCGGGTTTCTTGCCATTCCCGTACTTGCCGGATCATTGAGCTACATGATGGCTGAAACA
Organism: uncultured Chlorobiaceae bacterium; assembly: GCA_903915955.1. Classification (GTDB taxonomy): domain Bacteria; phylum Bacteroidota; class Chlorobiia; order Chlorobiales; family Chlorobiaceae; genus Chlorobium. The sequence continues at coordinate 11,299 of CAIWUU010000128.1, read as the reverse complement.
TTTGGCTGGAGTGAGGGATTTGACAAGAAGTACCATGAGGCTCCCGGATTTTATCTCACCATGGGTCTGTCACTGCTTGTGGGTCTGCTCATTCACTTTATCGGGATAAGCCCTGTTCAGGCGCTTATCTATACGGCTGTGCTGTATGGCATCACAGCTCCGGTGCTTATCGGGCTGATTCTGCATATCTGCAATAACAAAGAGATTATGGGCGACTATACCAACAATGGCTGGTCAAATTTTTTTGGCGGGGCAACCTTTCTGCTGATGACAGCATCCTCTCTTCTCCTGCTCTGGTACACTCTCGGAAGCTGATCGGAGAGAAACAAAACTTGTCATGATCACCTTTGGTCGGGGTGGCGGGATTCGAACCCACGACCTCTGCGTCCCGAACGCAGCACTCTACCAACTGAGCCACACCCCGGTCTATCTCTCTGTGCCCTTGGGCAGACTCGAACTGCCGACCTTTAGTTTCGGAAACTACTACTCTATCCACTGAGCTACAAGGGCATTGGGAGCCTAAAATAATAATTTTCGACTCTTTCCTGAATCATTTTCCTCTTTCTCTCAATTTTTTTCGGATTCGTTCACAAGAGCATCCACCGCCAGGTTGGCGCTCATGACCGCCCCACCCATGGAATCGTAGTACAACTGCCGGGAAAAGCCGCCTGCAAGAAAGAGATTGCGAACTGGCGTCTTCTGAGTCGGACGATGTTGTTCCATCCCCGGCAGTGGCGCATAGACGGAGTGTGGTATCTTCACCAGAGTGGATTTCAGAATCCGGGCACCTTTAGATGTTTCGGGGTAGCAGCTTCTCACACTCATATCAACAAGGCGGATAATCTCCTCTTTTGAGAGCCCCATAAGGTTTTTTGCCGGAGCAACGCAGAATTCGAAACGGCTCTTGCCGCTGAAGGGCTCTCCCCTGAGCGTACGGTACTCTGGTGTGGTACGTGCAAGGTTGGCATAAACCGGTATAACACCATCGGGAGAAAAAAGAACATTATCGGCAGAAGTAACCTCCTTGTCATACCAGAGCTGGACAGAGATAACCGGGACACCTTGAAGATTATCAAGCCTGCCAAAAAACTGGTCATGCCGTTTCAGCTTATCGGGCAGCACTTTGTTCAGGTCATGAATCGGCAGGGCGCAGAGGTAGTAGTCGGCGGTCAGAATCTCTCCATTGCGAAGCTGAACCCCTTTTATCTCAGTGCCATCGAAAAGCAGCTCTTCAACAGCGATGTTTGTCTTGAATTGTGCGCCTCTTGATGCTGAGTAGTCGATGAGCGGCTTATGGAGGTACTCTTGCGGAGCTCCTTTCAGAAAGCCCATACAAGATGCGTCGGGAATACGATAAAATGTTTCAGTGACATCGAGAATAATTTTGGCAGATATCTCTTCAGGCGGAATAAACTTGAGGGCAAGCGCCATGGGGCGGAACATGGTATCCATGAGCCGTTTGCCGAACTTTTTCTCTTCGGCCCACTCTGCGAAGGTAAGATGATCCTGCGTCGGCGGATACTTTTCTCTTTTCAGCGCCAGAGGAATAAGAGATTTCGCAAAAGCCGCCATTTCACCAAAGGTAAAGTAACCGTTTTTAATAATGGCTGGCAGCAGATGAAGTGGACTGGGAAGCTCCCAGGTATTGAAGGTAAAGTTTCTGCCTCCAGCAAGGGTATAGGTCAACTGGTGATCTTTCCACAACACGGCATGATCAGTCTTGATCTCTTTCATGAGGTCATAAAGCACGCTGTAGGCTCCGAAAAAACAGTGTGTGCCCGATTCGATCCAGTCTCCCTCTTCATCTTTCCATGAGGAGACCTTCCCGCCGAATATCTCTCTTTTTTCAAGCACTCTGACCTGGAAACCCTTGTCTGTCAATCGTTTGGCTGCGGTCAAACCGGCTAGGCCTCCACCAAAGATCAATACGGACTTTTTTTCTGAACTCATTATTCGGAATTGAAACGGAATTTGCAATAATCTCTACACAACGGTACGCCCTTCCAACGCTCGTGACAGGGTCGCTTCGTCAATAAACTCAAGCTCTGCCCCAACAGGAATGCCTCGGGCTATTTTAGTAACATGAAGACCAAGGGGTTTGAGCAATTTGGTGAGGTACAGCGCTGTAGTTTCACCCTCAATAGTCGGGTTCAGGGCAAGCACAATCTCTTTAACTTCAGCAGGTTCCCGCCCTGAAAGCCGGACGATCAGTTCCCGGACTTTGATATCGTCCGGCCCTACTCCGTCAAGGGGTGAAATAACGCCATGAAGGACATGATAAAGGCCTTTGTAGTAGCCGGTTTTCTCGAAAGCGAACATATCGACGGGCGATTCAACCACACAGATAACGGAACGGTCTCGCGATTTGCTTGTGCAGACGGTACAGGGGTCAGTACCGATATCAGTGATGTTCTGGCAGATTGAACAGCGGATAACTTTGTCTTTTACTTCAAGCAACGCCCTGGCCAGCTTTTCAGCCTCACACCTGGGCTCATGCAGGATGTACATGGAGAGGCGTTGAGCGGTTTTGCGCCCAACGCCTGGAAGTTTGGAAAATTCGTCAATAAGGGCATCAAGAGCCGCCGAAGTATAACGCATTGAGTACTATTGACCGATATTCAAGTTTTTGAGCATATCCGCAGGATTCATCATCCCGCCGGTCACCTTGGATATCTCATCCTGTGCAAGTCGGGCAGATTCGTCAAGTGCATTGTTAACGGCCGCAAGCACAAGATCCTGAACCATTTCACGATCGTCCATAATGTCAGGATCAATGGCAAGGCTGAGAAGCTTCTGCTTCCCGCTGACACTCACCTTCACCATTCCTCCTCCAGCTTCACCAAAAGCCACAATCTTTTCAAGCTGTTTCTGTACATCCTGCATCTTTGCACCAGCCTGCTGGATCTGTTTCATCATATCACCAAAGTTCGGAATTGCCATTGGATATTTCTCCCGTGCGGTTATAAAAAATTTTTCCCCAAAGGCTTACACGCCCTTGCGCTACCAATATATCGTCCCTGCGTGTTTACACTAATCAACAGAAAAGCCCGTCATGGGACCTGCGCCATCAACAGGTCGGCACAAACCCCATTGAGACTTCCAACTGCTCAACACTTCCTGCGGAGGGCAAGATAAATTTTTTCAAGAATGTCTGCCGTCGTTAGTTTGTATTTTTCAAGAAGATCGTCAGCTTTTCCTGACTCTCCAAACTGGTCTTCTACGCCCACCATCTCAATCGGAACAGGAATATTACGTGCGCAGACATGAGCCACAGCATCACCAAGGCCGTTATAAAACTGGTGCTCTTCACATGTTACGATTGCGCCGGTATCGTTAGCCGCACAGACAATAGCCAAGGTATCAATTGGTTTGATCGTGTGCATATTGATCACCCTGACGCTGACCCCCTCTTTTTCGAGAATACGGGCAGCTTCAAGCGCTTTCCAGACCATAATGCCGCAGGCGATAACGGTAACATCCTTGCCGGGATGCATCTCAATCGACTTGCCGATTTCAAATCCATCCTCATCAAGGGAGAAATCAGGAACATTCGGTCTTCCAAAACGGAGATAGACCGGCCCTTCATGCTTGATGACAGCTTTTGTTGCACGAACAGTTTCGCTGTAATCGCAGGGCACAACAACGGTCATTCTCGGCAGTCCGCGCATCAGACCGATATCCTCAAGAATCTGATGAGTCGCGCCATCTTCGCCCAGTGTCAGCCCGGCATGTGATGCACAGATTTTAACGTTGAGGTTCGAGTAGCAGACTGACTGGCGAATTTGATCGTAAACCCTGCCCGTCGCAAAAACGGCAAAACTTGCAGCAACAGGGATTTTGCCAATTGTGGCAAGACCAGCAGCCATGGAGATCATATTGGCCTCGGCAATTCCGGTCTGAATAAAACGGTCGGGAAATGCATCCCTGAACGGATTCATGTTCAACGAGCCTGTAAGATCGGCGCAAAGTGCCACAACCGAACTATTCTCCTTGCCAACTTCAAGCAGAGCATCGCCAAACCCGGTCCGGGTTGCTTTATTCCCTCGCGAAGCGTATCGCGCAGCAACATCCCCGATGTTATTTTCTTCCATTACTTCCAGAATAACTTAAATTAGAAAAAGTAGTTCTGCCCGGCTGCGCTAGCGATTAAATTCCGGACCCTCATGATAAACGTTGAATATAAGCATACTGAAATCGCGGTGAAAAAAAAATTAGGTCAAAACTTTCTGACCGACCGCAATATCACAAAAAAAATAGTGCTGCTTTCAGGTGCGGGGCCTGAAGATCATATTTTAGAGATAGGTCCGGGCTTCGGCGCACTGACCAGAGAGCTCGTCGAGTGCTCTCCTCATCTTACTGTTGTGGAAAAAGATCCCAAGCTTGCGGCATTCATCCGAACAGAGTATCCGAAGCTCAGCCTGATTGAGGGAGATTTCCTCCAGACCGATCTGGAGGCACTGGCAAAAGAAAAACCACTCAGGGTGCTCGGTAATATACCCTACTCCATCACCTCTCCAATTCTTTTCAAACTGCTTGAACATCGCCGTTCATTTCTCTCCGCAACATTGATGATGCAGCATGAAGTTGCCATGAGAATTGTTGCCAAACCAAGCACAAAAGAGTACGGTATACTTGCTGTTCAGATACAGGCCTTCTGTGAAGTTAATTATCTTTTCAAGGTTGGACGCAAGGTTTTTCGCCCTCAGCCGGGAGTAGATAGTGCAGTTATAAGAATCACACCAAAAATAAATGACCCGATGGAGGATGCAGAGGGGTTCAGAAAATTTGTACGCACTGCATTTCACCAGCGTCGCAAAACCCTGCTGAATAATCTCAAAGATTTATATAATACTGAGTTGGTCAACGGTGACACACTTAAACTGCGTGCTGAAGCACTCTCGATTGATGAGTTTTTTCAGCTCTTTGCTCAACTGCAACGGCACCCATAAACAAATCCTCTTTGCTCTACTCTCAATTTTTTGTTAACATTGACTTTCACAACATAACGCATCTACTCCATGTTCCGCAGGTATGCTCTCTCGGGTTCCTTATGTCTGATTAATCTCTCCTCCCTCATCTTTTATTAACTCATTTTTTCTGGGAGTCATTCGTATGTCGCAGTCCTTCAACACCGTTTACCAACACTCAATTCAGAACCCGGAAGCATTCTGGGGAGAAGCCGCTGAAAAGCTTCACTGGTACAAAAAATGGAATCAGGTACTTGACACAAGCAATCCACCGTTTTACCGATGGTTTGCCGGAGGAATTACCAACACCTGCTATAATGCGCTTGACCGTCATGTTGATGAAGGGCGTGGCAACCAGTTGGCTGTTATATACGACAGTCCGGTAACAGGCACCAAACAAAAGTATACCTACAGGGAGTTCCGTGATATTGTAGCTCTTTTCGCAGGCGCTCTTCAGTCAAGAGGTGTCCGCAAGGGTGATCGCGTCATTATTTATATGCCGATGATTCCCGAAGCTATGGTGGCGATGCTTGCCTGTGCAAGAATCGGCGCCATCCACTCGGTAGTCTTCGGTGGTTTTGCCTCTCATGAGCTTGCCATAAGAATTGACGACTGTAAACCGAAGGTGATCATCTCCGCTTCATGCGGTATTGAGCACAGTAAAATAATCGATTACAAACGGCTGCTTGATTTTGCCATTGAACTGGCCCACTTCAAGCCTGAAATCTGTATCATCAAACAGCGGGACCAGTTAAAGGCAGAACTCAATGAGGAGCGTGATCTCACCTGGAACCAGTCTCTTCTCGGTGCTGAACCTGCACAATGTGTCCCTGTCGAATCTTCTGATCCCCTCTACATCCTCTATACATCTGGAACCACCGGCCAGCCAAAAGGTATTGTTCGCGATCATGGCGGCCACATGGTGGCACTGCAATGGTCGATGAAAAATGTTTATAATATTGAACCGGGTGAGGTCTTCTGGGCAGCCAGTGATGTAGGCTGGGTTGTTGGCCACTCTTACATTGTCTATGCTCCCCTGCTTCAGGGTTGCACGACACTGATTTTTGAAGGCAAACCAGTTGGCACCCCTGATCCAGGCACTTTCTGGAGAATCATCAGCGAGTACAACGTCGCCGTACTCTTTACGGCTCCAACCGCATTCAGGGCCATCAAGAAAGAGGATCCGAACGGCAACTACCTCAAAAACTATGATCTTTCGAATTTCCGCACACTCTTTCTTGCAGGCGAGCGTGCTGATCCTGATACCGTAAAATGGGCTGAACAGAAACTCAAGGTGCCAGTCATCGACCATTGGTGGCAGACAGAGACCGGATGGGCCATCGCAGCCAACTGCCAGGGTATCGAACCCGGCCCTGTCAAGTATGGTTCTGCATCAAGGGCTGTTCCTGGCTATAATGTACAGGTCGTCAATGCTGAGCTTGAGCAGCTTCCCTGTGGACAGATGGGTGATATCGTCATAAAACAGCCACTGCCTCCTGGTACCATGCTGACTCTCTGGAAAGCTGACAACCGCTTTGTGGAAACCTATATGAAGCAATTCCCCGGCTACTACCAGACCAGCGATGCCGGATTTATTGACGAAGACGGCTACATCAATATCATGTCGCGCACGGATGATGTTATCAATGTTGCAGGCCATCGCCTCTCAACCGGAGCAATTGAGGGAGCGCTCTGTGAGCATCCTGATGTTGCTGAAAGCGCCGTCATTGGTGTTCATGATGATCTGAAAGGGCAGGTTCCACTTGGATTCCTTGTGCTCAAGAACAATGTCGATACTCATCATAACCTTATTATCAAACACGTTATCGAGTATGTCCGCGAAAATATCGGGCCAGTTGCTTCGTTCAAGAGCGCCATTATCGTCGACCGGCTGCCAAAGACCCGTTCAGGAAAAATTCTTCGTGGCACCATGAGAAAAATTGCCAACAGCGAAGAGTACACCATGCCGGCAACGATTGATGATCCAGTGATTCTCGATGAAATCAGGGAGGCACTCCAGACAATCGGTTATGCAACAAACAGCAAATCAATTACAAAAGACGAATGATCAAAAAAATTGACCACATCGCGATTGCCGTCCATAACCTTGAAAGCGCACTTGAGACGTTTAGTAACGTTCTCGGGTGCGCCCCCGGGGCAATCAGAATAGAAGAGGTTGCCTCTGAAAAGGTTCGGGTGGCATTTATCACTCTTGGAGAGAGTAAAATCGAACTCCTTGAGCCACTGAATGATGAGAGTCCGATCGCAAAATTTCTGGCAAAAAATGGCGAAGGTATGCATCATATTGCCCTTGCAACAGATGACATTGAAGAGGAGAGAGAACGACTTGCGTCGCTCAACATCAATCCACTTGGGCCACCAAAAGAGGGTGCCGGAGGAAAAAAGATCATGTTTCTGCACCCTAAAGAGACCAACAGGGTACTCCTTGAATTTGCTCAAAAACAGCATTAATACTTAAACGAGACAAAGCCGTTTGTAACCAGTGAAACATTTTTATCTGCCTTTTGAAAAAAAAGAGGCCTTCAGCTACTCCCATGAGAGTATTGAAAAGCTCACCGAATACGAAAAGTATCAACTCTCATTCCACCCCGAACGCCCCAGGCACCTCGATTACCTGACAGTATTTGATGAAGCAGAAGAGTGTCTGCAGAACGATCTGCACGGCAGTTGCATCATCCAGACCCATCGGGCAGTACTGCGCAATGGAGAAAACGCATGGTGGCCAGTCATGCTCATTGGCCAGCAGTCCTCGCCAACCTCAGATTTTGGCCTCATGCGTGACCTGATGAAAAATCCTGAAGAAATTGCCAAATGGAATCAGGGTATGCCGACACCTGCATCATTTGAAAAGGCGATCAAGGCAATTGAGATTGCCGAGCAAGAGAAGCGAATTATCATTACTGTTATTGATACTGCCGGTGCCGACCCTACAGAACAGTCGGAAGGTGGCGGTATTGCCTGGAAAATCGGACGATGTATGCAGGCCCTTGCCGAAGCAACGGTTCCAACCCTCTCGGTAATCATCAACCGGGGATGCAGCGGTGGAGCCATCGCCCTGACGGGATGCGATGTGGTTCTGGCTATGGAGTACTCCACATACATGGTCATCTCTCCTGAAGCTTGTTCATCAATTCTTTTCCGCACCAGGGAGAAGGCAAGCCTTGCCGCACAGATTTCGCAGATAACGGCTCAAGAGGGTTTGAAAAATGGCATCATCGACGACATCATCGTAGAGTATGACGGACCTGCACACCACTATCCAAAATCGGCTCTTCAGTCATTCAAAAGCTCAATGGTGAAATGGATCGGGCAACTCAGCACCATCCCTTCAGATGAGATCTTTGCACGGAGAATGGAGCGCTGGGAAAAGATTGGTCAATGGGACACCATCACTGAAGAGGAGATTAAAAAATTCGAGAAGCCTGTCTCCTACTTTATCCCCCGGCCAGAAAAAATCCTTTTTATGGCCCGTCACAAAAACTGTATTGATAATGCGGGCAAAAGGCATCTGGATCCGATACTCTACAAAAAGCTGCTGGCGGACAATTTTGTGTGTGAAACTTGCGGGCACCGCTATGTCAGGCTTGCGGTACAAGACTATATCAACTTTATTCTTGATCCAAAATCGTTCAAAGAACACCAGGATACCCGATACATTGTTGATAAAGATATTCTTGAGTTCCCCGATTACCGCAAAAAAATTGGTGAAGCACAACAGAGAACCGGCACTGCGGCCTCCGTTATAACCGGCGATGGTACAATTGATGGTGAACCTGTTGTCTTCTGCGCAACCAATTTCAACTTTCTTGGTGGCTCATTCTGCATGACAACCGCTGAAAAAATCTGGCGTGCCAGCAAAACCGCCATTAAACGCGGAGTGCCGCTCATTTTTCAGGCTACTGGTGGCGGCGCAAGAATGCACGAAGGATGTTCCTCGATGGTGGGCCTGCCAAAGCTGCATGTCGCCATATCGAGTGTTGAAAAAGCGGGGTTACCAGTTATTACCATTATTACCGATCCAACGCTTGGTGGTGTCGCCATAGGCATCGGCTCAAGAGGCATCAAACTCTTTGAACACAATGCCGGCAACATCGGCTTTTCCGGTAAACGGGTCATTGAGCAGTACACCGGCAAACCAACAACCAAAGATTTCCAGACAACCTGGTGGCTCCAGCAGAAGGGATTTGTTGAAAGAACTGCTCTTCCATCAAAAATGAAAGAGGAAATTCTGAACATCATCCACGAGCAGAGATCACAAAACCAACAGAACGCATCATAGTTATGACAAAAGACTCCCGGCCTGATTCTCTCTTTCATGAGTTCCCGGCAATCAGCCGGGCTGAGTGGAAAAAAAAGGCAATCGCCGAACTCAAGGATAAACCTTACGACACGATTGTCTGGCATACACCCGACGGTTTTGATCTTGAACCCTGGCACTCCAGTGAAGAGGCCGGGCAGCATCTTGACATACCTGTTACAAAGGCAGTCAACTCCTGGAAAAATTGCCACCGCATAACGGTTAACGATCCTGTATCTGCGAACAAGGCCGCACTGAAATGCTTCGAGCTTGATGCTGCGGCTCTTGAGTTTGCCATAGCCGATCCTGCACTCTGCTCTGCGGAGAATCTGAATCGGCTTCTGGCCGGGATTAAAACCGCTGCGGTTGCCCTCTACTTTTCGGGCAATCTTCCACCCACTGCCGAACTGCTCGCTACTCTTGCAGCTCTACCCGGCTTTACAGAGAACATGGGCGGAGTGCTTGCAATGGCAAGTACAACATCAAAAACGCAGGATGCGGCACTCTTTGAAGTTGCCAAATCCGCTCCTCACTTCAGATTTCTGGGCATCGATACCATACCATACCATAAAAACGGATCCACATCAGCAGAGGAGATTGCCCTGTCACTGGCCGGAGCAAGCGACTATCTGAACCGCTTTATTCAGGCAGGAGTTCCTGCTGAGAGTGTTGTTGCGGCGATGGAGATCATCCTGCCGGTTACCTCAAGCCACTTTACCGAGCTTGCCAAACCCAGAGCCCTGCGCTACCTTCTCGCTCATCTGCTCAAAGCTTATGGTGCATCGGGCACAACACTGCCTCGCCTCTTTGCCAGAACATCGGAACGCAACTGTTCAGCGATTGAACCCTACACCAATCTGCTCCGTTTTACCACCGAGGCCGTATCAGCCATTCTTGGCGGTTACGAGACACTGCAGATCAACGCGTTCGACAGTGGTGATTCGGTCAAACCCGATATTGCGGAGCGTATCTCCGGCAACATTCACCTTGTTCTCAGGGAAGAGGGGTCACTCGACCAGGTTGTTGATCCTGCCCGTGGCTCAAACTACATCGAAACCCTGACCAGAAAACTTGCAGAGTCTGCCTGGAACAAGTTCATGGAGATTGAAGCAGGGAATCCAAACAAAGCAACCGAACAGAGACCCGACTTTTCAGCCATCGATATTTTTTCTGCAGCTCTTCTCAACAGCGCTGAAGCCCAACAGACACAGTGGACAACCGCTGAGGGAATTGAGATCAAATCGACCTATCACCAATCTGATGTAGCACAGTTCGACCATCTGAATTTTGCGCCGGGCTTCGCTCCCTATATTGGCGGCCCCTACACCATGATGTACACCACTCAGCCTTGGACGATCAGGCAGTACGCCGGATTCTCAACCGCTGAGGAGTCAAACAACTTTTACCGCAAGAACCTGGCGGCGGGCCAGAAGGGGCTCTCCGTCGCCTTTGACCTTCCAACCCACCGTGGGTACGATTCAGACCACGAACGGGTTATCGGTGATGTCGGCAAGGCCGGAGTAGCTGTCGATTCAGTTGAGGATATGAAGATCCTCTTCGACCAGATCCCGCTGGGCGATATCTCTGTCTCCATGACCATGAATGGCGCTGTACTGCCCATCATGGCCTTTTACATTGTGGCAGGTGAAGAGCAGGGTGTACCACTCGAAAAGCTGAGCGGCACCATCCAGAACGATATCCTCAAAGAGTTCATGGTTCGCAACACCTACATCTATCCGCCGGAACCCTCCATGAAGATCATCGCCGACATCTTCCGCTACACCAGCGAAAAGATGCCGAAGTTCAACTCCATCAGCATCTCGGGCTACCATATCCAGGAGGCTGGCGCAACGGCTGATCTTGAACTTGCCTTTACCCTTGCCGACGGCCTTGAGTACATCCGTACCGGTCTGAAAGCAGGGCTCGATATTGACGCCTTTGCTCCTCGCCTCTCCTTCTTCTGGGTCATCGGGATGAACTATTACATGGAGATTGCCAAGCTGCGTGCCGCAAG
>CAIWUU010000127.1 GCA_903915955.1 uncultured Chlorobiaceae bacterium | reverse complement strand
GGAGACAGCGCCAATATCGGTCAGGAAGAAAGTATTGAATGGTGCGGCATGACAGGTCAGATCAATGAAAAAGGTTTCAAAAACCGCCCACTAACGAACGAACAGAAAGCCTCCAACCGCCAGAAATCAAAGACAAGAGCTCGCATTGAGCCGGAGCACTACCCATGGAGCGGCCATGCAGCGTTCAAGGGCAGGAAAGTGTATGAGTGGCAGGATTCAGACTCTGTGCTCGGCTATTTCGGAAAACGGGTCAGTGCTATCCGAATGGCTTATCTGGAGTTCAAGCAGAAGGAGCTAAAAACCAATCTAAATACCAACTTTTCGCCTTCTTATTGTAATCAGATTACAATAAACACTCTAAAATGCTTGCATCATCATATTTTATCGTCTATATTTGTAGTTAATTTACATAAATAGGTGGAAAGATGATAATTAATTTCAGTGTGCAAAACTTTGGGTCAATCAAGGACAAACAAACATTGACCTTTGAAGCTGACAAATCAGAGCATCTTGAAAATAGCTACGTTATTAATACAAATGGATTGCGGCTTTTAAAGATAATCCTGATCTACGGTGCCAATGCCTCAGGAAAAACGACTATTCTTAAAGCACTTGAGTTTCTAAGGGATATTGTTCTTGAACCAGAAACAAAAAAAACTGATGAGCTATATTTTCAGCCATTTTTATTTGATTCTGAAACACCTGAACAAAATTCGATAATGAGTATTGAGTTCTTGGCAAATGATACTAAATATTATTATGAAGTAGAGTTCTTCAAAAAAGCTATCGTTAATGAGGTTCTAAACTATTACAATCCAAATAAAGCGAATGTATTTAAGCGAAATACAGACATAAATAATCAGTTCGCCGAAATTAAGTTTGGGAGTAAGATTAAAATCGATAAGACCATTGAAAAAAATTTAGAAGCAAATACACTTTGGAATAATACTGTATTGGGTGGATTTTTAAAAACCAATGTTGACATCAAAGAACTTAAAGTAGTCGTCGAATGGTTTAAAAACTATTTACGTCCTTTGATTTACACAAGAACACAATTAGAAGGATTTGTTACTTCAAAGATTGAAAAAAGTGAGTTATCAAAACTGGATGTAATAAACGTACTAAAGAAAGCTGATTTCCACATTACGGATATAGTAATTCAGGAAGAAGAAAAAGAAATACCTGATGGCCTTATTCATTTCTTAAAGGGACAACTTAAGGATTCTCCTGATGAGATAAAAAAACTGGAAGAAAAGGGGAAGGTAACATCGGTAAATATCGAGTTTGAACACACCGTTAATCAAACTAAGTATACATTGCCGATTGAAATGGAATCACAAGGAACCAGAAGGTTTTACGGTTTTGCAGGATTACTCGCACTCTTAATTAAAAATTCGACTGCTTTTCCTATTGATGAATTAGAATCATCACTACATCCCGACCTTTATATGCATTTTATACTTTCATTCTTGCTGAATACAGATAAGTCTCAACTCATTGCTACTACTCACAACAGAGAAATTCTCGACAACAAAGATGTTTTTAGAAACGATGCGATTTGGTTTACAGATAAAAATGAAAACTGCTCAACCGAATTATATTCCTTAGCTGATTTCGACAGTTCAATAGTAAGAAATACAACAAACATTTTAAACGCCTATAAAAGCGGAAAATTAAAGGCAACGCCGAATTTAGGTGATAACTTCATTGATTTGGAGATATGAGAAAATCAAGGAAGATTATAAGTCAGGTTCCTCCCACATTTGCATTTGTTGTAGATGGAGAAACTGAAATTTGGTATTTGCAGATGCTGAAACGCAATGAGCGACAATTGAGATTAAACATTGAGCCTAAAATACCCCAAAGGAAAAGTATTGAAGAGCAATTCAAATTAGTTGTAGATTTATCCGAAAGTGAATATTCGAAAGTCTTTTGGCTTATTGATTTAGATACAATTATCAAAGAATCAAGAGAAACTCCTAAAGGGAAGAAAACACCACTAAAGTTTTTTATAGAATTCAGAAAAACTATTAAACGAGAATACAAAAACGTCATTTTCATTATTAACAATCCATGCCTGGAGTTTTGGTTCATACTGCACTTTGAAAAAACCTCCAAACTTTTCGACACTTGCGCTAAAGCAGAAAATGAGCTTAAAAAGTATCTCAAGGATTACGAGAAGACTCAAAAATATTTCACAAAACAAGACAATGATATCTATATAAAACTGAAGCGATTTTTAAAAACTGCCATCAATAATTCAGAAAGTTTGGGACAGTTTGATGTGGACGAACCAACAAAAGCAATTTGTGAAATGAACTTACTATTTCAAACTGACGAATTAAGAAAATATTTTTGACTGAAAGAATACCTACGGCTAACATGCGGTATAAAAAATTGCCGGGGAAGTAGGTTATTCAAGGGTTATAGCACTAAAGCTAATAATCGCTATAGCAAATGCAGGTTTGTGTGAAAGTTGAAACAATTGAGATCGTAACATATATTTGTGATGACATGCTGTTGAGCAACAATTTATACACATGCTTTGGCTTTAATCGTATATTTCCTTTTTGCAAAACGAGTTATTCTACCCAAAAACTCCCATAACCCTTGCCGCTTTCGAATGGATAAAAAAACTCTCACCGTGCGTCATGTCGAGGATAACAAACACTCCCTTGGCGACGCGGTACAGCAGGCGCTTAAGGCCGAACTGATGGCTTGCCATTTGATAGACAAGAGGGTGAAAGTATGAGCGGGAGAAAAAAATCAGGAAAGGAGGTCTCTATCGTCCGCTCCTCAGCGGCTGAGTATCTGACCTTTATCGCTGCCAGCGGCACTGGCGGCATCGATGCGGTTTATGCCGATGAGAATATCTGGCTTACCCAGAAGATGATGGGGGTTCTCTATGACGTGGCGACTCATACCATCAACTATCACCTGAAAAAAGTTTTTTCAGACAGCGAATTACAGGAGGAATCAGTTATTCGAAATTTTCGAATAACTGCCGCTGACGGAAAAAGCTACAACACCAAACACTACAGTCTTGCCGCTGTCATTGCCGTTGGTTACAAAGTAAACTCCGAACGTGCAGTGCAGTTCCGCAAATGGGCGACCACTATCATAGAGGAGTTCACCATCAAGGGCTATGCTATGGATGACGGACGCCTGAAAAGCGGTGGCTCCATCCTTACCGACCAGTATTTTGAAGAGCAGTTGCAGCGCATTCGGGAGATTCGTCTCTCCGAACGCAAGTTCTACCAGAAGGTCACCGACATCTATGCAACCTCCATCGATTACGATGTGACGGCCCAGGCTACCAAGCGTTTTGTCGCCACTGTGCAGAATAAACTTCACTGGGCAATACATGCAGAGACCGCAGCGGAGGTTATCTATAACCGGGCCGATGCCGAAAAACAGAATATGGGGTTGACCACCTGCTTTCAGAACTGATAAATTCAGGCAGGCTTGTTTTGTATTGTTCATAGAAAGCCTTATTTTGC
>CAIWUU010000126.1 GCA_903915955.1 uncultured Chlorobiaceae bacterium | reverse complement strand
GCAGAAAAATCGACAGCATCGACCGACCAAGTCAAGGGAAGACGTAAAAGGCTGTGGTAATGAGTGGTTAACTTCTGCATAAATTAAAATGCGTCATGATACGCTTTTATTCCACCTTTCCACTATAATATTCCAAGAGCCCAAAATACAGGCCATCAACATCATACTCCGAACTCTTCTGGATGAACTGAACAACGCTTCTCATTCCTGATTACCTTAAACAATAAACAGATAACTGTCCCTCCACATCTTGATGCACCTATTTCAAGAGCTTAACACTTAATTTATAACTTTCAAAGTATTACCCTATATCGTTTAACAAAGTGCGCCGAATTAACAGGGTAGTTTATGATATTTCTTCGATTGCTTATTGATATTTTGTCTTTGCCTAAAAAGGTTTGCGATCCGGCACCACAGTACTCCTTATTTGAGCCGGACACGACTGTTTATGAATATCGATTCTCTCGTCATGATGAAAAGGATAGCTGTTATACTGGTTGCCCATGGAGAAGCTGAAACAGACAGTTTTTTTGAGAATTTCTCCATGATCCGCCATACCCTCGCACATGCTGGTGAGGTGATGAAGCTACCGCGTCCATTACAGCTCGTGGCATCGCTAGCTGGAGGGGTGAAAAACAAAGTGACGTTTCGTGCACAACAATACCGTTCACCGCAGAACAGGATCACCAGACAACAAGCTTTGAAACTCCAGGAGAAGCTCAACAGGGTAACGATGCCTTACCATACTAACGTTGATGTTTATTCAGCTTTCCATGCCACCCCACCATTCGTTAAGGATATCGTCGAACAAACAAGCGATCATGACCTTCAGCTCCTGGTCTCCATGTCACCCATTGATAATCGGCTGACCTCCGGAAACCTGCTACAGCTCTCTGCACGATGCTCGACTGTCAACGGTCAGCGATGCCCTGTCGTGGTACACGGTTTCTGGAAAGATGCGGATCTCCGGCAAGTCTACCTCGACCACCTCTTCTGCCATGAGATAACTGGCGACGGATCGGTTTTGATTCTGACGTTTCATGGCACCCTTGTCAAGGATACTAAAGGAAGGATACCGATGTTTCATACGGGCTTGAAAGAGATGCAAGAGATGGGTAGTACTCTTCGTCATGCTATCCTTATTGATCCTCGCAACGGTTATGATGCTATCGAAATAGCATACCTTAACCATGACGTGGGAGGAACCTGGACAAAGCCATCTCTTGCCGAGGCCTTAAACAAACTATCATCCAGGGGTCACCAATGTCGATATTTTCAGTTGTGGTTATTTTTCAGATGGAACGGAGACGATTCTGCACGCACAGAAAGAAGCCGCTGCAAGTTCTGTAAAAACGATCAGGTTTCTTCCTTGTATCAATGATTCGGAGGCCTTCGCCGACTTTCTTGCAGAAAAGGTTGCTGTGGTTGTAGCTGCCGAATCTCCATAAGTCTTCCCGGTTGCCAAGAGTCCCGGATGATCGTTTGCATATCCAGTCAAGTGTGGTGATAGCGATTACTCATTGAGATTCCTGAGAGAAAACTTCTGTTGCAATAACTCAGGGATATCTTCACGCCTGACCGTCCACCCCGTTGTTCTGCCTTCCGAAACTGACTTGAAGCGGTCGCCGATAAGCAGATCCTTGCCCGAGTGGTTCTGCATGACAACCATCAGGCTGCGAACGAAAATAGAGTCCTGATGCGTCGAATTCAGATAGTTCGCCGGTTCGAAATCCACCCACTCCTGTGGGGAGAGATTGAACTCATAGAGATTTTTCCAGGCACCATCACTCAATATAATCCCGCTCCGGGCTTATGGTTAGTTTGAAGGTCTCATAATCCTGCCTGATTTCCCGGTCGATCCAGTTCAGGTTGACCGGCTCCCTTATGCCGTAACTGCCAAAACCAAGGTCGAAGAGCCATTGTTCGCCCTCTATCGTCACCACAATCACCATATGCGTCTTCGGACGACGGACGGGATAGGTCATCGGACGGGCAGCGACAAATTGCCAGGGAATTCCCAACTCCTCAAGCGCCATGGCAAACAGACCGTTGACCTCGTAGCAGTAACCCCCTCGATACCGATCGACGATTTTCCGATAAATCTCCTCGGGAACAAGCGAGACCACTTTCCCTTGCTGAACATCAAGATTTTCGAACGGCACCGAAAAAAGCTGGTAACGCATCATGCGTTTCAGGGTGACAAAATCCGCCGAAGCTGCCCCATGAAAGCCGATTCTTGAAAAATATGCCGGGAGGCTGAAGTTGTCGGGTTTCATCTTTTCATACTCTTTTTCGCAGACTTGACGAAGCGCCCGAATGCCCTCTCTTTTTTACGTTTTTCCAGATACGACATCTCATAATACTCTGACTCTTTCCTGAGTTTCATGTAACTTGCATAACGCTCTTCATTCAACTCACCGTTTTCAATTGCAGCAAGAACCGCGCAGTCAGATTCCTGTGTATGGCTGCAATCGGCATAGCGACAGCCATTGGAGAGTTCAATAATATCTTCAAACCCTTTGTTTACCCCTTCACTGGCACCAAGAAGGCCTAACTCTCTCATTCCAGGCGTATCAATGAACATTACACCATTATCAAGAACAATGAGTTGCCGACGCGTTGTTGTGTGTGTGCCCTCTCCTGTTCCACTGACCACATTGGTATCAAAAGCATCCCGTCCAATCAGGTGATTGATCAGCGTCGTTTTGCCGACTCCCGAGGAACCAAGCAGGCAATACGTTCGACCCGGTTGTAAGAGCTGCTGGAATTCGTCATACCCGGAACCGTTTATGTTACTGAGTGCAATAACCCTCGCCGTGATACCAGCCTGCCTGATAGCCGCAAGCTTCTCTTGCAGCTCATCGTGGGTGATCAAGTCCGTTTTGGCAAGAATAACAATCGGATCAACATGTCCGTCAGCCGCCATGACCAGATACCGGTTCAACCTCGGCAGATTAAAGTCAAAGTGACATGACTGTACAATAAAAGCGATATCGATGTTGGCTCCAATCATCTGGTAGTCCACCTCCATCCCAGCACGCTTTCGGCGTAAAAATGTCCTTCTTGGAAAAAGCCCATGGATGATTGCTGAGGCGCCATCATTGTGATACTGCACGGTAACCCAATCGCCGACACAGGGCAGCTCAACCGATGATTCAACATTGAAAGAAAACTTCCCCGCAAGTTCAGCGGGAATCTCCCTGAGTTCATGCCTGATCATGAAGGAGTTGCGATCAACTGCCGACACACGTGCAATGCTCTGACCCTCGTGGAGGATGTCATCGGCATGCGCTTCAAACCAGAGGTCAAAACCAAGATCAATCAATTTCAGCATAACCTGTCGCCGAAGGTTGTTGAGAGTGATCCACCTGATTCGGAAAAAGCAGACCATTTCTTTCCATATAAGATAACGCGCAAATCATTCTGCAAAAAAGCTAAACCAATTATAACCATCCCGATGTGATCTCATCGTTTCTTTTTCTCCCGCTTTTTCATGAACTTTCCTCTGTCAAGCTGATATTGTTTCAGGATTGAATCAAGAGAACATGATGATGAAATTACTGATAATGCTGCTGTTGCTTTTCCTTGGTGTTCCGGCATTTTTGGGCGCACAGGAGATCGACAGAACGCTTTTCGGAGCCTACGATACAGCGCTGGTGATCGTGAACCGCTCCTCGGGAGCCGTGACCAAAGTGAACCCTGCGCTCAGTGCACGGCAATTGTCTCCCTGTTCAACATTCAAGATCTATAAT
>CAIWUU010000125.1 GCA_903915955.1 uncultured Chlorobiaceae bacterium | reverse complement strand
TATTTCAGGTACCCAACCGAGGTCGGCTTTTGCTTTGGAGGGGTCACCAAGCAGGGTCTCTACTTCTGCGGGACGGAAGTATCTCGGATCAATCCGAACGATAATTTGCCCTGTGCTCAGCGATGGGTAAGATTGGGGAGTGGTGATAGCGGCAATAGTGCCAACTTCTTGCAGACCCACTCCTTCCCAGCGAATGGTTATGCTGATCCTGAAGAGATAAAAGTATCACGAGCGCAATGATTTCAGAGCCAGATCTGGTGCAGCAACGACAATCTTGAGAAGAGCCGCCGCAGGACCGCTCGGGTTGCGGCGATGCTTTTCCCAATTTTGCAGCGTCCTGACGCTGACCCTCATTATTGAGGCAAACTCATCCTGGGATAAGCCGATTTGCTCACGCACTGACTGAACATCCGGCAGCGTAATCTCAAAACGGCGGGAAGCCTCCGACTTTCCTTCAGCAATATCGTTGGCTTCTTTCAAACTCTGAAGCAAATCAGCAAAGAGTATATCTTCCATGTAACTATAACTTTTTCACAAATTCGCGCAATATGGCAGTTTCCTTATCTGTCAGATTGTCCTTTTTCGATTTAGGATAAACCACTAACAGATAAATCATAGACGTACTCTTGAACCAGTAATAGATAACCCGAACGCCTCCACTTTTACCCCGACCCCGAAGGGTATAACGCAATTTACCACCACCACCCTTGATGAGGTCTCCAGATTCAGGATCTTCAACCAAATCGGTTTGCATTTTGGCATATTCATCATCCGATAAAAGCGCTGTCACCATACGAGTAAATGCTGGTGTCTCAATAAATTCCATGAATCATCCGGATATTGCAGAAAATTATATATGTCAATTTCAGCAGAACCGACCACCTATCTCATTACAAGTCTACACTTTTACTCAGTACTTAGCAACAACTCCTGGTGTTAACCATCCTGGTTTTTCAAAAAATCGCTGTAGGCAAGCCGCAACCCCTCTTCAAGAGAGACGCTGGCTCTCCATCCGAGGTTGTTGAGACGGGTGCTGTCCATCAGTTTTCCTGGAGTCCCGTCGGGTTTTGTGGGGTCAAATTCTATGCTGCCCTCGTACAAAATAAGAATCCGAAAATTGTAAAACCAAGCCATTTTGCCTTAAATAATACTGCTAATGTAACTATTTCTCAACTACTGTGCGGAAGTGAATCAATACCTGACTTTCAAGTCCTTCCTTTATCCAGCCTTCAACGGGAAACTAAAGTGAACCCGACCCTTTAATCACCTACGTCACCCTTTATAGCCACACAGGCTAGACTGACTTTCCAAACTTTTTTGAAGAAATCTCTGTTCTTTTAGTAAATTCGAGTATAACCATGAACTGTTGAACCATGATAGAGATCACCAGCACCGAATTACGTAAAAACATTGGTAAGTACCTTGATCTCGCAATGGAGAAGAAGGAACGGGTCTTTGTGCGCCACAGAAACAAAGGCACTTTTGCAATTACGCCTGCCATTGAATCCAGAGACGTTGTTCGCAGCACCAAGAAAACCGAATTGGAAGCATATCTTGATCAGCCGGAGGTTCGGGAAGCCATTAAACGTTCGGAAGAGGATTTTGCTGCGGGAAGATATCGTGAGGTCACATCGATCAAGGAGCTATGGGCAGGTATACGCTGAGATTATCCAAGGAATGCGATATTCATCTTGAACACTGGCAAAAAGTTAGCGACAAAGCGACACTCCGTAAAATCGATAAAATCTTTTCTGAACTTATAGAACACCCAAAGAGAGGCACAGGTAAACCAGAAGCATTAAGAGGTGGTTATTCAGGGTATTGGTCCAGAAGGCTCAACAAAAAAGATCGGATCATATATCGCATCGACGACTCCATAGTTTTGGTCTATGTTATCTCTATGAAAGGCCATTACGGCGACAAGCAACATCCCGGATTGGAACCCGCGTAAAATAACGCGAATCAAACCTCCAGCCCAACAAGGCAGAAAGTTCACTCAGTCATCAACGGCCCCATCAACATCCCTCAAACTTTGCGATCAATACTTCGAGAGCTTTCGACCGGTATTGTAGTTGGGCACTCAGTGACCGTGGTGTTCGATTCGGGAATCGCTCGTGGTTAAAAAGGATGCCATTACAGGCGTACATGCCATAAGCTTCACGATAGTTGACTGTAATCCAGTAGGCGTAGAGCTTGGCTACCGCATAAGGACTGCGGGGGTAGAAGGGTGTTGTCTCCCGCTGAGGAATCTCCTGCACCAGCCCGTAGAGTTCGGAGGTCGATGCCTGGTAAAACCTGCTCTTCTTTTCAAGACCAAGAAAACGAATGGCTTCGAGCAGGCGCAGCGTGCCCATGCCATCAACATCAGCGGTATATTCAGGTGACTCAAAGCTGACCGCAATATGGCTTTGCGCACCAAGATTATAAACTTCATCAGGCTGTACTTCGGCAATAATGCGGGTCAAGTTACTGCTGTCGGTCAGGTCGCCGTAATGAAGCACAAAGTGACGATGATTGCTATGCGGATCCTGATAGAGATGATCTATCCGCTGGGTATTCAGACTACTGGCACGGCGTTTTATACCGTGTACTTCATAACCTTTTTAAAGCAGAAATTCAGCCAGATACGATCCATCCTGGCCGGTAATTCCGGTAATAAGCGCAACCTTCATTAGATGTTGTTATGGTTTTTCAAAAAATCGCTGTAGGCAAGCCGCAGCCCCTCTTCAACTGAGACTCTGGCTCTCCAGCCGAGGTTGTTGAGGCGGGTGCTGTCCATCAGTTTTCCTGGAGTACCGTCGGGTTTTGTGGGGTCAAATTCTATGCTGCCCTCATAGCCGATAACCTTTGCGATGGTCAGGGCCAGCTCTTTAATGGTAATATCCTCGCCTGAGCCGACGTTGATGTGGCTCTGCATTGGGGTGGTGACGGCGTTATAGGTCGCCTGATCCTGCCATGCCTCGATGGCCTGCTATGTATATCTTATTCAAGAAGAATACTTTTCGTTGTAAATTGTTACATCAAAAATCAGATCCTGGAAATTGTAAACCCATCTCCTCGATCATCAAACAGATCCTCCCAGTCAACATTATTGTCTTCGCTGGTATCAAAAAAGCTGGCCATACCAATTGCTTTGAACTCTTGCTCGACGCATCTT
>CAIWUU010000124.1 GCA_903915955.1 uncultured Chlorobiaceae bacterium | reverse complement strand
CCACCACATCTCTTAAATGCAGCAGCAGCAGGTGATTTGAAGTCTCCGCCTGTACGGCGACTCCGAGGGGCCCACCCTCATCTCTTGCGCAGCATAGCTGCACGGAGGACTCTCATCCTCCTGTGCGCCTTCGTGGCACACTCTCGCCCATATATCGTTAAGCTCCATACCTTGCTCCATTTTTTTGAAAAAGAGCTTTCCGGTTATGCCCGCAAATCTGGCCACATCAGGGTAAGCGGTTTTTTTGCTCACGAAATGAGGGCGACCACTGCCAGAACAAGCAGGCAGAGCACTATCAGAGAGAGGCCTTTCATGGCGTGATCAAAACTAACGTTATAACTTTAGATACATATCGATAAGTAAAAAAAGTGTCATTGGATGACATTGAGTGTTTCTGACAACTTGTGACGCACCTCGTCATAACAAAAAATTTAACGAAAAACGCAACTATAGACTAAAAAATTAATATCATATAGCTTTTTTATTAAATTTATTTCAAACAAGCAAGATATTGTTGTTTTTTTAAATCAATTCAAGTATAATAAAAACCAATCGTAGTATCATTGAATATATAACGGAAAAACGAAAAAACATGAGGACAACAATGAATCTCACCATAAAAAGGCTCTTAATCCTCGGTTGTGCCCTGCTTGCGATGACAACGTCAGCAATGGCTGGCGAACTGAACCTCTCGTCCGCCGCCAGCCTCAAGGAGGTTATCAACGAACTGAGCGCCAGTTACACCGCAAAGCATCCAGGCACAACGTTTCTGAAAAACTTCGGACCCTCCGGTACACTTGCCGGTCAGATTGAAAATGGCGGACCAGCCGACCTGTTTATTGCTGCAAACTCAGAATGGATGGATTATCTGAACAGTAAAAAACTTGTTGATGCGGGCAGCATCAAGACCTTTGCCTGGAACTCACTTGTTTTTGCAGGCACAACCAGCAAAAAAGTCTCTTCGATGAACGATCTGCAAAAATTAGAAAGAATTGCCATCGGAAGCCCGAAAAGCGTCCCCGCTGGCGAGTACGCCATGGCTGCCATGACAAAAGCTGGTGTCGCCACAAAACTTGCGGACAAGTTCATTATGGCCAAAGATGTTCGTGAGTGCCTTATGTATGCCGAACTTGGTGAGGTCGATGGCGGGTTCATGTACAAAACTGATGCGATGCAAGGGAAAAAAGCTAAACTGCTTTTTACAGTGCCACAAGAACTTTACCCAAGGGTAGTCTATCCAATGGCGCTGACCGCCAAGGCGGCACAGAACAATGAAGCAAAAGCATTTCTTGTTTATCTTCAGGGCGAAGAGGCCAAATCCGTACTCACAAAATATGGCTTCATGCTCAAATAAAAATTGAGCTTGTCCAAGCGAAAAAACCATGAAAAGATGTTGATGGAATGCTGCTGACCCAGGAAGATATTACGGCAATATGGCTGTCGTTGCAAGTTGCACTGACCGCGACAGCCATCTCTTTGCCTTTCGGTTTTGCTGCAGCCTGGTTGCTGGTCTTCAAAACATTGAGGGGTAAAGTGATTTTGGAAGTTCTTGTCAACCTCCCCCTTACATTGCCACCAGTGGTCATCGGTTATTTTCTGCTGTTATTGCTGGGCAAAAACGGCTGGCTGGGCAAAATGCTTGCTGAAACTGGAATCCAACTGATATTCACCTGGAAAGCCGCTGTTATAGCTTCAGCCGTCGTTGGTTTTCCTCTTCTGGTCCGATCGATTCGTCTTGGAATGGAGTCGATCGACCGGCAGCTCATTGCGGCTTCCCGAAGCCTTGGTGCCTCATGGTACGACACACTGCTAACCATTATTCTGCCCCTTTCGCTGCGAGGTATCGTCTCCGGTTCATCGTTGATGTTTGCTCGAAGTCTTGGTGAATTCGGAGCAACCATCATCGTTGCCGGCAATATGCCAGGGAGAACACAAACCATTCCACTGGCAATCTATGATTACACGAGTTCACCTTCAAGCACGACAATGGCACTCTCTCTCTGCCTGGTTTCGGTCGTTATCTCGGTTGCCGTGCTCTTGCTGCATGAAATGCTCGACAAGCAACTTGACCGGAGTACTGCGTCATGAGAATACGTATCAAAGCAAAAAAAAAGATGGGCAGCTTTTCTATGGCCCTCAATGCCGATATTTCAGGCGACCGGATTGGAATTTTTGGCAACTCCGGCAGTGGAAAATCAACCATTGTCAACCTTATTTCCGGGCTTCTGCAACCAGACAGTGGCGAAATTTTTCTTGATGATAAGGCGCTTTTCAGTAGTCAGCAAGGCATCAATCTCCCACCTGAACAACGGCGTATTGCAATCGTTTTTCAGCAAGCGATGCTCTTTCCGCATCTGAGCGTCAAAAGCAACCTTTTGTACGGTTATAAACGGTGTCGGGCCGAACACAGACACATCAAACCTGAAGCTCTGATTGATCTCCTTAAACTGAAGCCACTTCTGGAGAGAGGAGTAAATCGTCTCTCAGGCGGAGAAAAGCAGCGGGTGGCACTCGGCAGAGCGGTTCTTGCTAACCCGCGTCTCCTGTTGATGGACGAACCGCTCTCAGCTCTTGATAATACACTCCGGTTCCAGATTATTCCCTACCTGAGAAGCGTCAGTGAAGAGTTCAACATCCCCTACCTCTTTATCTCGCATTCAATCACGGAAATGCAGTTAATGGCCGACCAGATTCTGGTGATCAATAATGGTGAGGTGCTTGAAGAGACAACTCCGGAGCAACTGGCACGAAACAGAATGGCACACAGTCAAAACGGTTATCTGAATTTGTTGCGACTTGCTGATCCTGTCGATCAAAATGGCCTTTTTTCATACCGTTGGGGAGAAAATCTTCTGCTTCTGTCAACCGGAAATATCTCAGGAGAATCACTTTTTGAACTCTCTTCACGAGAGATTATCCTCTTCAAAAAGCATCCTGAAGCGATAAGCGCACGAAACCTGCTGGAGTGCACAGTCGCAGAGATGTTCTCTTCGGATGGAAG
This sequence comes from uncultured Chlorobiaceae bacterium, assembly GCA_903915955.1. Lineage (GTDB taxonomy): Bacteria > Bacteroidota > Chlorobiia > Chlorobiales > Chlorobiaceae > Chlorobium. Next base: position 2,914 of record CAIWUU010000124.1, on the reverse strand, counting down.
AGTCGGGGTTGTCCTCTCCGCATACGGAAAAAAACTGGTTGCCGAAATTGTCCGTGCGGCCGCTGATGAACTCAGTATCACACCAGGCTCTACCCTTTTTGCCGCCATCAAGGCCTCATCGTTCAGAAAGCTTCGCTAAATCCTCAGCTTAAGGATTTATGCCCGGTCAGAAAAAGAAAACTGATCAGGAGACTATAAGCAAACGTCAATACGAATCTTGTCACAACGCTATCCAAAAGAAAAACCACAATAATCCACACGATAATGCAAAAAAAGTCAAGTTTATTGATACTGATTTGGATGCTTTTCCTGTATCCGGTTACCGTGCATGCAAAAGAAAAAGCAATTAGCCCATACAATGCAACAAAGTCATGGTATGACAAACTGATAGCAACAGCCAAGCCGGATATTGCAAAATTACGACTTTTCTTTACCCTGATGCCAAAAGGGGGAGATATTCATCAACATTTTACCGGATCGTTGTATGCTGAGAATTACCTGGACTGGATCAATAAGGAGGGGTATTGGATAAGCATAAAAGACTTTACGGTTATAACCCCGAAAGACGCTGACAAGTTAAAAGACACCGTTTCGGTTAAAAACTTAAGAAGTAACAAGGTGATGTACAGTGATTTTTTCAGTCACTGGTCCAATAAGGATTATGCAAATCATTATCATGACGCGCTTGCACCGGACGTACAGTTTTTCAATACCTTTTCATATTTCTCGAAAATCTTTAACGGCAACCAGAAATATTATGCAGAAGGTATTCAGTTGCTGAAAAATCGGGCTAAAAATGAAAATGTCCAGTACCTCGAAACCATGTTTGTCTCTCCCGGTTATCAGAAGGCTGATCCGCAATTTGACTCACTTGTCCGAAAAGGTGAGATCAATATCGATAACAAGGCTTTTCGGAATACTTTTGACGGCTTCATATCCAGCGTCAGTAAAGACACATTGTTCTACAGCAAGGTCAACCAGTATCGTAATCTCGTAGATTTATGCACGAAGGGGGTTGATGATGAGAGTTTTACGTTGCGCTTTCAAAGCTATGTATCCAGAAATACCACACCATCTCAGTTCTTCTCCGGCCTCTATGCCGCATTTTATGAGGCAGATAACAACGCCCGGGTTGTCGGTGTCAACATAGTAAGTTCGGAGAATGATGCCATCGCGCTGTCGGATTACAAGCTCCACATGCAAATGTTCAGGTACCTGAAAGAAAAATATCCTCATAGTAAAACATCCATGCATGCGGGAGAGCTAACGACAGGAATGGTGTTGCCCGAAGAGCTGAAATACCATATCTCCGATGCCGTCTCTGTTGCCGGAGCCAACCGGATTGGCCATGGTGTGGATATCGTTTACGAAACAAATGCCCTGCGTACGCTCAGCAGCATGAAGGTTAATCATATTCCGGTAGAGATCAACCTTACCAGTAATGACTTTATACTTGGGGTAAAAGATGAAGCGCATCCCGTACGGCTCTATACTGATTTTGGTGTACCGATTGTAATATCTTCTGATGATCCTGGCGTTTCGAGGGGCAGTTTGACAGAAGAATATGTGCTTCTTGCAAGCAGATACAGATATTCGTATGATGAAATCAAACAATTTGTATCAAACAGCATCAACTACTCGTTCATGACAAAAAATGAAAAAGAGCAAGGTCTCAAGCTATTGCAGAAGAATTTTGATGAATTTGAACACAAAATATTGAGCATAATGGACAAGAGGTAACATTCAGAGAATGTTGAACTCCATTCGCTTCAATCCGGCGGCAGAAGTGGAGTCAATATCCAGGTGGTTACCAAGCTCTCTGTTTTGACCCTCCTCATGCGTTCTGGCTTTTGCATGATCAGCCGTTTGTCATTGCATAGACTACATCGCCGAGTTCACGGCGGAAGGATTCATTTTCGACGAAGAGTTTGTAGAACTGGGTATCATCTTTCAGGATGAGCTGCATCACTTTGCCGAGCGCTTCGTCGTGCACCATGCGGGCGGTGTGCGGAGTATTTTCCCTGGCGTTCCGATAGGCTGTGCTTTCGGCTACTTTTGGCGCAATGTCGTCGATGATGCGTTTGGTCTGGCGTTCGGGGTCTTGCAGTTGACCGCCCCATCGGTCGTTGAAGCTCTTGAGGATATTGCTCAGACGGTCGAGTTCCGGTTCGGGTTTGTGACCGCCGCCTTCCATCGGTATGGGCTCTATTTCGGCATCGCTGTCCTGGAGTACGATTTTCTGCATCGCTTTTTTCTCGACCCGGTAGCTGTCCATGTCGATGGTGTCGAGGATACCTTTCGAGAGATCCTCCTCCACCGGAGCCGGAAGTTTGGGGATAAGCAGGTTCAGGAAGATCGAGAGCTTTTCCCATGCAGCGTTGCTGCAGGGCAGAATCGATGAGAGGAAGCTGTATGAGCGGCAGAAGGCTTTGGCATTGCCCTTAAATTTCACCTGCCCCTCCTCATCGAGCGAACTGGTATAGAGTGCAACACAGTTGTCGAGTATCGGGTCGAGCTGGTCACGGTCGGCACCGCCAAGAAAGAGCGAAACAAGCTGCTGCACCTGATCGGATGTATAGAGTTGCGCGTTGTCGAGATCTCTCTTGAGGTCGTTCAACTTGTTCGGGTCGGTCTCTTCGGCAAGCAGCGTGGTGCGGTAGTAGTCCTGAAATGCGTATGCAATGGTGTCGGCATTGTTCTGAAAGTCGAGGACAAAGCAGTCGTGCTTTTGCGGGTGTGAACGGTTGAGGCGCGAGAGGGCCTGCACCGCCTTGATGCCCGAAAGCAGTTTATCGACATACATGGTATGCATCAAGGGCTCGTCATAGCCGGTCTGGAACTTGTCAGCACAGATGAGGAATCGGTATGGGTCGTTCTTGATCTTGTCGGCGATATCACTGCCAGGGAAACCGTT
>CAIWUU010000123.1 GCA_903915955.1 uncultured Chlorobiaceae bacterium | reverse complement strand
TGACACCATCAACCTCTTCGATCCACTCTGCCCGGTTGAGTGCATCATCACCATCGAAGCGCTCAAGGAGGGGTGGGATTGCTCCTTCGCCTACGTGCTCTGCTCCGTGGCAAACATCGGCAGCGCAACCGATATTGAACAGCTCCTGGGACGAATACTGCGGATGCCCTACGCAAAAAGCCGCCCCAACGAAGCACTGAACCGCGCCTATACGCACGTCTCCAGCCCCCGATTTGGCGAAGGGGCACGCGCCCTGACCGACACGCTGGTACAGAAGATGGGCTTTGAGCCAGACGAAGCCGCCGCAATGGTAATTTTGCAGCAACTGCCATTGCCGGGTCTGGAGAGAGCAACCAACAGCTATAGCAGCGAACCGGTGTTGCTGATGACGATGGAGAGTTCGCCCGACTTGACCGGCCTGCCACTCCTTGTGGCCGAGCGCATTCAGGTTGCAACACAACGGGATGGCAGCATAACCGTCAGCCTGCAGGGCGATATTTCACAAGAGGTTGAAGAGCGCCTGCTTGCCGCTGCGCATCCCGAACAGCGTGAAGCTTATCGTGTATCGGTGAACCGCCACCGCATAACCCACCGCAACAGCCTGGCGCCCGTTGAACGGGGAGAAAAATTTGCCGTACCGCGCCTTCTGCTCAATATTCAGGGCGAGCTGGAGTTCCCTGAAGAGAAGCTGATTCTTGAGCTTGGCGGTTGGCGGCTGACCGATTATCCGGCAGAGCTGACTCCGGCGGAGTTTTCAGTCAAGGAGACGGCTGAACGCTGGGAGGTTGATGTGCAGGGCGAGCAGGTGGTCTACAAACATCTCGACCAAAGCCGACAACTTGAAATCGGCACCCTCAAGCTCGACTGGACAGAGCTGACCCTCTCGCGCTGGCTCGAAAAACAGTGCCGCAAAATCGACATCACCCAGCCTGTGCTGCTGGAGTATTGCCGCAAACTGGTTGCCTCGCTGGTTGAACAACGCAACATACCCTTGCACGATTTGCTCCGCTTCAAATTCCAGCTCGCCAAAGTGGCATCACAGAAAATTGCAACCTGCCGACAGCAAGCGTATGCCCGTGGCTATCAGAGCCTGCTGTTCGCGCCTGACACTGCCGATCTCTCCATTGAAACCAGTTTCGCTGATGGATTTTCCTTCGACACTCTTCCCTATCCTGCCGCATGGGCCTACACTGGCCGCTACCAGTTCAAAAAACACTTTTTCAGCAGCGTCGGCGAACTGAAAAGCGAGGGCGAAGAGTTCGACTGCGCCCAACTGCTCGACCATCTGCCAGAGGTGCACTACTGGATTCGCAACCTCTCAGGCCGCCCGAAATCATCCTTCTGGCTGCCGACCTCGACCGACCGCTTCTACCCCGACTTTGTAGCCCAGCTCAACGACGGACGCATTCTGGTGGTCGAATACAAAGGTGCTGATCGCGTCACCACCGACGACACCAAGGAGAAACGCAACATCGGCGAGCTCTGGGCAGCCAAGAGCGGCGGCAAAGGGCTGTTTGTTATGGGTGAAAAGAGGAATGCTGAGGGGTTGAGCCTTGCGGAGCAGATAAAAACAGGGGAAAATAATGTTAAACCAGGAAGAAACAAGGAATGCTGAGGGGTTGAGCCTTGCGGAGCAGATTGCAAGAGTGGTTGGGTGAGCTATACAGCCTCTTCTGCCAACTCCAACATTTTATCCAACAGCTCTTTAAGCCTTGGGCATTTTTTATATGCAATCTCAGGATCGAGCTTACCAAAAAGCTCTCTGCCATGTACAACCTTTTTGTACGAACGAGTTGTGTACTGCAAATAAAGACGCTCAAGTAATTTTGCCGGTGGGTCAGTAAAGTTTACGGTTTCAGGTTTCTCAATCTTTTTTGGCAAAGCACTTTTAACTTTTTGCGGGAAAATTTCAGGATCGCTCAAAAGCCATGCTTCAATTTCATGAACAGCAAAAAATTGAAAAAACTTCCGATGATCAACCATCTTTTCCAAATATTGCTTTCCCCACTCATAACGTTCTTTACTGTCGCTTGACTTATCTGGATAAAAGGTTGGCCCATAGAGATCAAGCAACGCAATTACTGCGATAACATCATCTTTGCGGGGACCATTCAAGTGCATCTCTGCTTTTCTGGCAACATCTTTAACCAACTCAGGCCACCCTTCAAAACGAACAACCGTAATCCCGACTGGCTTCATTAACCTTGCATCAAGCCACCTTTTCAAGAAGGCTGGCAACACATTCTCTTCCGTATAGCCCTCGACAAAAAGAATAAATCTCATCCCATCGCCTCCAGTTCACCGGATTTGAACAGGGAGCCAAGTGAATACTCCTTGATCCAGTAGTTCAGCTCATCCCCACGTATGGTTTTCAGTTGCGTCTCACCATTTTCCCATTTTGCTACCGTTGTTGTTGGTATGATTCCTGCAAAAGCATTCAAAAAATTGGGAGAATGGGTCGTCAAAATAACCTGTGATCTTGTCGCTGCATCTATGGCATATTCGGCAATCAGGGGAAGCATGGAAGGATGAAGCCCGGTCTCTGGCTCATCAATGGCAATAACCGGAGCGGGAGATGGACTTGCAAGAACGGTCAGCAAAAAAAGAAAACGGAGTGTTCCATCCGAAAGTTCAGCCGCCGATTGCTCCCGTTTCAATGATTTCCAGCGAATCCGCATTTGTATTCTCTGATCCGATGCGGGCGGAAAAACCAGCTCCTCAAAATCATCACCAAAGGCAGCCCGCATGGCGGAATGAATATCCCTCTTGAAATCACGATCGCCGGTATAGAGCGTATGCAGCACACTGACAAGATTTTGCCCATCAGGATCAACCCGTTTTTCCAGCCTCGCAATTGCAGGCTGACGAATGGGGGCATCCTTACCAGTCGTTACATCATGATATACCGCTATAGAGGAGAGCCATTTCTGGAATGGTGGAATCAGGTGATTATGAAATGGTCCCGATAATTCAGAAAGAAAGCTCTCCTCCTCAGCAAGAAAATCATCCGGTGTCGAAACAATTTGCTCTGTTTCGCCAAAAATAACAGCCTGCTTTCCCGTTCTTTCCAATAATTTGACTGTTGGTGATTCCAAACCATCCTGAACCTTTTGCGATTGCGTTAACCGCTCTTTTTCGACACGGAACGAACTGCCCATTCCAACTCTTGCCAATGAAAGCTCATACTGTTTACCCCCTGAATAGAGCTCATCTTCCGTTGTTTCCAGAGAAAACTTGATGGATGATGCCACACCATCCCAAACGATTGAGTCCATTCCACCTGACGACTGAATATATTTCCCAAGCCTTCCTTGAGCAGAAATTGCAATCAACTCCAAAAAACGCAAAAGATTAGACTTGCCGGTTCCGTTAGGGCCGATAATCACATTGAGATCACCGGGCCTCCATGATACGTTTCGGAGCGAACGAAAGCCTTCAATAACCAGTTGTTTGATTTTCACTTTTTATCTCCATATATGGCAAAATTGTACACTCTCGGGCGATCTTGCTTGAGTTCCTGACCAAGAATGGATTTGTACTCTCACGAAAAATCTTTGGTGTACTCAACAATTTTCAGGATCAGACAACAGATGACGGGGAGTTCATGGTAAAGCGCCATAATCCAAAATATTTTTCCACTGGGGGCTTCGCCCCCGGTACCCCCTTAATTGTTGAAGGGATAAATAGTTAAAAAGCCCGCACCGCCCGAACACACCATTTGTAGTACTTGATGATGTCGTACTGGAAGCCATTGCTGAAGTACTGGGACCATGCGTCAGGCGCACTGACCTCCGTAGAACTCCAGTAGATGAAGTCGGAAAAACCGCCAACAGCACTTTTGGCGTAATAAAGCTTGTTTAGCTCATCCTTTGTTGGTAAATACCAATCACTGTATCCATTTTCCTTATAATCATGACATGCTTTTTTCGCATCTTCCCAAGAATACCTGCTTGGCAAATCAGATTTTGCCGCAATCAGTCCGTGCTGGCCTGTAGCATCAAGCCAGGCAATTTTCCCACCATCATACTCATCGCCAATTTTCAGCGAGGTAGCTGCTGACTTCTGGCGGACGGCTGACTCCCCCTTGGCAGGTATAGCTGTTGCTCTTGGTTCCAGGCCTGGCGCAGGAACAACAGACGGCAAAGGGGGCTTTGGTGATGTTTTTTGTGGTGGCGGAATAATATCGGTAATGGCAGCAATGAGTTGCCGAAACTCAGGGTCATCACTGTTTTTTTTCCAGTTGGAAAGATCGGCGGCCTGGATACTTCTAAATCCTAATGGCAAAACAACAACATCAAGACGAAGAGGCACGAGAATCCCCCGCTCTCTTCCGGTCTCAGCCTCCTCTCTCACCCAATGATGTTTTTCTGAATTTATCGAAGCAGAAGACCAGACAACAAGCACACAACGCGATTCATCCAACTCTTTGGTAATTTCTATAGCCCAACGGCTGCCCGGAAGAAGATTCCTATCCCAGAATACACTCCATCCATTTATTTTAAGCTTTTCTACAATTGGCATGACTCGCTCTAAATCCTCACGAGCATAGCTTATAAAAATATCGGCCATGGTTCAGCGGTTGACTTTGTTATCGCAACTCTCCTTTATTCTGACGGAATATAGCCATTTACCTTTTTTATTATGCCAATGGGGAAAAAGATGTTGGTGATTTTTGTTTGTCAGCGATGATGGCACCACCTTCAACGACAAGGCTGCGGCTGACTTTATCCTCCTCTACGTCATTGGCTTGTACTATAACCACGTCCTTGGGGTGACCAAGCGTTACGCCATCACACTGCTCTTGCAGCGAAGGATAGAATGTATTGAGTCTCTCTTGATCTGCATCCCCTCCTCAAGGTCATAATCATCTTGCAGACCAAGCCAGAACTTTGCGGAATTGCCGAAATATTGTGACAGGCGCAATGCCGTATCAGCCGTGACACGTCGCTTCCCTTTCACTATCCCGGATATCCGTGTCTGAGGAATCCCGATATCTTTGGAAAGCCGGTACGCAGAGATCTCCAGCGGAATTAAAAACTCCTCCATCAAAACCTCTCCGGGATGAATATTTCTGAGTTCGTTCATTTCAGTGATAGTCAATAATTTCTGCTTCGGAGGCATTTCCATCTGCCCATTTAAAAATGATTCTCCATTGATCGTTAATCCGTATGCTGTAAAAATCTTTGTTTTTACCCGAGAGCTTTTCAAGACGATTTGCCGGAGGAATCCTTAATATAGCATTCCAAAAAGCCAAGCAGTATAGCGTGTGCTCCCTTTTCATCTCATTTTGGATTCGCAAACCGTCTTCTCATACACGCTTGAGCCGTTGCTTTTTCGCGAATCTGCCTCTCTTTGACCGGCGGGGTCTGATTTTGAGCGTGAATTTTTCAAGCCGGGCATTTGCCTTGGCCAGCCTCAGCCACCAGGGAGAAAGGTGCTTGCGCAACATGGAACGGCGGAGAGAGTAGGTATGGTAATGCTTCATTAAGCCGAGATAGGAGTTGATGCTGCTCTGGAAGGCTGTACGCTCGGCATGCCAGGGTTTATGCGTTTGCGCTATCCGGTTATATTTTAAAAGAGCGCGATACATATTGCCTTTTGTGCGGTTGGCAACGTAAATCCTGCGAGGCTTGAGAACAACTCCAAGATACTTGACACCTTTGCTGTAATGCTCAAGAAAGATTTTTTTGGGATGCAGTATCAGCCCAAGCTCTTGTTGCAAATAGGCGCGAATGACCGGTAGCATTGAGTTCAGAAAAGCAGGATCCTGATGCACCACCACCACATCATCAACGTAACGGCCATAGTATCGGAGCGCGAGGGTGTGTTTCATAAAATGGTCGAACGAGTTGAGATAGAAGTTGGCAAACACCTGGCTGGTCAGGTTGCCAATCGGTAACCCGCATCCCGGGCGGGAGTGAAAGAGGCTTTTGTCGTCCGGCAACCCCTTCCAGTTTGAGCGTTTCCCTTTGATCACGCAATGGGCGGCAGGATCGTAGAAAACCACTTTTCGACAAAGATCGAGCAGGAGAGGACGATCAGGAGCATGATAATGAGCGTTGATAAACAGTTCCAGACGATGGTAGAGGCGCTGACGATCAATGCTCATGAAAAAGCCTTTGATATCAAGCTTTAAAATCCAGCAGTCGCGGCTATAGTTTTGGGAGCACTGGCGGATAAAACCATCCAGACGCTTTATCCCTTTATGCGTGCCTTTTCCTTTTCGGCAGGAGTAACTGTCGCCAATAAACTCTTTTTCAAACAGGGCATTCAGTTTATTGATGATGAGGTGATGAACAACGCGGTCACGAAAGTCAGCGGCAAATATTTCACGCTTGACGGGGCGGTCAACAATAAAGGCGATTGACTTCCCCGGCTGGTAACTGCCATTATTGATCTCCTCACAGAGTTCAACCAGATTTTGTTCGTAGTCGAGTTCAAATGCTATGGCGTTAGCGGTATTTCGCTTGTGTCGTCGGCAGCCTTCATAAGCCTCAAACAGATCAACAAGCGGAATTGGCGCTGAAGAGAGAAACAATTCGAGTTGCAACGATGAGTCGTCCGTCATAATGTATACCGCCCGGCGAAAATTTCAGCCGGGCGATACACTTGCTTGTTCAAAACCCCGCACCGCCCGAACACACCATTTGTTGTTCTTGTTGTTGTTGTTCTGGTTGCCATTGTTGAAGTTCTGGTTCCATGCGTTATTTGCACTGTTCTCCGTAGAACTCCAGTAGTTGTTGTCGGAAAAACCGCCAACAGCACTTTCGCAAAGATGTTGACATGCACCCAAAGCGCTTTCGATGCATTTTCCTTTACTGCTCCTCGATCTTCAAGTTTCACGGATCGGCTCACAGTCTCTTTGCCGCTTTTGAACGAAGCTCTGCTCGCTTCCGACAGCCTTGACCATCGGAACTCAGGCACCTTTCACCGTCCCGGCATTACGCCATCCGGTGATTTGTTTACCAATTCCATCCATGAGGCCGGTAATTTCAGCCTGCTTTTTCATGGGCAGAATTTTCAGGTCAACACATAAACGTACCTCCAGTTTAAGGATTTCAAAATCGTCAAGAAACACTTCAAGATACTCGGTCTTGCTTTTGGCTTTATTGGCCCTGTATATACTGCGCACCAGCACAATGCTGTCGTGCTTGAGATCCTGACCAAGCGAGTATTTGTACTCTCGAGGAAAATCTTTGGTGTACTCAAAGATTTTCAGGATCAGACGATAGACATCACGATACACTGGTAAATCATAGTAGAGCGCCATAGTCCAAAATATTTTTTACTGGGGGCGTTGCCCCCGGTACCCCCTTAATTGTTGAATAGATAAATAGTTAAAAGCCCGCACCGCCCGAACACACCATTTGTAGTACTTGAAGTAGTAGTACTGGATGCCATGGTAGAAGTACTGGAACCATGCGTTAAATGCACTGTGCTCCGTAGAACTCCAGTAGAAGTTGACGGAAAAACCGCCAACAGCACTTCTGTTGAGATAGAGCTGATTCAACTCCTCTTTACTTGGTAAACGCCAGTCGATGCAATCGTGTTCACTCAGTTCGTCGCATGCCTTCCTCGCAGCCTCCCAGGTATATTTGTCACCTCCAGGCAGATCAGCTTCAGCAGCAATCAGGCCATGCCGTTCACCGTCAACATAACCCTTATCACCTGGCTGGAAGATATAAGCTATTTTCCCACCACCATAGTAATTACCGATTTTTTCGAGGTCTTCATTGTGGGTTGGTGAAAGTTTAAAGATCGAAATGAACTCATTACTGTAAAAAGCGCGATTCCAATTTTCAGCAGTTTTAATTCGATAGGGTTCCATCTCCTTTACCTCCCTGAAATTGGCAGAAAAAAGGTCAGCTTTTGCAAGATCAGCACCCCCAAGATTGGCTCCCTGAAAATTGGCCTCATTGAGCTGAGCATTCTTGAGACTGGCTCCTCTGAGGTTTGTTCCCTGAAGATTGGCTCCGATCAGGGAAACTCCCTGAAGCTGGGCCATCCGAAGGTTTGCCCCCTTCAGATTGGCGTTACTCATGTCGGCGCCGGTCAAATCCACCCCTTGCAGCCATGCGTCATGAAGATCTTCCCGCTGGAGATTCAGTGGCCTGCGGAATGAGTCGGACACAGAGGGGAAATATCCCATGTACCCAACAACCAGAGCGAGGAGTATCCAGCGGGGAGTATTCCACCAGCGCCGCCGCTCTTTGGGACAACGATTAATCTGCAAAAAAAGAAGGGAGATTGTCACGAAAGAGGCGACATAAAACATCGGACGAATAAACTCTTTGAGGGCAAACGCTTTATATACCAGGAAGCACAATACCAGCGGTACAAACCAGTAAAAGATAAAGTTTGTGACAAATCGGGGCAAAAGGTCACTAAAACTGAAAATGGCTGGAACACTCTCAATGGTTGGCTCACCGTTTTTAAGCGACTGCTCGTTCATATCCTTGCGCTTTTTTTCAAGCTGCAGCCAGTAGCCGAACAAAATGTGAAGATAGACGATCAGGATGACAAGAAGAAAGGGGGAGACAATCAGAAAACCCTGAAAAGAGATTGAGGTGCCAACCAGCGGTGTTTGAATGGAGCTGTTGGTGGCAATCAGCGACTTGTCGGGTGAGCTCGCCACCGCCAGCAGACTGTACAACCCGACACCAAGCAGCGAGAGCATCGTTTTATTGATCGTTTTTGAATAGCTCTCGTGCATCGTCTTGACCACCTCGGGATGAGTGCAATTCTCTATCCAGGAAGAACGCGGAGCCTTACCTCGGTCGGTGATTTTTATCGATTTTTTTTGGAACATACGGATGTGAATTCAATAATGGCGATTATTATCTCCAACTGACATCAGTTAAATGCATTTAAAATATAAGCACGACCAATAGCAATCAGTCAACCAACCAGATCCCATCCCCATAAGCTGCTACTAAGTAATCAACAACATATCCTCTGTACGAGCTTGAGTAATGAGAATCCTGTCAAAAGGATCCTTATGCAAGGTGGGTAGCATACTCACTGCTATTGCATGCTCGCCGTTGACCGACAGTTCACGAAAACCATGGAGCAAAAGCATTTGCCTCAAAAGAGCTGGATCATCATTGAAATCGGAACGCCCCAAGCTGAATTTGATACTGATTTCCCACAAGCTCGCTGCGCTGAAATTCAGATTATTTGATGGGTTTAACAACAACTTCCTGCACTCCTCCGACAGTCGGTCAGGTTGCCCGGCTGCCCAGAGCAGAATATGAGTATCAAGCAGCAGATTCACGACACGCCGCCAATAAATAATGCGGCGATTTCACTACTGCCCATAGAGTCAAAATCCTCAGGAACAGAAATCTCGCCTGCCATAAAACCAAGGCGCTGAGGATGACCAATTGTGGTATCGAATGGTATCACCTTAACCATCGGGCGCCCTCCCTTGCTGATAATAAATGCTTCACCGCGAGCAGCATGCTCAACCAGTTGGGGAAGTTGGGTTTCCGCATCATGAAGCGTGACGGTGTGCATATCCTGTATCATTATTGTCATTCATGTTCAATTGTTCACCTCCACATCTCCGAGGATTGAGTGTCGAGCAATGTCATCAAGCAAAGAGTTTTATCAGTATACTGAACACACATTATTCTACAAAATTTTTAACCGCTCAGCAACCATTGGAGTGAACTGAACGACCGAAAAAGCCTCTTGCTTGTTGGTGAAAGGAAGAATGAGCTAAAAACTTATTGGATTGTAGCTGCGTTATGGTATACGTGCTATCATGCAAGAATAAAACAAGTGAACGTGTGCCCTATGGAAAATGATCTAACAAACTATCAGAAGCGGGATGAGGATTTATCTCAACTGCTTATTTTACGTATCGATACACAGCACAAGGGGTTTGCCGATGAGTGCAAGAGACAATCAACGCTGCTCAATAACGACCATCAGGAAGATGAAATCCTCTGCTTTTTGGATGCATCCGCAGACCGTACAGGCTGGAAAGCATGAAAGAAAGCACTCAGCAAACAACAGAAAAGAGCTTCTGGTCACTCACACCGGAACAGGCCCTCCTCAATCTTGACAGTACCACGCAAGGCTTGTCAGAAAAAACTGCCCAGGAACGATTGAAGCAGTACGGCCCAAACTCGCTGAAAAGAGGCTCCAGAACTTCAGCTCTCATGCTGTTTCTGCTGCAATTCAAAAGCCCGGTGACGTTACTGCTGATTTTTGCAGCAGCACTCTCTTTTGCCCTGCATGACAAAACTGATGCTTCCATTATTCTGGTCATCGTGCTGGTGAGTGGTTTACTGGGCTGGTGGCAAGAGAAAGGTGCTGCCAGTGCGATTGATCAACTGATGAAAATGGTGCAGATCAAGTGCCGGGTGCTTCGTAACAGCGAGGAGAAAGAGATTCACATTGAAGAGGTGGTGCCGGGAGATGTTGTTTTACTCTCGGCTGGAGATGTAATTCCGGGCGACAGCCTTATCCTCGAATCAAAAGAGTTGTTTGTTGACGAAGCAGCCTTTACCGGTGAAACCTATCCTGTCGAAAAAAACAGCGGTATTATCCCTGCCGACACCCCATTAGCCAAGAGGAGCAACACCCTGTTTATGGGCGCACATGTTATCAGTGGAAAAGCGAAAGCGCTGGTAATGCAAACCGCATTGCAGACTGAGTTTGGAAAAATTTCTAACTCTCTTCGACTGAAAGCTCCTGAAACAGATTTTGAACGGGGCGTGCGCAGGTTCGGGTATATGCTTATGGAGATCACCATGGTGCTGGTTGTCATCATTTTTGCCGTCAATGTGCTGCTCCATAAACCAATTCTGGACTCTTTTCTCTTCTCCATGGCGCTTGCCGTCGGTCTTACCCCACAGTTGCTGCCAGCCATTATCAGTGTCAATCTTGCCTCCGGTGCCCGCAACATGGCGAAGCAGCAGGTGATTGTGAAACGGCTCTCCTCCATCGAAAACTTTGGGAGTATGAACATCCTCTGTTCCGACAAGACGGGCACCATCACAGAGGGTAAGGTGAAGTTACACAAAGCATTATCCGCCTCAGGCAACCCATCTGACAGGGTGCTTGAATACGCCTGGCTGAATGCCTCACTGCAACAGGGATTTCAGAACCCCATTGATGAGGCAATTATCAGCAATCAGCCTCTCAACAAACGTCTCTTTGAGGTACAAAGTGAAGTTCCTTATGATTTTATCCGAAAACGCCTGACCGTGCAGCTTCGGAGTGCATCCGAGAATATTGTTATCACGAAAGGTGCCCTTAACCAAGTGCTTGAGGTGTGTAACCGGGCTCAGAGCGAAGAGGGAACACTGATCGCTCTGGATGAAAAACGGGCAGAGATTATGGAGCGCTATGAGCAGCTCAGCGCTGAAGGATACCGAACACTTGGCGTTGCCTGGAAGGCCGGAAATAATCAGCAGAACTTTACCCGAAAGGATGAAGCGGAGATGATCTTTCTTGGATTTATCACTCTTTTTGATCCTCCCAAGGCAAATGTTGAGGAGACGATTAAAAATCTTGAAAGACTCGGTGTAAAACTGAAAATTATTACGGGCGACAATGCTCTGGTTGCAGGAAGCCTGGGTCGGCAAATTGGAATCGTCAACCCGATAGTCCTCTCCGGCCCGGAAATTCGCAAGATGAGTGATCTGGCACTGATGCAGCAAGCCGTGCGTACCGATATTTTTGCTGAAGTGGAGCCAAACCAAAAGGAGCGCATCATTCTCTCCCTGAAAAAGGGCGGGAATGTTGTTGGCTTTATGGGTGACGGGATTAACGATGCATCCGCCATTCATGCCGCCGATGTGGGAATTTCGGTCGATACTGCGGTGGATGTTGCCAAGGAGGCTGCCGAAATTGTGCTGCTCAACCATGACCTGAAGGTACTGGAGCAGGGCATTATTGAGGGTCGCAAAACCTTCACCAACACTATGAAATATGTCTTTATGGCCACAAGCGCCAATTTTGGCAACATGTTCAGCATGGCCGGGGCCTCCCTTTTTCTCCCCTTCCTGCCGCTGCTGCCAAAGCAGATACTGCTTACCAACCTCTTGACCGACTTCCCGGAGATCACCATCTCCAGTGACCGGGTCGATGCAATCAACATCGCCCAGCCGCACCGCTGGGATATACGCTTTATCCAGCGCTATATGATCACCTTCGGCATTCTCAGCTCACTCTTTGACTTTTTCACCTTTGGCGTCTTGCATTATGTACTGCATGCGGGAGAAGCGGAGTTTCAGACCGGCTGGTTTGTTGAATCGGTCATCTCCGCCTCGCTCATTGTGCTGGTGATACGAACGCGCCTCCCATTTTTTAAAAGCCCTCCCGGCAAGTATCTGCTGACGGCCACGCTACTCGTGGTCATGGCTGTGCTGGCGCTCCCCTTCACTCCGCTGGCGGCGAGCTTCGGATTTGCACAGTTGCCGTTGCTCTTTTACGGCTGGATGCTGCTGATTGTGGCGCTCTATATTGTATCTGCAGAAGTGACCAAGCACTTTTTCTACAAGCGGCTGGAGAATATGGGATAAATCGTAGCTGGCCTCAATACTCAACCGGCCCTCTCATCGCCTTGATCGAGCTCCGTTTCACCTTGCTCTCTATACGCCGCTCCTGAGAGCCTTTGGTGGGTGCTGTAGCCTTCCGTTTTTTAACCGGCATAGCCGCTCGCTGAAGCAGCGCTTGCAGACGCAGCATGGCATCTGTGCGGTTCTTCTCCTGCGAACGGTAGCGTTGCGCCTTGATGATGATCACTCCGTCCTTCGTCATGCGATGATCTTTCTGCAGCAGCAGCTTTTCAAGAAAATCCACGGGCAAGGAAGAGGCTCTGATATCGAAGCGGAGATGAACGGCAGTCTCAACCTTGTTGACATTCTGGCCGCCCGCACCCTGCGCACGCATGGTCTGAAGCTCAATCTCGTCATCAGGGATGGCAATGGCTCGGGTAATCTGCAGCATGGTCGCTCCTTATTTTCTCAAAGTAATGCAAGGGTCTCCGGCCAGCTCTGGAACTGTATGCTTCTGATTCCAGCTTGTGAGGCGGAAGCGCAATTGACCGCCTTGTCGTCGATTAAAAGAAATTCGTCAGCAGTGCGACCTGAACTTTCGAGCATAGACGTAAACGCGTCAACCGTGGTTTTCATCTTCCCGTGCTCAAAGGAGAGGTAGTAGCGGTCAGCGCTTCGCAGTAACGGGTAATTGTTGAGCAAAAAGGTAAAATGGAGTGGATCGGTATCGCTCATAATCCAGAGTAAATGACTCTGCCTGAGCAACGTGACGGCCTCAACGGCACCCTCCAGCAGCTCAAAAATATCCTGCCAGTGCTGCCTGATATCAGAAAGCGGCATCACTCTGGCAAGCGGGTCGCGTGCAATAACGGCAAGATATTCCAGTGGCGCTATCCAGCCAGTTTCGAGTTTGTCTTTGAACTCACCGCTACAGTATTTCAGGAAAATCTCATCAGCGCCCGCAATCGGGTCACGGGCAATGGCCCGGCAGAAACGCATAAAATCGACCGTTACCAGCACGTTGCCTATATCAAGAAGAATAATGCTCACGAGTGATGCCCTTTTTCTGCACATAGCTTTTTTATATCTGTCCGAGAAATATAATGCCTTGCCATCAATTTCCCTGCACCATCACTTCAGGATAGTGTCACTTCATCAGGGGAGAACAACATATTTTTAACCTGCATCAGACCTGCGCATTCGGAACCACTTCAGCCCTTCAAACCAGAGCACGCTCCCAATCCCGGCAGCAAACGCGAGCAGCAAATCAGTGGAATGCAGTGGCGAAAATCTGAACAGAGTCACAAAAAAGGGCACATAAAGCACAACGCCCAAAAACAGGATCGCACCGGCAACCACCGGCAGCAGCGCCATATTGGGATATCGCATGGTAGCAACAAAGGTGCGGCTCCAGGAGCGATTGGTGAGAATCAAGCCGAGATTTGAAATCATCAGTGTGGTAAAGGTTAAGGCGCGCACCTCCTGCTCGCTCTCTCCCCAGGAGAGGGCCAAAAGGAAAACCCCCAAAACAACAATCAGAACCACAATGCCCTGCATCAGGCTGAGCAGAACGGTCGTGCGGCTGAATAACGGCTCTCTGGAGTTCCGGGGTGGACGGCTCATCACGTCTCTCTCCTCCCCCTCGGCTTCAAAAACGATTGAGCAGGCAGGATCAATGATGAGTTGCAAAAAAGCGATATGGGCTGGCAGCAAGAGAAGCGGCCACTGAAAAAGCACCGGAAAGAGGGAGAGCCCGGCAATGGGAACATGAATAGCAAGGATATAGGCAATGGCTTTACGGATGTTATCAAAGATCCTGCGACCAAGTTTAATCGCCTGCACAATTGAGGAAAAATCGTCATCAAGCAAAACCAGTGAGGCTGACTCTCGGGCCACATCGGTGCCACGTCCGCCCATTGCAATCCCAATGTTGGCGGCTTTCAGCGCAGGGGCATCATTCACCCCGTCACCAGTCATGGCAACAATTTCTCCGTTGGCCTTGAGGGCCGTCACCAGGCGCAATTTCTGTTCCGGCACAACCCGTGCAAAAATATTCACCTCATTGATGCTCTTTTGCAGCTCCTTATCCGTCATACGCTGCATTTCAGGGCCTGTGATAAAGGCATCAGCTTTTTTCAGGCCAATCTGCCGGGCAATATTTCGTGCTGTACCCGGATAATCCCCGGTTATCATCACCACACGAACCCCGGCGCTGTAGCATTCAGCTATGGCTGAAGGCACGGTCGGACGCACAGGATCAGCGAGGCCGATCAAACCAAGAAACTCAAAATCAAAGTCATGCTGCTTGCCCGGTAATAGGGACTGCTGAAAAAATGCCCGTGCCACCCCCAATACCCGCAGCCCCTGATCAGCCATTTCCGCAATACGAAGGGAAAGCCGGGCTTTCTCTGGCTCATTACAATGACAAAGATCAAGGATTGCTTCAGGTGCACCCTTGGCGGCAATGATGTACGCCTCCCTTTCCGAGGCTTTCCACACGCGGGAGATAGAAAGCAGCTCTTTGGATAGGGGGTATTCTTGAACCAGATCCCAATCCTTGTGCAGGTGCTCCGTCGCCGTCAGAAATTGATCACCACACTCTTTGAGAGCTTTTTCCATCGGATCAAAGGGATCAAGCTGGCTGGCAAGAATGGTGAATTCGAGCAGATTGTGAAAGCTTTCCGGAACCACATGCCCTGAAGCTGATGGAATATCAAAAAACTCTTCTCCGGCAAAAAGCTTGCTGACCGTCATGCGATTCATGGTCAGTGTGCCAGTCTTGTCCACACAAAGAACCGTCGCAGAGCCAAGTGTCTCTATGGCTGGCATACGGCGGGTAAGCACCTGTTTTTTTGAAATACGCCAGGCCCCAAGGGCAAGAAAGATGGTTAACACAACCGGCAACTCTTCCGGGAGTGTTGCCATGGCAAGGGTAACTCCAGCCAGCAATCCATTGAGCCAGTCTCCATGAGTAAGACTGTAGAAAATAACCACGAGCAGACACAACGAGAGGCCGATAATCGCCAGATGATGCACCCATCGATTCGTCTCCCTCTGCAAAAGGGTCACTTCAGGTTCAACACTCTGCAACACCTTGCCAATCTTACCTATTTCGCTCTTGATGCCCGTTGCAATCACCCTCGCTATCCCCTGCCCCTGAACCACCAACGTTCCCGAAAAGATTAAGGGCAGATCATCACCACCAGGACGACGCTCTTTTCCATCTTGTTCATCATCAGTTTTTCGGACTGGTACCGATTCACCGGTCAAGAGAGATTCATCGACCGAAAGATTCAGACACGAAAGAAGTACTGCGTCCGCAGGGACACGGTCGCCCTCACTGATAACAAGAATATCACCCGGTACCACCTCCCGCCCGGCAATTCGCCGCTCTCTGCCATCCCTGACAACGAGTGCACGAGGACTCGAAAGGTCACGCAATGCATCCAGAGCATGTTCTGTTTTCCGCTCCTGATAGAGGGTCAACCCCATGACAAAAAAAACAAAGCCGAGAAGCATCATCGCCTCCTGGAGATCGCCAAGCACCAGATAGAGCGCCCCACAGGCAACCAGCAACAGAAACATCGGTTCGCGGACAACGCCGAACGCAAGCGAAAAAATACCACGCTCTCTCGAAGAGGGTAACTCATTATACCCTTCCGATTCAAGCCGCTCCACCGCTTCTTTCTCCGAAAGGCCTGTAAATCCTTTCGTATCAATAGCCTTGTTCATGCCAAGTGCCCATTAGCTCATTGAACAACCGCCCACACTGTAAAATAGAGCTAAAGAAGATGATTTGAACTATAAATGCACGCTCTAATGAGTTGGCAGTAAAATTTATCGCTGTTGTGGATCCGATGTCAGGACAACAAATGGATAAGCGGCCCCCTTTGAGCAAACAAGTCGGCATACTGCTCATATTTGTCCATCCGGGATTACAACCCTTCTACGATATGAACAGGCAAACCGGTGCACCGTGAAATGGTTTCAATGTCAAAACCTGCATCTTTAAGCTTTTTGCTGAATACCTTCAGCCACCCCCTCAGCTTTGCCCTCATCAAAAGCAGTATCGACCACATTCTTCAGGTCCCGATAAACCTTGAGACTCTCCTCATAAGCCTCGGCTTCCACACTCGAATACTTTGCAATCTCTGCAAGTTCAAAGACTTTTAGAAAAACCTTCTCCTGAAGATGCGCCGGTCTGTCAGTGAGTTCAGAAAGATGACGCAGGAGAAAACACCATTTGTCGAAGTCGGTGACAAGCTCATCAATCGTTTTTGTGAACTTGGGCAGTTCGAGATAAATAAAGGTGAGTTTGTCGTAGAACACGGCTCCCGTTGACCGATCGACCAGTTTTATTTCGTGGTGAACGACATCGTTATCCGCTTTATCCTCATCAAAAATTACACCACTGTCAGATTTTGTATGTACTTGGGATGCAAAAGTTGTCAATCGTTGGCAAGCTGCTCTTGAGTCTGGACGAGCCAACAGTGTCGGAAGTCGAACAACTTTAGCTGGATGAAGCAGAAAGGCGACTTGATGATTATCGCGCTGGGAAGGTTCACGGTATTTCTGGTAACGAATTATTCAAAAGAGCGATAAGCAAGTTGTCATGAACTTCAAATTCTTGCCGGAAGCAGATGAAGAGTTTTGGGAGGCTTCCCGCTACTACCAAAATAAAGCTCCCGGAGTAGGCTTGGCATTTATTGCGGAAGTGCATAGGGTAATATCAATGGTAATTTCCCATCCGCATCCCTCAAACGCAACCGAAAGGTAGTTGCAAATATTTAATACATGTCGTACTTTGGGATATGAGTAAAGACCAAAAACTGATTCTAAGGCTTCTTTCAAGGCCTAACAACTTTACATATAATGAATTATGTAGAGTTCTCAACTCATAGGGTTATGAAGAAAGCCAAAGAGGTATAACATCAGGTTAAAGAGT
>CAIWUU010000122.1 GCA_903915955.1 uncultured Chlorobiaceae bacterium | reverse complement strand
TGGTTGGTGTAAAGAAAGCGCAAATCTCCAAGTTAGAGAACAGCCTGACGGACGCTCGTTTTGAAACAATTATTAAAGTGTTTAAAGCATTGAACGCCAAGGTTAATTTTAATGTTGAATTACTCAATCTCCCCTCCTGTAACGGGGCTTCTCATTTTACTCTTTTTTGAAGAGTTGTTTGATATCCCGCTCAAGTTCCCGTAGGCTCTCTTCCTGCTGCGGCTGTTTCTGGGCCTCCCGGTACCTGTCGTATTCCTGCGCCGACTTTTCGTGCGCTGTCTGATGACTGATTTTACCGGCGTGGGTGAGCAATTCGCGACCATTGAGCTGAATAATTGAATCCAGACGCTGGATCCAGTCTTTCATGTACATCGGCGTTCGCTGCTGCGCCATCACCTCCGCAAAAGCAAGGTATTGCTCCACCAGCAGGCCAAGCAATTTGATTTCATCTTCATTCAGATAATTTTTCGCAATGCTCACATCACCCTTGCGAACAGGAACCCCCGTTTTGTCAAAGGATTGCATGCCCATCAGCGGCAGTGAAGCATCAACGCGGCGATACACCAGTTCCGCTGCTGTCTGCTGACTGATTGCCCATAGCAATTTGTTCTGCACCACCCTGAAAAATTCAATGGTGCTTTCAGCTCTGGAGTCATAGTCAATGCTGGTCGTGTAGATATCCTTGATCTTCTGGTAAAAGAAACGTTCCGACAACCGGATTTCACGGATACGCTCCTGCAGCTCCATAAAGTAGTTCATCGAACTGCCGCTCTTGAACCGCTCATCATTCAGCGCAAAACCTTTGACAATATATTCCCTGAGCCGTTGGGTAGCCCAGATGCGGAACCGCGTGCCCTGCTGCGATTTTACCCGGTAGCCAACTGAGATGATCACGTCCAGATTGTAGTACTGAACATCATAGTTTTTACTGTCCGCCGCAGTTGTCCGGAAATTCCGGACAACTGCTTTTTCATCCAGTTCACCTTCATTAAAGATGTTACGAATGTGCTCCGATATGGTCTTTTTGTTCTTGCCGAACAGCTCTGCCATGTGCGCCTGCGTCAGCCAGACCGTTTCATCTTCGAGCCGTACATCTATTTTTATTCTACCGTCCGGGGCCTGGTAGATAAGCAGTTCGGAGTTGTTCATGTAAAATCCTCCTCTTGTGGTGGCACATTGAAACTGAATGTTCCCTGACAGGCACTGCTCCAGCACCATGATTCGGGAAATTGACACAACCGCGCTTTCACAGGGTTTTGGTGAATATACTCAATCACCGTATGCAGATGCTCTTCATTACGGATATAACGATCCCAATATTCACGCATCCACAGGCTTTTCCCGGGAACGCCGAGCTCCAGATCGGCATTATGCTTCATTACCCACCGCCCCGTAAATGATTTCCATGACTGTACAATCACTCCCAACTCAATCAAAGGATCAATCAGAAAATGCACATGGTTCGGTAACATGCACCAAGCAATTTAACAATATTTTACGTCAAATAATGCGATCTGGCAAAGCAATCTTCTCATCCATGATTTTTAGCCTTGCCTACTATGCCGAGCTGGAGCTCGGCGCTCCCGGAAAGTGGCAATTGATTATATCATTGCCATCAATGCATTAAGCAAAGCTGTTTGCTTCTGATCACGCTCGGCTCGCAGCTTTTCCAGTTCATCGCAACGCGCCATGAGCTGGTCGATTCTGGCGACTATGCGTTTCTGTTCGGCAAGGGGAGGAAGTGGATGAATACTTTTCACCGCTGCAAGTCCGCAAGAATCTTTTCGTAGATGTCGTTGAAGAGGTGGCGGTCGCTGGAGGAGTTGAAATCGACCTCCTCTTCAATGGTGTTGATCACCTGCCGGAGCAGGGTGCCGGACTTCATGTAGTTGTAGGCATCCTCAAAAACCGAACCGATCACCCTGCCGTGTGGCGACACCCCGGCAACATAAGCCAGACGCTTGAGTGAGGGAAAAAGCTCATTGTTGACAAAATCAATCAGCTCCTCTCCGGTCACTCCTTCGGGATCTTTTGCCCAACTCTGCCAGCGATACCGGCTCTGAAGCGGAGTTTTATAATCGGGAATGGTAAGCTGCCACTCCTCCTCACGATCGTTGAATATTTTCAGAAAAAGCAGCCAGACGATCTGGCTGATGCGCTGGGCATCGCCATCAACGCCAACGTCCTTACGCATGATATCCTGTATGGTTTTGATCAGGGTTCCGATCGGCATGGTATCTTGTTGTTATGCGCTGTAGAGCGCTTGTTCGAGTTCGTGCATGGCTTGCTGGTAGCTCTCAAAACCATTGAAAAGGCGAATGATCTCAACCGGTGTTCCAAAGCCGGTAAAAGGAGCAATAGAGAGTATCTGCGGCGCTTCAATATGCACAATGCCTTCGTCGGCATACTTGTCGAGAAGAGCTTCCAGCACCCGCCGCGCCTGTGCGCCGTATTTGGTTACTCTGGGGATTTCTGTCGGTATCGCATATCTGCCGCGTTCAAATAAAACTTACGTCACCGGCATGAGAGTGGTCTGCAAGAGCTGCAGCGACAGTTTGTTGCTGCAATCGTCGGCCGCCACAAGGCGGCCTTTCTGTTGTCGCTTTGTTACGCAACATTATGGCGTGCGGCAGTTCGTCCCTCACAGCCGCTCACCACAATGTTGTAACTGCACTCTCGCTCAAAAGCAAAGCCGGAAAACTGCCAACTGACTACGGGACGAACACCAGGCGGAAGCCAACATAGGTGAGCCGGTAGTCGGGGGTGAAGTAGTAGCGAATCGCCGACCGACAGTACTCGGCGTCGCTGCCCCAGCTCCCGCCACGAAGCACACGGCCCGAACCGGATTCATCATACCAGCTATCCATCCATTCCCAAACATTCCCTGCCATATCATAAAGTCCTTCCGGAGTAGCTCCTTCGGGATAGCTACCGACAGGTGTTGTTGCACCTACATTCCTTTCATAGTTGAGCAGTTTCGGGTTCGGTTGCCCTTTATTTTCTGCCCAGGGATATTCACGAACTTCCTGCATCGCCTCACCCTGCCTGCCTCCTGCTGCCCACTCCCACTCAACTTCATTCGGCAAGCGGTAAGAGTCTGGTTTACCTTCAAGCTGTGAAAGCCAGAGTGCGTAGGCTTGGGCTGCATACCAGGAAACGCCAACAACCGGCTGATCATCGCCGCCAAATTTTCGATCTTCATCATAGGTTGAACGAAACAGAGTGGCAAGGTCGTTTTGGCCCTTTTTGAGATAGTTGGCAAATTTGGTATCCCATCTGTTGTTTTGCGCAATTTCGTTCAGCTTTTCCTTGAATCCTGATGCCTCCCCAATTGCAGCAATGAATGATCGGTAGAGCTTGTTGGTTACAGGGTACTTGGCAACATAGAGATCCGGAACATGCTCTTTCTTTTTTGTCTTTGAGTAAAGGTAGCTCCCTCCCGGTATCAGGATATACTCCGCATTCTGTTCCAGATGATTTCGTGAGGATGGCCGAAAATTTTTGATTTGACCTCCGAGAGCACTGATCACTTCATTGGCCCGACCTGCAACATCTTCGTTTTTGGCAAGGCCTTGGGCCATGAACTGCTGCAAGGCATCAAGAGCTGCCGGTTTTCCGATAGCTTTGAGGCAATCGAGAATGACCCTCTGACGTTCTGAGCTGTTTGACGGATCAAGAAGCTTCTTGCAGAGAGCATCAACCTTTTTCAGCGGTGCTTCTTCAATGATGGTCTGCAGGAGCAACTGCTGCTTCAGCGTAAACACTGCACTGAGAGGTGAGTCAAAAAGTTTTTCCATAAAGAGGTCAAATGTCTCCTCATCTTGCTGGGCAAGAAAGAATTTGATCGGTTCCTCCCACCAGTCGTCGCCAAAGCCGAGAATCAGGCTGTCGAGATGGCCAGAGGTTCGCTGTACCTTTTTGACCAGCTCAACACCGGCAAGATATTCCCTGAACGATTTGTGGCGAAACATGTATGCACTGTTTCCATACTCCACCAGCAACCCTGCGCGGTTCACGAGATGATTGCAGAACTCCTCAACAGTGGGCGGGGTATAGTTCTTCTCCCTCAAAACATCGAGGCGTTCCTGCATTTTTGCCTGCATGGCATCCTTGCCGACCTCATCCGTTTTCAGCTCTTCCTGCATCCAGAGGGAGAGCGGGCCAAGCACCATACGGGCACGTTTTGCCGAAATCAGCACCGGAATCTCACGGCGTTTGTCCCTGAGTTCAAGCAGATAATCGAGCACGGCATTGTAGAGCTCAACACGACTCTCGGGCAGAAAATCCCTGTTTTTCCACAGAATCGCCATGATCTGCAGAATCATCGGCACGGAGGCCAGTTGGCGCAACCCCTTGTTCTTCGGGGCATTCAGGTATGCAAGCATTTTACCAGTTCGTTCAGCAGCCTTTGCACGCTGCTGACGCTGCCACTCCTGAGGAATCAATCCCTCATCACAGGACTCCTTCAAAAAAGCCGCCCTGAACCAGTTTGCCAGAAATTGCTCCTGCTGCTCTTTGGTGAAATCCTGCACGTCAGCCCGTTCGTAGTCTGCCTCAAGCTCAATTCCCTCATCTTTGCGGTAGCCTGTCGCCCGTGATGTCACCACAAAACAGGCCTTGCTGAAACCACTCCAGGCTGCATCAATCCACTGGCACACCTTGATTCGCTCTTCCCTGTTGCTGATTTCATCGAGGCCGTCAAGCAACACGAGAGATGTTCCCGCCTGCAGCCACTCAATGAACACTGCTGCATCAAGAGGGTTGTGGTGCTTTTCACTCCAAAATGCAAGGCTTGCCGGCAGCGACTCATATCGCCCGTTTTCCTGACGGCGAAGCTCACGCAGAGGCAGATAAAAAACATTGACCATCCCCGAGAAGCCAAGCCTTTCGGAGCGATCCCGCTCAAGCGCACACAGGGCATAATACTTGAGCAGCGTTGTTTTGCCTGCGCCAGGGTCACCGATAACAAGCAGCATCCGACGCACCCTGAAGGCCTCCCGCATCACTCTGTCGGGAGTGAGAATATCGCTGTCACCAGACTCCTGCGGCATACCTCTCTTTTCGGAAGAGCGGTCAGGCTCCTGGCCCCTTGAAAAACGCAGCGGTACAAAGGTATCATCATCGAGGTTGACCTTGAGACTCTCGACACCCGGCAAACCGAGCATTCTGATATAACCCAACTCCTCTTTCAAGGTGTTCCGGTAGCGTTCAGCCTCTTTTGCATGGAGTTCGGCGGGTGGTGGTGTTGAACCGGAAATCGTCCGGCCCGGCATAACAAAGCTCCCGATATACGATGGGGATGGAAAAACGCTGGTATCAAGCGTCCAGAGTTCACGGTTATCTTCATAGCGAATCGGAAAGATGGTTACCTGATCGCCATAGAAGGTGGCATACATGGCGCTGTTTGGCCACTTCCTTGTCTGATATGAGGCTCCGGCAGCAAGCTTCAGATATCCGCCATTTGCCGCAACAATTTTTTCTGTCACCACCTGATGAAAGTGGCCCTGAAGCAGCACATCAACCGATGCTTCAAGCGTTGCCCTGATGTTTCCCTGCTCATCCGGATTTAACCAGTGAAGCGGATGGTGAATCAGGGCAATGGTCAGGTCGGCTTTACGCTGCACTAACTGCTTGTTTGCCTCATCGAGGCAGCGTCGGCCAAGGAAAAGTTTTTCATGATCGTCTTCACCAATACAGAAAAGCGCACTGTTCAGCGCCAGAATCGCAACGCTGCTCTGCCTGATCGAGACAACTTCTACCGGACTGCAGGTTGTGCTGCCGGGAAACGAGCGAATGCCGCTGAAATAGTTGTTGTACCAAGCGGCAAACGCATGCAGCTTCTGACTCAGATGCGGAGTTGGAGTCTCAGGATCAAAGTACTCATCGGCATCTCCATTGCTGTCGAGTGTTCTGGCAAGGCCCTTGCCCATCTTGCGGTCAACATCATGGTTTCCGGGAACGATAAACAGACGATCTCTGGTAAGCCCTGCTGCATCGAGCAGTGCCTCAAAAAATGTTGTTGCAATGGCATACTCTCTGGCTTTACCACTCCTGGCAATATCACCGGTTGCAAATATCAGGTCGGGACGATGACCCTCCTGCCTGAACCGTTGCACTGATTCAACAAGGGAGCGAAGAATAACCCCCTGATCGTATGGAGCGTCATCACCAAGATGGAAGTCCGAAACATGCAGCCAGGTAACCGCTCCGGCAAGCTCACCTGTTATTTTCAGCGCCTCCTGATAGCCTTGTTCCGCTGCTCTTTTTTCGTTCAGCATTTTTTGTAACTCTGCAATATACTTGAGGGTTTCGGCAACCTCGGGCAGGGAGGCAAGCTTCCTGTAAATTTCCAGTGCATCCTGATATCCTTCTTCCGCTGCCGCAAATTCGTTCCGGGCTGCCCGTGCATGCGCCAGATTAACCTGCGTCTCGGCAACATCAGACAAAGAGAGAAGCTCCTGATATATATTCAGAGCCTCCTGATAGCCCTCTTCCGCTGCCGCAAATTCGTTCCGGGCTGCCTGTAATTTTGCCAATGTATTGAGCGTCTTTGCGATAAAAAAGCGATAGGCCAGGGGACTCTCCCTGGCAAGCTCACGGTAGCGCGACAAAGCCTTTTCAATCAAAAAACGGGCTTTGTCAACCTTTCCCACAACATTGAAAGCCTCTGCAACAACGACGCACTGTTCCGGTTTCTCCAGATCAAACTCATTATAATATCGATCAATCAGCGACTGCACCGATTGCATTGCACCAGAAATTTCAGTATAAAGCGGGAGGAGTTCGAGAACAATTGCGTTTGCAATTTCAGCAGGGTCCCGCTTATTTTTTTCAGCTTCGTGAAGCTGCTGCTCCAACAGCTTCAGTCTCGCTTCATTTGAACGCAGATTTTGATTGCCGTGTAGCGTTTTCTGAGCAACAGAGGGCAGTATATGATCAGTACTTGCAAACGACTGCTCAAAATAGAGATTGGCGCTTGCACGCTGGTTATAGAGATCAATAGCTTCAAAGCTGATCCGCTGCAATGAAGTGTTGTTCAGCCAAAAGAGCAGTGGTATACCAAAAGCAGAGAGCGCCTCTCGACCAAAATTAAGCTGTACAAGAAGATTCGGATTTTTTTCAAGCGCAGAATCAAGGCCGGTTAAAATAAATCCGGCGGTATCGGGGTAATTTTTTTTCAGGAGACGCAACTGTTCAGCCGGATGAAGAGCTTCACCACCACTCTCCCAATCATGGATACGGATAGTTTTCCCTTGGCCATGCAAACGGCCACGAAGCGTTGCGTTGATCTCCTTCTGAAGAAACTCGTCATTGGTAACGGCAAATAAAAAACCACCCCGTTTGGTTTTCAGAAAGAAGCGCTCGGCAATAGTGATGTTTTCGGAATACTCATTCGATTCTGCTTTCATCGGGCCCAGAAATCATGTTACGTTCTTCCAGAATACTGCGGACAACCGGATGGAGATCGCACCACCCCTCGTCGTTGTAACCAAGAATACAGAGGTTCTGGCGCAAATCAAGTGCAGCACCGGTATTGTCCACCTTTTTTGTTTTGCTTAATGCAACGGCTATCAGGGTTTTATAATACTCCTCAACAGAGGTAACAACTTCATTATTCACCCGTTTTTCGGCAATGGTGTTCTCGTAATCTTTGCGAAGACTGTAAAAACTTTTAATATAATCGGTTTTGGCGATCAGGGATCGTTCATGATTGAGCGCATTATCGGCAGCATCTCGAATCATGCGAAAGAGATCGCGTATACAACCGCCGCTTTTATCGATGAATTCATAAACCAGCACGGGAGGATCAAAACACTCCTCACCTATCCGGCGCGTTATGATGTGGTGCAAGGCATCCCTTCCCGTGAAAGGTTCCCCTTGCTTGTCGCGCACCTTGAGCATCGGCAGCTCGAAATCCAGATCAAAATTGCCTGTGATAACCCTTGATTTGTGATGGTAACGGAGGGAGATCGGAAAGGTAAAAATAACATGGGTTTGCAGAGTACTGAGAATATGGCTGTGGTTGAAAAAAAGCTCTTCAGCTTTCTCAATACTCAATTTATCAAGATCTTCGATAATGATTATCAGCCCTTTTTTGTTGATGTCAGGCAACTTGCTCTTGACCTCACGGATCAGATCGTTGCAGTGGCTGACCAGATCCGATAGCCGTGGCTCGATATTCTTGATGATTTTCTCTTTTGTTGTAAAACTCGCATTGGCCGAAGCCCGCATTTTACCAAAAAAGCGTGCAAAAAGCGG